>CAZJBN010000011.1:42186-55928 GCA_964543955.1 uncultured Bifidobacteriaceae bacterium
GGCGACCCTGACCAGTCTCCGCCAGGGCTACGGCGGTCCGCCGAAGCATTCGGTTGCCTCCACAGGTGATTACCCGTCGACAACCCTTCAAGGGGTTGCATCCACGGAGCCCGGTCCAGGCAGCTCTGAACTCTGCTTCTACAGAATTCCCTGTGGGGGCAACCCTTCAAGGATGCCCAATACCTACTGCAGCGCCGCGTGCGCGCGGCGGCTGGCCGGCGCCTTGGCGCTCTTGACGGCGGTGCGCGTCGCCGGGAGGAGCGCCAGGAGCAGCACCTCGTCGATCGTGCTGACGAGGTGAATCGTCAGTCCGCGGCGGAGCTCCTCGTTCAGGTCCTCCTTGACGTCCTTGTCGTTCTGCCGGGGCAGGATCACTTCCTTGATGCCGGCGCGCCTGGCAGCCAGCACCTTCTCCTTGATGCCGCCGACCGGCAGCACCTTGCCCGACAGCGTGATCTCGCCCGTCATCGACACGTCCCCGCGGACGGGCCGGCGCGACAGCGCCGACACGAGCGCCGTGACCATCGTGACGCCTGCGGACGGGCCGTCCTTGGGGATCGCACCCGACGGCACGTGGAGATGGATCTCGGAGGACTTGAAGAAGTCCGGATCGATGTTCCATTCGGTTGCGTGCGCACGGACCCACGAGAGCGCGGCACGCGCCGACTCCTTCATCACGTCGCCGAGCTGGCCGGTGAGCGTCAACGAGCCGCTCCCCGCCATGCGCGAGGCCTCGACGAAGAGCACGTCCCCGCCCACGGGCGTCCACGCCATGCCGGTGGCGACGCCAGGCTGCCGCGTGCGGTTCTCGATGTCTTCGTCCATGAACCGCGGGGCGCCGAGGAGCTGATGGACGAGATCGGGCGTCACCCTGACCTTCGCGGTGTCGCCCTCGGCCCGCCGCCGGGCGATCTTGCGGCAGATGGCCCCGATCTCGCGCTCGAGGTTGCGCACGCCCGCCTCGCGCGTGTAGCCGCGAATCACGGCGCGCAGCGCCGCGTCGCCGAAGCTCAGCTGCCGGCTGGTGAGCCCGTGGTTCCTGACCTGCTTGTCTACGAGGTGTTCACGGGCAATCGCGAGCTTCTCCTCTTCCGTGTAGCCGGCGAGCTCCAGCACTTCCATGCGGTCCCTGAGCGGTCCGGGAATCGTATCCAGCACGTTGGCCGTCGTGATGAACAGGACCTCGGAGAGATCGAACGGCACGTCCAGATAGTGATCCCGGAACGTGTAGTTCTGCTCCGGATCCAGCACCTCGAGCAGCGCCGACGACGGGTCGCCGCGGAAGTCCGCGCCGAGCTTGTCGATCTCGTCGAGGATGAACACCGGGTTCCTCGACTCGGCACGCCGCAGTCCCTGGACGATCTGGCCAGGCAGCGCGCCGATGTAGGTACGGCGGTGCCCGCGGATCTCGGCCTCGTCGCGCACGCCGCCGAGCGAGATGCGCACGAACTTGCGCCCGAGGGCCTGCGCGATGCCGCGCGCGAGCGAGGTCTTGCCGACGCCGGGCGGCCCCACGAAGCAGAGGATGGGCCCCTTCAGATCGGGGTTGAGCTTGCGCACGGCCAGGTACTCGAGGATGCGATCCTTGAGCTTGTCGAGGCCGGAATGCTCGGCGTCGAGCACTTCCTTGGTACGGACGAGGTCGATGACGTCCTCGGTCCGCGTGTTCCACGGCAGCGCCACGATCCAGTCGAGGTACGTGCGCGCGACCGTGTACTCCGCGGCGGCGGGCGGCATCTTGGAGAGCCGATCCAGCTCCCGCATCGCCTCCTTCTTGACGGTCTCGGGCAGCCCCGCCGCTTCGATCTTCTCGCGAAGCTCGTCGATCTCGCGCGTCTGGTCGTCGCCCTCGCCGAGCTCCTTCTGGATCGCCTTCAGCTGTTCGCGCAGGAAGTAGTCCCGCTGGTTCTTGCCGACCTCCGACTGCACCTGGGACTGGATCTTCGAGCCGAGCTCGAGGACCTCCAGCTCCTTGATGAGCAGCCGGTTGAGCACGTCGAGCCGCGCCCGCACGTCGAGCGTCGCCAGCACGTCCTGCTTGACCTCGGTGCCAATCGTGCTCAGGCTCGACGCGATGAAGTCCGCGAGCCGGCCCGGCTCCGTGATGTTGATCGCGAGCGTCTGCAGGTCGTCCGACATGAGCGGCGACAGCGACACGATCTGCTGGAAGTTCGCCTTGATGTTGCGCTGCAGCGCGTCGATCTCGAGCTTGTCCTTCTCGGCGAGCGCTTCGGGCATCTCGGTGACCCGCGCGCGCAGATAGGGGCGGACCGCCGCCACCTCGTCGAGCCTCACACGCGCGAGCCCCTGGACGATGATGCGAAGGCTGCCGTCGGGCAGCTTGAACATCTTGTGGATATGGCTGGCGGTCCCGATGGGATAGAGGTCCTGCTGCTGCGGATCGTCGTCGCCGGCGTCGCGCTGCGTGAAGACGGCAATCATCTTCCCGCCCGCGACGGCCTCGTCGATGAGCCGCACCGAGCTCTCGCGCGCCACGGCCAGCGGCATGAACGCCTGCGGGAAGAGGACGGTGTCGCGCAGCGGCAGCACGCCCAGCTCCGGCGGCACCGGCACCGACAGCCGACTGTTGTCGTCCTCGGGAATGACGATGGATTCGACGTCGCTCATGCGGCCCCCAACGATGTCAGCGGATTCGAGCGTCTGGATTGCGAGTATGGGCCGACTCGGCCGGAGGAGGGGCGCAGGCCCCGCCGCCGGCGGAGCCTGCAGGTGGCTGGAACGCCGGGTGTTATCCCTGGAATTCGTAGAAGAGGCTGCTCGCCCCTCCGCGTCGCTGAGCGGTGCGCTCGCGCTTCTGCGCGTTCTCGCGAGCCTCTTCGCAGTCCTTGCAGCGGACCGCGAACGGCAGCGCGCGCAGCCGCTGCTCGGCAATCTCGTCGCCGCACTCGAAGCAGTGACCGTAGGTCCCTTCCTCGAGCCGCGAGAGCGCCTCGTTGATCTTGTTCAGCGTCTCGGCCTTCATCTGGATGAGCGCGAACTCGATATCCTCCTGGATGTCGACCTCGCTCGTCTCACCCGGGTCGAGCACATCGTGCGGCTTGTCGGCGCCCTCGGCGCGCACACCGCGAATGCGACCCTTCACCTCGCTCAGGATGTCGCGACGGCGATCGTCGAGCATCTTGCGGAGTTCTTCGTAGCGGGCGCTCTTCGGCTCCACCGCTGTCGTCGTGCGCTTGGTTACCTTGGCCATGACAGCCACTCCTTTTCCCCACTCCCGAACCGTTAGACGGGAGCCGTATGATGCCGTCCGTAATGCAAGGACGGTGCCTATGAACCCGACCACCAACCGCTGGCCGGAAACGGTCGATCACGCGTGGAACCTGAAGAATTCGGGGAAGAAACGTGGAAGGCAAGGTCGAACACGCCATCTCGGCGGCCGTGACTGCCCCCACCCGGGTCTTCAGGCTCCAATACCTTCATACGTAATGAGTTACCCCGACACCGTCCTGCCCGATTTCACCGGATCGAACACCGTTCACTGCTATTAGACGCCGGACATCGCAATCGGGTTCTAGGACACTCTGTCCCCTCATGGGGACACCAATAAACCGCGAAACGTTACCATAAGACGCCGTGGGAGGGCAATAGTTACATTCCTTATGAAAGGGTCCTTTGAAAGGCCCTTCGTGGCCACACGGCTGGCTTGGAGATAAGCTGATACGCGTGACGTGCCCGCTCTGTTCCAGGCGCCCGGCAAAGCGGCGCTGCCCGGCCCAGGCCCGGGACATCTGCGCCACATGTTGCGCGACCAAACGGCTGGTCGAGATCCGCTGTCCTTCGGATTGCAGCTTTCTGGAAGCCGCGCACCGACATCCGGCGGCCGCCGTGCGCAGGCAGCAGACCGCGGACCTGACGACGCTCCTGGCCGCGATGAACGTGCCGCCAACGGAACTGCAGCTTCAGCTCTTCTTCATCCTGGCCAGCCTCATCGTCCGCCACCAGCCCGATGGCATCGCGCGGTTGACCGACGCCGACGTCGCGGATGCGGCCGACGCGATGGCCAGCACGCTCGAAGCGGCCGATGGCGGGCTCATCGCCCAGGTGCCGGCTTCCACGCCCAACGGCGAGGGGCTGAGGCGAAAGTTCGACGAGATTCTGGCGGAGATCGGCAAGTCGGGCGGCGCCCGTTTCGCCCGGGACACCGCAGATGTGTTGCGGGGCATCGAGCGTGGCGCCCGTCACGAGTCGGCCGGCATCGAGGCCGCGGAGGAGGCGTATCTGACCGTCCTCCGCCGCCTGCTGCCGCCGCCGGCCGAAGCGCGCGCGGACGCCCCCGCCTCACCAATCATCATGCCGTGACGTGCTATCATCAGGGTTTGTCCCCGCAGCCGGAGGCCTCGCCCCGGGTGCAGCAGGAGTGTCAAGAACGATGGCCATGCGCTGTGAAATCTGCGGCAAGGGTCCGGTGGTCGGCCGCCGGGTGTCCCACGCCCACAACGTGACTCCGCGGCGGTTCGAGCCGAACCTGCAGACGGTTCGCGCGCTCGTGAACGGTGCAGCCAGGCGCATGCGCGTCTGCACGCGCTGCATCCGCTCGCAGAAGATTGTCAAGGCCGCCTAGTCAGATGCCCGAACTCGTCAGCCCGGCGGGCGCGCCGCCCGTTCTTGGCCCGTACTCACCCGGGTTGCGCGCCGGCAACCTGATCTTCCTGTCGGGGTCCATCCCGCTCGACCCGGCGACCGGCCAGCTCGTCGAGGGCGACATCGCCCGCCAGACCACGCAGGCGCTCGACAACGTCCGGGCGCTCCTCGAGAGCGCCGGCGCCTCGTTCCGTCACGTCGTCAAGACCACGGTGTTTCTCGCGGACATGAACGAGTTCGCCGCGATGAACGACGTGTACGCGGCGTATTTCTCGAAGCCCTACCCCGCCCGGTCGACCGTCCAGGTCGCACGGCTTCCGAAGGACTGCAAGGTCGAGATCGAAGTGATCGCGGTTCTCGATTGAGTGGGCAACCCTGAAGGGTTGCCCCTACACCACTACACCACCGCTGTAGAGGCGACCCGACCTCTGCAGAGGCAACCCTTCAGGGTTACCTACCCCATTCACCGATTCGGCGCGCGCTCGACGTCGAGCACGCCGGCCACGCCGCGGAGGGACTTGATCACCTTCTCGAGGTGCTTCATGTCCTTGATCTCCACCGTCATCCCGACGGTCGCGTGGGACGAATCCCCGGTGCTCGCCTCGAGGTTGGTGATGTTCGTGTTGATGTCGGCCACGCGCGCGCTGAGGGCCGCGAGCATGCCCTTCCGATCCTCGACCGCCATCAGGAGCCGGACGGTGTAGGGCGCGTTGTCGCTGCCCTTGTCCCACTCGACGTCGATGCGGCGTTCGGGGTCGAACTGCAGGTTGAGGACGTTGGGACAGTTGGCGGAGTGCACCGACACGCCCTTGCCGCGGGTGATGTACCCGACGATGGCCTCGCCGCGGATCGGGTTGCAGCAGCGCGCACGAAAGACCATCAGCTCGTCGGCGCCGTTGACCTTGATGCGGTCGGCGCCCGCGCTTCCCGGGCTGAGGACGCGCTTGACCGCCGACACGACCGGGTGCTCGGCGGCCTTCTCCTTGAGCTCCCCCTGCGGCACCAGCTTGTCGAGCACCTGTCGCGCGGAGACCTTCCCATAGCCGATCTGCGCGAGAAGGTCGTCGGGCTTCTGGGCGCCGAACTCGGCGGCGACGGCCGTGACGCGGTCCGTATCGAGCAGCAGCCGGGCCGGATTCAGGTCGAAGCGCCGCGCGTCCTTCTCGAAGACCTTGCGGCCCAGTTCCACCGCGCGCGTCTTCTCCTCTTCCTGGATGAGATGCTTGATCTTGTTGCGCGCCCGCGACGTGACGACGAAGTTCAGCCAGTCGCGGCTGGGTTTCGTGTTGGCGTTGGTCAGCACTTCCACGATGTCGCCGTTGTTCAGCCGGGTCCGGAGCGGCACCATCCGGCCGTTGACCCGCGCGCCGACGCACTGGTGCCCGACGTCGGTGTGAATCGAGTAGGCGAAGTCGACAGGCGTGGCGCCCTTCGGCAGGACCTTCACCTGGCCGCGCGGCGTGAAGATGTAGACCTCCTCGGGGTACAGGTCGATCTTCAGGTTCGTGAGGAACTCCTGCGGATCGCGCACCTCCTGCTGCCATTCGAGCAGCTGGCGCAGCCACTGGAAGTACTGCTCGTCGCGGCCGGCGCCGACGCGCCCTTCCTTGTACTTCCAGTGCGCGGCAATGCCTTCCTCCGCGCGCCGGTGCATGTCCTCGGTGCGGATCTGCACCTCGAACGCCAGGCCGCGCTCGCTGACGACGGAGGTGTGCAGCGACTGGTAGCCGTTCGGGCGCGGCATCGCGATGAAGTCCTTGATGCGCCCCGGCACGGGAGACCACGTCTGATGGATGATGCCGAGCGCCGCGTAGCAGTCCTTGACCGACGGCGTGATGACGCGGAGTGCGATGAGGTCGTACACCTGCTCGAGGTCGATCTTCTGCTTCCGCAGCTTCAACCAGATGCTGTACAGGCGCTTGATGCGCCCATCGATCTCGACGACGGGGACCTGCGCCTCGGCGAGCTTCGCGCGGATGCGGGACGTGAGCTCGTCGATGCTCCCTTCGGCCGCGCGCCGCCTGGCGTCCACGCGCGCCTTGAGGGAGTCGTAGGCCGTCGGCTCGAGGAACTTGAACGAGAGCTCCTCGAGCTCGTTCTTGACCTTCGACATGCCCAGGCGGTTGGCGATGGGCGCATAGATATCGAGCGTCTCCTGCGCGATGTGGCCGCGGCGCTCCTCCGGCATGTACTGCAGCGTCCGCATGTTGTGCAGGCGATCGGCGAGCTTGACGAGGATGACGCGGATGTCATCCACCATCGCCAGCAGCATCTTGCGGAAGTTCTCGACCTGGCGCTCTTCCCGCGAGGAGAAGGCGATCGCGCCGATCTTGGTGACGCCCTCGACAATGTGCGCGACGTCCTCCCCGAAGCGCTCGCGGATCTTCTCGGGCGTGGTGAGCGTGTCCTCGACGACGTCGTGGAGGAGGCCCGCGGCCACGCACACGGCGTCGAGCTTCATGTCGGCGAGGATGTCGGCGACTTCGAGGGGATGGACGAGGTAGGGCTCCCCCGAATGGCGGACCTGGCCCTTGTGCTCGAGGGCCGAGAACACGTAGGCCCTGCGGAGCAGTTCGAGGTCGGCGTCGGGGCTGTAGCCCCGGACCTTGTCGAGCAGATCCTCGAAGCGAATCATTGATGGGCGCGGTCCAAAATCGGTCGAGTGGTGTCTAAACGATCATAGGGTCGGGGTTGCGACCGGTCAAGAAACGAGGCTATACTCCCGGTCTTCGACCCGGCCGCGGCGCTCGTTTGTAAGGGATTGTCACGGCACGGACGTCGGTACCATCACAGCACCACAGGGGGATACGATGAGGATGCGGTCAGCAGCAACGGGTCTGGCGCTCGTCGCCGGATTGGGGCTCGCGCTTACCGGTTGCGGCCAGCTTGGTCAGATCCGCGCCATGAAGGCGTACAAGGACGGGAACAAGCTCTACGCGGGCAACGACTTCCGCGGCGCCGCCGAGAAATACGAGGAGGCCGTCGCGGCCGACCCCCTGGGTGAACTCAACACGTGCGGCGAAAGCCCCGGCTGTGTCTATTTCTTCCTGGCCAACTCCTACGACAACCTGTACCGCCCGGCCCGCAAGGGCGAGCCGGCCAACGACGCCTACCTCGAAAAGGCGGTCGCCAACTACAAGATCGCCAGCGAGAAGATCACCGACCCGACCATGCGCACCCGGTCGCTCGAGTATCTGATCGCCGCATACGGCCAGGACAAGCTGAACGACCCGACCCAGGCCGAACCCATCATCAAGCAGATGATCGCGCTCAGCCCCACCGAGCCGACCAATTACTTCATGCTCGCCCGCCTCTACCAGGACTCGGGCGAGTACGAGCTGGCCGAGCAGACCTTCATGCAGGCCAGGGACGCCCGGCCGAACGACCCGCTCGTCTACGTCCGCCTGGCCGAGTTCTACAACTCGCAGGGCGACTTCGAGAAGACGATGGAGTACCTGCAGGAGCGGATCAAGATCGAGCCGAACAACCCCGAGGCCCACTACACCGTGGCCGTCTACAACTGGGACAAGGCCAACCGCGACTTCCGCCTGAACGACAAGGAAAAGCTCCAGTACGTGATGGATGGCATCGGCGCCGTGGACAAGGCGATCGCCATCAGGAGCGACTACATGGAGGCCATCGCCTACAAGAACATCCTCCTCCGGCTGCAGGCCAACCTCGAGAAGGATCCCAAGAAGCAGCAGGCGCTCCTTCGCGAGGCCGACCAGCTCAGGGACAAGGCCGTCGAGCTCCGGAAGCAGAAAACCGCCGGCACCGATTAAGGTCTCAGGCAAACGACCGAAACGGGCCGTTCCGCTCCGGCGGTGCGGCCCGTTCTGCGTGTACGGACCTTAACCCGGCGTTAACATTCCAGTGGTAGCGTGGAAGGCTGAATGAGGTGTGGTGCATGAAGAGACTGACTCCGGATGGATGGAAGACCCTGATTCTCGTCGTCGTCGCGTGCCTCGTGGGCGCCGCGGAGATCGCGGGCGCACAGGGCGTCACGACCGGCTCCATGGGCGGCATTGTGGTCGATGCACAGAAGCAGCCGGTCGCCGGCGCGAGCGTCATCGCGATTCACGAACCGTCCGGCACGACCTACGAAGCGACCACGCGAGCGGATGGGCGCTACTCGATCATCGGCATGCGCGTCGGCGGCCCCTACTTCGTCACCGCCGCCTACGTCGGTGTGGGCAACGCCTTCGAGCCCAAGACGCAGGAAGGCGTCGAGGTCTACCTCGGCGTGGCCACCGACCTGAACTTCGAGGTCGCCGCCATTGCCGTGACGGAGACCGTCACGGTCGTGGCCCAGTCGGACACGGTCTTCAGCTCCAACCGAACGGGCGCGGCCACCGCGGTGAGCCGCACCGAGATCGCGACCCTGCCCAACCTGAGCAACCGCCTCGAGAATTTCACGCGCCTGACGCCGCAGGCCAGCGGCATGTCGATGTCCGGACAGGACACGCGCATGAACAACATCACCGTGGACGGTTCGTCGTTCAACAACTCGTTCGGCCTGGGCAACACGCCCGGTGACCGCACCGGTGTCGCCCCGATCTCGCCGCAGGCCATCGAGCAGATCCAGGTGAACGTGGCGCCCTACGACGTGCGGCAGGGCAACTTCGTCGGCGCCGGCATCAATACCGTCACGCGCAGCGGCACCAACCAGTTCCGCGGATCGATCTACCGGCAGTTCCGTACCGAGAGCCAGGTGGGAACCGAGGCGAAGGACCTCGCGGTCAACCCCGGCACGTTCGAGTTCGCGAACACGGGCGGCTGGCTGGGCGGGCCGATCGTCCGGAACAAGGTCTTCTTCTTCGGCAACATCGAGGACGAGGCGCTGACCCAGCCCGGCACGACGTTCCGCGCCAACAGCGGTGGCGAGCCGGTGGCCGGCTCCGTGACGCGCGTGCTGGCGTCGGACCTCCAGCAGCTCAGCAGCTACCTGCAGTCGAACTTCAACTACGCCACGGGCCCCTACGAGAACTACGACTTCGAGACGCCGGCCCGCCGCTACCTGATCAAGGGCGACTACAACCTCAACAGCAGCAACAAGATCAGCTTCCGCTATACCCAGCTCGATTCCGACACCGACGTCCTGATGTCGAACTCCTCCTCTCTCGGCTTCGGCAGCCGCCGGAGCAGTCTCTTCTCGATGAACTTCGACAACTCGAACTACAAGATCCTCGAGAACATCAAGTCCGGCATCGGCGAGTGGAACGCGATCATCGGCAACAACATGTCCAACTCGCTCATCATCGGCTACACGTCGCAGGACGAGAGCCGTGGGGCCAAGGGCAGCTTCTTCCCCATGGCGGACATCCTTGGCGGCGACAGCTCGACCTACACGTCGATCGGCTTCGAGCCGTTCACGCCCAACAACGAGCTCCGCTACAAGACCTTCCAGATCCAGGAGAACTTCACCAGGTTCGCCTCCAGCCACACGCTGACGTTCGGGGGCAGCCTCGAACGTTACGAGTCGGAGAACGTGTTCTTCCCGGGCGCCCAGAGCGCGTATGTCTACAACACGCTCGACGACTTCTACACGGATCTGAATGGCTACCTCGCGGACCCGAACCGGACGACGTCCCCGGTCAACCTGCGCCGGTTCCAGGTGCGGTGGAGCAACATCCCCGGGCAGGAGAAGCCCCTGCAGCCGCTCGAGGTCCTCTATACGGGCGTCTACGCTCAAGACGAGTGGAGCCCGAGCAACGACCTGAAGATCACGATGGGGCTCCGCTTCGACGTGCCCTTCTTCGGCGACACGGGCTACACCAATGCCGAGGCCGACGCGCTGACCTTCATGGACGAGCACGGCTCGCCCGTGCAGTACGACACCGCCAAACTGCCGGACGCGAGCATCCTGTGGTCGCCGCGCGCGGGATTCAACTGGAACGCCAACGAGAGCCGCACGACGCAGGTCCGCGGCGGCACGGGCATCTTCACGGGCCGTCCGGCGTATGTCTGGATCTCGAACCAGATCGGCAACACCGGCGTCCTGACCGGGTTCGAGCAGCTCGACAACACCTCGGCTCGCCCGTTCGACCCCGATCCGAATCGCTACAAGCCGACGAACGTCACGGGGGATCCGGCGTCGAGCTATGAGCTCGCGCTGACCGACCCGGGCTTCAAGTTCCCGCAGGTATGGCGCACCAACATCGCGGTCGACCAGCGCCTGCCTGGCGGCGTCACGGGCACCGCCGAGTATCTGTACAACCGGGACGTGAACGGCGTGTACTACATCAACGCCAATCTCCCGGACCCGAGCACGAGCTTCACTGGCGTGGACGACCGGCCGCGGTGGACCGCGGGCAACCGCATCCACTCCAACGTCCAGAACGCCATCGTCCTCAAGAATCAGGACGTGGGCACGGCCTGGAACCTGGCCTTCTCGGCGAACAAGAACTACAGCGGCGGGTTCATCAAGGCCGCCTACAGCTACGGCGAGTCGAAGAACACCGTCGACCCGGGCTCCATCGCGTTCGGGTCGTGGAACGGCAACCAGCACGCGGGCAACCCGAACGACCCGGGCGTCGGCTACGCGACCGGATCGCCGGGACATCGCTTCTTCATCGCCGGCTCGTACACGAAGGAGTACTTCAGCTTCGGCGGGACGACAGTGTCGGTGTTCTGGGAGCAGCGGCCGTCGTTCCGCGATTTCTTCAACGGGTCCCTCGTGTTCTCCGGGGACCTCAACGGGGACGGCGGGACCTCGAACGACCTGATCTACATCCACCGCGACGTGTCGGAGATGAATTTCCAGACCTTCACGCAGAGCGGGCGGACGTTCACCGCTGCCGAGCAGGCGCAGGCCTGGAACGCGCTCATCGAGCAGGACCCCTACATGAAGAATCACCGGGGCGAGTACGCCGAGCGCGGCGGGATCTTCCTGCCCATGGTCAGGCGCATGGACCTCAGCATCGCGCAGGACCTCTTCGCCACCCTCGCGGGTCGCCGGCATACGTTCCAGTTCCGCGTCGACATGCTCAACTTCGGCAACCTGCTCAACCACGACTGGGGAGTCGGCAAGCGGCTCGTGTCCAGCCAGCCGCTCATCGTCCCGAGCGCCGCGCAGGGCGGACAGGCGGACCTTCTCGGCCAGGCGCAGTACCGGCTGCGGGTCATCAACAACGAGCTGATGACACGGACGATCGAGCAGACGGCAGACCTCAACGACGTCTGGCGGATCCAGTTCATGATTCGCTATACGTTCGACTAGACCCTCCCTTTCGCCACCCAGGGCCTCGGGCACCGCGTCATCCGGCGCGGTGCCCGGGGCCTCTTCTCATCTGCTCAGCACGATTCCCACCGCGCGCGGGCAGCCTGCCTTTGCGTTAGACTCCGGCTATGGGACGCCTCTTCACATTCCGCAGCGTCACCGCCGCCGCCCTTGCGCTGGCGGGGCTCATGGCTCTCCCGGGCGCACCGCTGGCCCAGGACGGCCTCGGCCGCATCGCCTTTCCGACCTCGCAGGCCGGACCCGCCCAGGACGCGTTCGTCCGCGGGGTGCTCCTCCTTCACAGCTTCGAGTACGACGATGCGCGCGCCGCCTTCCGGGAGGCGCAGCAGGCGGCCCCGGGGTTCGCGATGGCCTACTGGGGCGAGGCGATGACCTACAACCATCCGCTGTGGGCGCAGACGGCGCCCGAACAGGCGCGTGCCGCGCTCGAACGGCTCGCGCCGACCGCGGCCGAGCGGATGGCCAGGGCCGACTCCGACAAGGAACGCGACTGGCTGAGGGCCGTGGACGCGCTCTTCGGATCCGGCGAGAAGCTGGATCGCGACAAGGCGTACGCCGCGCAGCTGGCGCGGATGCACGAGGCGTATCCCGACGACCTCGAAGTCACCGCGTTCTACGCGCTGGCGCTCATGGGCACGAGCCACGGCGGGCGCGACTTCGGCACCTACATGCGCGCCGCAGCGCTCGCCCAGGACGTGCAGGCCAGCAACCCGGAGCATCCCGGCGCCATCCACTACCTGATACACGCGTTCGACGACCCCGTGCACGCGCCGCTGGGACTCCGCTACGCCAACGCGTACGGCCGAATCGCGCCGTCGGCGTCGCATGCGCTCCATATGCCGTCGCATATCTACTTTGCCCTCGGCATGTGGAACGAGGCCGCGGAGATGAACGAGCGGTCGGCAAAGGCCGCCGACGATCGCGTCGCGCGGAGGAGCCTCGGAGTGGACGAGCGCGGCTTCCACGCACTCCTGTGGCTGACGTACAGCTACCTGCAGCAGGGCCGGCAGCAGGAGGCGCGCGGCGTGCTCGACCAGATCGAAGCCGCCGCGGCGACGAGCGGCTCGGTCCGAACGCGCAGCCACCTCGCACTCGCGCGCGCCGCATGGCTCATCGAGACGCGGCGATGGACCGACGTCAAGGCGCCGGTCAACCCCGAAGGGCTGTCCCCGGATGCGGCGGCGGCCGACATCTTCGCCACCGGGCTGGCATCGTTCCGCAGCGGAAACCGGGTCCGCGGGAACGAGGCGCTCGAGCTGATCGCGCAGATCGTCGGCGATGGCGACCAACCGCTTCGGAGCGTGACGACGGCGCGGCCTTCGACCGCCAGGCCCGCGACGCCGGGGCGCCCTGGCGTTCGCTCCATCGAGCCCGCGGCGCCGCCGGCACCCGCGCCTGCAGCACCCGGCGCGCACGCCGGCCACGGCGCGTCTCCTGCACAACCGATCGGCCTCCCGTCAGCGGGCGGTGCCGACAAGCGCGTGGCGGCCGTGATGGCGCAGCAGCTCGAAGCCGTCCTCCTCTTCGTCGAAGGACGCCGCGACGAGGGGATAGTCCTGGCGAGGCAGGCGGCGGCGGTCGAGGACTCCTTGAGCTTCGAGTTCGGCCCGCCCGTGCCGGTGAAGCCCGGTCACGAGCTGGTGGGCGATCTGCTGATGGATGTGCGCCGCCCGGGCGAAGCCATCCCCGAGTACGAGACCGCGCTCGCGCGCTACCCGCGACGGACGCTCTCGCTCCTGGGCCTCTATCGTGCCGCCACGGCTGCACGGAATCCGGAGAAGGCGCAGCAGGCGGCTGCCGAGCTCCGCAGGATCTGGCACCGTGCCGACAAGACACTGCCCGACCTGCGCGAGATCGCCAAGGCGCCGACGAGTTTCTGACCGGCGCAGGGCGGAACTTC
>CAZJBN010000011.1:56028-59800 GCA_964543955.1 uncultured Bifidobacteriaceae bacterium
CGCAGGGCGGAACTTCAGTTCCGCCGGAGGGCCGGCTCCAGGCCGCCCTGCTTCGCCGTATCCAGCCGGCGTACGACCTCATCCGAGATATCGGCGACAGGCGCGACAGCCACACGATCGGCGCACGCTCCATGTCGAAGACGAAGTGGAGGCCTCGTTCCCTCGCGACGGCGTCGATCACAGGCGAAATCTTGGCGGCGAACTCCGCTTCGACCTGACGGCGGAGGCTGACGACCTCCGCCTCGGCGTCCTCCCGGAAACGGTCGAAGCCGATTCTCCCACTCTCGAACGCCTTCGCGAGCTGTCCCTGGACGTTGTCGCTCAGGAAGGAGGGGTCCTGCTGCAGTCTCTGCTGCTGCGCCACGAGCGCACGGCTCCGGGCCTCGATCTCCGTCTGCTTTCGGCGGGCAAGGTCGTCCAGGCGCTCGAACGCCGCGCGGCCTGACTTCGAGCGCGATGCCACACAGCGGAGGTCAGCGATCTGACGCTGCCGGACGATGTTTGGATGGGGCTGCCGCCCGCGGGACCTGGGCCTTCGGGCTCGGGAAGCGGGGGGCTTCACCAAGACGAAAGGCCGCCAGCGTCCGCTGGCGGCCCTTGCTGATGCGTGATTCGAGGAGGACGGCGGCTAGTTGGTGCCGGCGCCCGCCGCGCGGCGCATGGCCTCGGTGACAATGCCGACCTTCTCGACGCCAGCGCCCTTGGCGGCGTCGATGACTTCGATGATATCGCCGTAGCGCAGCGTGCCCGCGCCGGCGATGAACATCGTCTTGTCCTTGCGCTCCTCGAAGATGCTGCGGAGGCGGCTCTCGAGCTCCGCGATCGTCACGTCCTGCTTGTTGACGGAGATGCGGCGATCGGCAGTGTATTCGAGCACGATCTGCGAGATGTCCACCTGCTGCTGCTCCGCCTGCTGCGTCTCGGCCGGGAGGTTGATGTCCAGGCCCTTCTGCGAGAGAGGCAGCGCCGCCATGAAGATGACGAGCAGCACGAGCAGCACGTCAATCATGGGGGTGATGTTCATGTCGCCCGACACTTCGAGCTTCTTGCCCATGAACACTTTTTCCGCGCCGAAATGCTGGTGTGCGTGGGCCATGACTAGTTCTCCCCAACCTGGCCGGGCCGCTGCTTCGGATCCGTGATGAGGCCCATGTCCTCGATGCCGGCCGAGCGGAGCTCGTCCATGGCCGCCATGATGGCGCCGTACTGCGCGTCCTCGTCACCCTTGATGAGGACGATGCGCTCGCTCTTGCCGTCGAGGATGTCCTCGACGCGCTGGCGCATCTCCGTGTCGCGGACCGGCACGCCGTTCACGAAGAAGCGGCCCTGCGAGTCGATGGCGACCACGGTCTGATCCTGGGTCTCGGGTTTGTCCGCGCTGTAGGCTGCAACCGGCAGCTTGACGTCCGCGCCCTTCTGCAGCAGGGGGGCGACGATCATCATGATGATGAGCAGCACCAGCATCACGTCCACGAGCGGGGTGACGTTGATGTCGGACTTGATTCCGCCTTTAGCCCCGCCGACGTCCATTGCCATGTCGGTATCTCCTTGCGAATCGGTTCCAGGTCCGGTCGGGCCGCCCGAGTGGAGCGGCCCGCGCGTTTCGTGACCACGGCCCGCGGCCGGATGGTCACGAAACGCCGGACTGCATGCTCCGGACTAGGCCGCAGTCTTCTTGATGAAGTAGTCGACCATCTCCGACGAGGAGTTGTCCATCTCCACGTTGAAGTACTCGAGGCGTCCCGACAGGTAGTTGTAGAACCACACCGCCGGGATGGCGACGAAGAGGCCGAGCGCGGTCTCGACGAGCGCTTCCGCGATACCGGCCGAGACGGCGCCGATGCCGCCCGAGCCCGTGGACGCGATACCGACGAACGCGTTGATGACGCCGACCACCGTGCCGAGCAGACCCACGAACGGCGCGGTCGCGCCGATGGTCGCCAGGCCGGAGATGCCCTTCTTGAGGTCGTTCGAGGTGAGCGCGGTCGCGCGCTGAATCGAACGGCGCACGGTGTCGAGGATGTCCTCGCGCGAGAGGTTCGAGCCGCTCTCCTGCTGGAACTGGTACTCCTGCAGGCCGGCGAGGACCACCTTGGCGAGGTGGCTGTAGCGGTACTCCTTGGCGGAGGAGAGGGCGATGGCTTCCTTCAGGCGGCCTTCCTTGAGGTGCTTGGCGACCTGGGGGGCGTAGAGCTTGGACTGCTTCTTCGCCTGGCTGAACGTGTAGATCCGCTCGATGGCGACGCCCACCGACCAGAACGACATGATGAACAGCACCACGGCGATGGCCATCGCCGTCGGACCCATCTGCTCGAACATCTCGACGAGATCGAGCCCGCCACCTTCCTGCGCGAACGCCGGTGTGCTCACGAGCGCCATTCCGATCCCGGCGCATGCGATCCGACCGATCTGACCCAGCTTCCGACCTTCCATCGCATTCCTCCCGAAGAAGTCCCTGTTACCGGTTGAAGACATGTGCCGCTCCTACTGCAGCGTGAACTGCACGGTGACGGTCATGATGACCGGCACCGGCACGCCGTTGAGGAGCGTCGGCGTGAACTGCCATTGCCGGACCGCGTCGAGCGCAGCCTGATCGAGCAGGGGGATCGAGCGCAGCACCTTCGCGTCCTTGACCGCGCCGTCCGGGCCAATCGTGGCCTCGATGATGACGACGCCCTGGACACGCGCGGACTGCGCGATCGGCGGATACGTCGGGTTGACGTGCTTGACCTTCTGCGGCGCCTTGATGTTGCCGCCGACGCGGACCGGCGCGGCCGGTGGCGGCGGAGGCGGGGGCGGCTCCGGAATGCCGCCGGTGATGCCGCCGGCCACGCCGCCGATGATACCGCCCTCGACGCCGCCCGCCGAACGCTCGAACCCGGCCTCGAGACCTGTCTCGGGCTTGATTTCGGTCGGGGCTTCGACCGGCGCGGCGTTGGGGTTGACCTCAATCTCGGGCGGCGGGGTCGCAGCCTGCGGTGGAGGGGGGGGCGGAGGCGGAGGCGGGGGCGGAGGCGGTGCCGCGACAAACGCCATCATCGACGGCGTCGTCGGCAGGGCCCCCACGGCCATCAAGGGCACGATGATAATGGCCGCGAGAATCGCCGCCTGGATCAACATGGTGAGTGGCACCGTGTACCACATCTTGTTGCCCATCTTGATTGAAGGATCGACGACATCGCCGAACATGTCGCGTGGCACGCTGTCTCCTCCTGAGATCCCCGGGGCTGGCTCGAAGGCCGCCGATTATAGCCAGCACAGAAAAGGCCGGTCAATGGACACGTGGAACCCGTGACCTGTCTTTTGCGTCCAGTACCCGGTTAGACACCGGTTTCGAAAAAGTGCTCCACAGCAAGCTGTCGGGCGCAGCGCCGATAACCGCCGACGGCGTCATTCCCGAAAACCCGCCAATCTTAGTGGTCCGTCCGGCCCCCGTCAACGACTCGATGGACGCTCGTCCATCGAGTTTTCAAATATTACAAACGATGACACAGATGAGGTTCGCCGTTAGGGCGGATGAGGCAAGTTGCCAGGAGCCTCCAGGCGTCCGACTCCGGACCCTCGACCGGCAAGGGCCCGACGCCTGACGCGCCAGACCTGGGTCAGCTCTCGATCCGCATCCCGTAGAACGACCGGTGCACGAAGTACATGCTGGCCACGAAGAACACCGCCGCCAGCACGTGCGTGATGGTGCTGCCGTGAAGGGCCGACAGGTAGACGCCCAGCTCGACGGCCAGCAGGCCGAACAGGGTCGTGAACTTGATGACCGGGT
>CAZJBN010000012.1:0-57827 GCA_964543955.1 uncultured Bifidobacteriaceae bacterium
AGGAAGAGCCCGCCCCACGCGACATACAGCCAGGCGAGGAAATCGACGTGGCGCTTCACGCCGGCCTGCTATGCGACGGCGAGGCGCACGTCGACGCGCGTGGGCGGTCCGTGGCGGGGCGTCACCACCAGGCGCACGGCATCTCCGTCGGCGGCGCCGCGCGGCACGCGGACGTCGATGGAGAGCGGACTGAGCGCGTGACCCGAGCCCTGGCAGGTCGCGCAGCGCTCACCCCACACTTCGCCCCGGCCGCCGCAGTCGCCGCAGGTGTGGCGCACGTCGAGCGACAGCGGCACGAGCGCGCCGGTCGCAGCCGTCGCGCGATCGAGCACGATCTCGGCCGACACGGTCGGGAGCGCATCCTCGTCCACGCCGTCGCGGCAGAGGCACTCCAGCGCGGCACGCGCCGACGGGAAGTCGATCGCGACTTCGTCGGCAAACGACCGGCGGTACTGCCGATGGTCCGGCATCACTGCCTGCACGGCCGCGCGCGATCGGTCGAATCGTCGAGGAACCACGTCGCGCGTACGATAACGCGGTTGGACGCAAAAGGGAACCGGAAGCTGCTACGATCGCCGCATGAGCGACGACGGGCGCGAGTGCCCGATGTGCGGCGAGGTCATGCGGCTCGTCACCCGGGAGATGCTGGAGCACATCCCGGGACAACCCAAGCCCGTACGGCACGTCGTGCGGGAATGGGTGTGTCCGGAATGCGACTACTTCGAGGAAGACGAGAGCGCGACCTGAACGTCCCGGTCCCGCTCGAGTGAGTCGGCGATCGTCCCGCGGTGTCGGTGGCTCGCGCTCGGTGGGGACGGATCGCGCGGAAGCGCTGGCCGGGCAGGCGGAGCCATCATCGAGCGCCGAGCGTCAGCAGGATCTCCTTCCGCAGCACGTCGTCTACTTCGTCGAACGCCAAGGCCGTATCGCATTCGTCGCACAGGCACTCGATGACGCCGGGGCGGCCCTCTTCGGCCACTTCCACTCGCTCACCATCGATCTGCACGACGTGCATCTGCAGGGTCTTGACCAGGAAGGTGCGGGCATTCCCGCAGTTCGGACACGTCAACGCCACCAGGCAGGCTCCTTTGAACCGCTGAATTGTATGGGATACCCGGTCGTCCGCAAAGCGGAATCCCCGGGTTGCGTCGTTCTTCAGAATCCCGGCTCGCCGATGTACACCAGGCGGCCATCGACCTCCCGTCCGGGGAACAACCCGCGCGCCGCGGAGACATACGCGGACAACTGCGCCTCGTGGGCCTGTCGCGCCGCGCCGGTCTTGAACTCCAGCACCGTGACGCCATCGGCCGAGACCACGAGGCAATCGATGACCCCGCGGACCAGTGACCCGTCGGCCATCCACGCCGAGTAGGGCGCCTCGAAGACCGCGGTGCCGCTGGCGAGGAGCGCCCGCACATCGTTGCGAACGAGCGCCGCGCGGGCGAGCCGGGCCGCCCGTTCGACGAGGCCGTCGTCATCGGCCGGCTCGGGCGCTGCGGCGAGCGCGTGGCGCGCCACGCGTTCGAGGTGGTCCAGGTCGGCGCCGGCCGGGCCGGCGCCCTCTGCGATCAGGCGGTGTACGAGCGCGCCCAGAATCGAGGTCGAGCCTCCGCCGGCATCCGGCGCCTCGTCCGCTCCGGCATCCTCCCGGGTCGCCGCCGCCCGCACTCGCCCATCGGGCTCGATCGGCGTCAGATCGTCGATCGGCACGGGTTCGACGCGATCGGCATGCCACACGCGGATCGTACCGGCCTCGGCGGCCGGCGGCACCCATCGCAGAGAATGCGTCCCCGATGGGCCTGTCCAGGGGATCGGCGTTCCGGGAGCGTCCGGGGAGGAGCCCAGCAGGAGGGCCAGAGAATCCGGGAGGATCTTGCCGAGCGATCCCGAAAGCGGCTTGAACCGTCCATCGTCGGCGCGCGTCGCGCAAAGGTAGAGGCGGTCGCGCGCGCGCGTCAGCGCCACATAGAGCAGGCGCTTGGTCTCCTCGGCGTCGCGGGCCTCGAGGTCCCGGTCTGCGTCGCTCTTGTGGTCGCCGATCGCCACGATCGGGTCGCCTTCATCGTCCTGACCGAACGGCGCCGGCATCACCCGGATGGGATCGCGGCCTCCGCCGCTCCCGCGGCCGAGATTGACGACGAAGACCACGGGGAACTCCAGGCCCTTCGCGGCGTGAACCGTCATGAGGTTGACGGCATCGACCGCGTCGATCATGGCGTTCGACTCGTCGCCGCCCGCGACAATCTCGGCAAAGTGGTCGACGAGGCGTCCCGCGGTCATGTAGCCGCGGTTCTGCATACGCCGGATGAGCCCCCGGATCTTCTTGAGGTTCTCGCGGGCCTGCCGCAGGTCCGGGCCGGCGAGCTCGACCGCGTAGGCCGATTCGGCCAGGACGCGGTCCACGAGCTCGGCCGGCGGCAGGCGATCGACGAGCGGAAGCCACACCGCCACGCTCTCGCGCGCCAGCCGCAGGCGCGAGCGATCGTCGGCGGCGAGGGCATCGGGCACGGCGGGTTCCGGATCGGCTGACCTGAGCGCCCCCGCGAGGTCCGGCGCCAGATGCATGATCGCGTGATCCGAGAGCCGGACGAGTCGCGACCGCATGAACGCCGCGGCGCGCAAGTGCGATTCAGGGTTTGCCAGGTAGCCGAGCAGCGCGAGGACGTCCTTGACCTCGTCGGCGTCGAAGAAGCCGAGACCCTTGTAGACGTAGTACGGCACGCGACGACGGCCGAGGGCCAGCTCGAAGAGCCGATGGCCCTCTCGGGTGCGGAAGAGAATGGCGATGTCGCCCGGCCCGATCGCACGAGGGACGCCGCTCACCCGGTCGCGGACCGTCGCGCCATCGACAAGGAGGCGGGCAACCTCGTCGGCCACCGCCTCGGCCTGTGCCGCATCGCTCTGAGCCGCCACCAACCCGATGGCGTCGCCCATGGTCGCCGCGTCGGTGGCCAGCGGAAAGCGGTCGTCATCCGAATAGCGGAAGGCGTCCGCGCGCTCGGGCTGCTTCTCCACGGCGTCGAAGACATCGTTGACGAAGTGCAGCAGCGGCAGCACGGATCGGTGGCTGCGCGTGATGGCCGCGCGAGCCGGCGTCTCGGGGCGGAGCGCCTCGATGTAGCGGCCCGCGGCATCGAGCACGGCCACCTCGGCGTCACGGAAGCCGTAGATCGACTGCTTGCGGTCTCCGACGATGAAGATCGATGGGGGGATGGCTGTATCGGAGACGCCCGAGCCCTCGGTCCACGCCGACATGAGTTCGCCGACGAGCCGCCACTGCGCGCGGCTGGTGTCCTGGAACTCGTCGACGAGCACGTGGCGGTAGCGCGCCTCGAGCTTGAACCGGCTGCGCGAGAACTCGTCGCGCTGCTCGAGGAGCGCCAGCGTCTTCTCGAGCACGTCCGGGAAGTCGAGGACGCCGTGCTTCTGCAGGGTCCGCCGGTACTCGTCGAGGGCAACCCCGAACAGGCGCCGCACGGCGCGCGCGAGCACGAGGTTGAGGTCGCGGCCGAATGCGGCGACGGCCTCCACGACGCCGGGCCCGAGCGACAGCACGCCAGCCTTGTGCAGTTCGTAGGCGGCTGCCGAAGGGAACGCCGCCTTCTTCTGGGCCAGCCGCTGGCGGGCCTCGCCTTCGGCCGTCAGCACGTGATCGCCCAGGCGATCCACGGCCGCCCGCAGTTGCTCCGGTGCCATGGGTTCGTCGGAAGCCAGGCGGCGGATCTCCATGGCCAGCAGCGCGAAGTCAGGCGTGTCGGGACCGGTACGGACGAACATGCCGGCGCCGCCCGGCAGCTGCCCCAGCGCGCCTCGAATCGCCTGCCGCAGGCGATCGCACGCATCGTCGACGCGCATCGTGCGCCCGTGCAGGAACCGGCTGAGCGCGTCCCAGGCAACCAGGCGTCGATCCAGCAGAACGGCCAGGCCCTGGCGCACCCGCGCTTCGCCGAGACTGGCGAAGAGCAGCGCGACGTCGGTGTCCGCTTCGACCATCGCCCGCCCGATGCGGAGCGTGCGATCGAGCGACTCGTTGATGAGGCGGGGCGTGTCGGTTTCGTCGGCGAGCGCGAAGGCCGGGTCGACGCCCGCCTCGAGCGGGAACTCGCCGAGGAGCGACAGGCAGAAGGCGTCAATGGTGCTGATCGCAATGTCGGGAAACTGGTCGCGCACGTCCTGCCACCGCCCGCTCTCGACGGCCCCCTCCCGGTGGCGGGCCTCGAGCGTGCTCAGGACGCGCTGCCGCATCTCGGCGGCAGCCTTGCGCGTGAAGGTGATCGCCAGGATGTTGCGCGGCGCCACTCCTGCCTCGATGACGAGGCGGACGTAGCGGTCCACGAGTACCCGCGTCTTGCCCGTGCCGGCCGATGCTTCGAGTGCGACGTTCCGGAGGGGATCGGTGGCAAGGAGCCGTGCGGCCCGGTCGCGGGCGACCGCCGGATCGACACCGTGCGGATCGGGCCCGCGGTCGTCGAAGGCGAAGCGGCGCTGCTCACTCATCGTCGGCCTCCACGAAGGCCTTGCGGCAGACGCTGTCGAACGGGCACGTGCGGCACAGAGATCGCGGCACGGGACGCGGGGGGAAGTGCCCGGCCGAGATGTCGTCAAGCGCCTGGACCAGCCGGGACTCGGCCGCCTTCAGTACATCGTCCAGCGACTGGCTCCTGGAGGGCTTGATCGCACGAATTGGCGGCTCGCCCTCCATGGACAGGTAGAGCGCTTCGCCGGGAGTCGGGCCGCTTCCGTCCGCCTTCTGCAGCTGCTGGGCGATCGCCGACGTGTAGACCTGCAGTTGCACCGTCTGCTTGAGATCCGGCATGAGACGCGACTTGTAGTCGATGACGCGGAACGTGCCGTCGGCCAGCAGATCCACGCGGTCGATCCTGGCGCGCAGCGGGACCGGCCGGATGGCGCCGTCCGCGCTCCGGAGCATGAAGACGCCGTCGAGCGGATACTCGATGAGCCGCCGGCTGATGTCGTCGCCTCGATCCGCCTCCATCGACAGTACGCGGTCGATGATGCCGGCGCTCGCGGCCGAGCCGCGAAGCCGGAGGCGTTCGAGTGCCGCCTCGGTGGGCGGCAGCCCTTCGAGAGCTCGTTCGCCGATCTCGACGAGCAGCGCGCGCGCCTCAGGCACGAGATCCGGCCGCACGCGTCCGTGGCCTCGTGCCTGCCATTCCCGGTAGAACGTCTCGAAGAGCGCGTGCAGGAAGCGGCCACGTTCCCACGGTGGCGGCAGGTCTTCGTCTTCGGGTTCCTCCTCGAGCTCCAGGACTTCTGACGCGAAGAACTGGAACGGGCACTTCAGGTAGCGATCGACGCGGCTGACGCTGATTCGCGGGAACACCCAGGGGCCGGCCTCCCCTCTGAAGCGAGAGTCGGGAGTGCCCGCGCGGGCGATACGAGCCCGCGCCCATGCGCCGGCGGTCGGCGCGAGCCCGTCGAGGATGACCGGTGGGCTGGACAGCGCTTCGTCGGCGAACACGCGGAGCGGCGGACCGCCCGGAGCGATCTCTCGAACGAGACCCGAGTCGGACAGGTCGTCGACAAAGGTCGAGGGCTCGACGACCGAATCCGACTCGAGGGCGAAGGTCGACACGCGCACACGGTGTCGCGGGAGCGTGAGCAGGTCCCGGAAGGCGGCCCTCGATGCGCGCATCTGGTCGCCCTCGCGGCGGTTGGGATCGTCGGCCGCCGGCGTCGGCTCGAGCACGTTGAGAAGGAACGGCGGATAAAAGATGTTCCGGCGCATCCGTTCGGGCCATTCGCCCTCGACGAGTCCCACGAGCTGCACGTCGTCGAGGTCCGCAAACCGGGCGGCCTGTGCGTCGAGAATCTGGAGTCCCGCCGCTCCCGTGCGGAGGGCAAAGGTCTGTGCGCCCAGCCACCGCCGGATGGCGGCGGACATCTCGGTGACGGATGCCACCGCGTGCGGATCGTGCGCCTGGTACGCCGAGGCCAGCGTGTCGATGGCGTGGGTGACGGCACGGCGGACGCGGTCCAGCCGTGCGCGGTCGGTTCCGTCGGGGCGGCGCTGATGGCGCACGAGAAACTGCTGCAACACCTGGAACTGCGACCAGGCAGGACGTGCGTCGGCCAGCGGTGTCAGCTCGCGCGCGAGCGCGCCCAGGACCTGCGCGGCCGGACCGGATTGGCGCTGGCGCCGCTCGGTGCGCGTGGCCGGCACGTCGATGGCCGTCCACTCGCCGACGAGGCGGGACAGGCGTTCGTGTCCGCCCAGGTAGCGCGCCTCGGCCAGCGCGCGGTCGAGCGCCGCGATCGCGTCGGCGGCCAGGGGCTTTCTGTCGTGCTCGAAGCCGAAGTGCGGCGACCGCAGGAGCGCGATCGATGCCGTTCGCGCGCAGCCGGAGGCGACGAAGTCCAGCACGAGGTCGAGCGCCGCGGCGTACGGCTCGGCGGCGAGCGGCAGGGTGTCGAGCGTGTCGAACGGGATGCCTGCTCCCCCGAAGACCGAACGCGCGAGGTACAGATAGGGCAGCGGCCGCTTCACGACGAGCGCCGTTCGATGGAGCGGGGCGCCCATGCCTGTGCGGCGCTCCGCCTTGATTCGCCGCGCCACCGAGGCGAGCTCTTCCTCCCTGTCGCGCGACGCGAACGCCTGTGGCCCGTCGGCTGATGGCACCACGAGCGTCGGCCACGCGGTCGTGTCGGCACGCTCGTCGCCGCTCCATGTCTCTTCTTCGATTCCCGGCAGGGCCGCATGCACGCGCTCCAGGAACCCGGCGGCCAGGGTCTGTTCCGTGGCGATGACGTCGATGCGCGAGAGGGCGGGCAGCATCGAGAGCAGTGTGAAGTCCACCGGCCACAACCCGTCCGGGTCCGCAATGCGATCGGCCACGGCCACGACGACATCGGTGAGCGGCCGGTGCGGCGGGGACGCGATCAGCGCCTCGCGCGCGACGTGCTCGTCGGCCAGCCCCGAGGCCCACAGCCGCGATTCGTAGCCGGTGAAGACCGCCGAGAGGAAGGCGGTCTGGCCGAGGAGTGCGGCAGCCCCGCGGTCGCTCTCGGCGGCCGGCTCGAGCTCCGCGCGCAGGTTGCGATCGAAGTCCTCGATCGTGCGCGCCTGGCGGCGGATGTGGTCGTAGAGGGCCAGCATCTCGGCGACCAGTGCGGGGCGCACCTCGAACGGAGGGGGCGTGCCGGATGCGGCGACGTCCCGCGCCACACGCCCGAACATCACCTCGCGATCGAAGGCGGGCAGCACGTCGATGGCGCGCTCCGCGCGCGATGCGAGATCGCGATAGAGGTCCGCGCGCGGTCCGACGCCCGGCCATGCCATCGCCAGGCGCTCGGCCGACAGCAGCCGATCCTCGACCGTGCGGCGCAGCTGCTCGCCCCCCGCGCGCGTGGGGACGATGACGAAGGTGTCCGCCGCGGTCAGGGGATCGAGGGCGCCGATCCGTGCGGTGAGTGCGGCGCGGAACCCGGCGAGGTGGCCTGCGCGGACGAGCCGCGTCCGGCGCGGGGTGATCACGGAATCGAAGGCGGCGTGAGCGCGGCCTCGAGATCGGCACGGGCACGCGTCAGCAGCATGAGCGCTCCGGCCGCGGCCGAGGACGCGCGACGGGCGCCGTCGAGGTCGTTCGACGCGACAGCAGACAACCGCAGCGAGAAGGCCTGCTCGGCCATCTCCCACGCGGTCCTGAAGAGCGCGTGCACGTGATCAATCTCCGAGGGCGGCGACACGGCCGCCAGCCGGCGGCCGTCGAGACGCCAGCGTGCCAGGATGGCCGTGAGCGTATTGGGCGGCGGGCCGGCCTGCGCCCTCACGTCCTCGAGGCTTGGAATCGATCGCACGAGCGCCTTCAGGCTCGGCGTGACGGCCTGCTCGTAGCGGCGGAGACGTGGTTCGCGCAACTCGAACTGATCGCGCGCCAGGCGCAGCCGTCGAGCCGACTCGAGGCTCGCATCGACCGTCGAGACCAGTGCCGCGACCTCGCCGGGACGCGTGCGGCCCAGCCGCCGATCGCCGTCGAGCAGCGTCGTCCTGAGGCGCTCGAGCCCGCGCACGTCGGCGCGCGCGGCGCCGCGGCTGGCCTCTTCGAGCGTCTTCGCCCGAAGGGCCGCGTAGGCGGCATCGATTCGATGTTCTTCGGCCAGGGCATCCGCCGCCCGCGTGCGCATCAGCGACGCCCACGCCTCGGGCAGCAGGCTCGCCGCCCGATCGAGCAGGCCGAGCACGCTCTGAAGCAGCGAGCCGCGCGCGGCCGGCGACTCGGCGAGCGATGCTGCGGTCATCAGCGCTTCGACCGTCTCGGCTTCAGAAGGTTCGGGGAGGAGCGCTTCGTCGGGGCGAATGGCCGGAGGCGCAACCAGCGCGAGATCGAACCTCCCCAGCCCGTTGGCCGCGCGCATCTCCGCGATCACCTCGTCCAGCATGCCCAGGATGTCGCGAACCTCCGCGGCGCGGTAGCCGTAGTGCGTGGCGGGCCAGTCGTTGAGCGCCTTGCGCGCCTGCTCGGCACGCGCAAGCCGCTCGCCGGGGTCCCTCGCGAGCGCAATGTCGTTCAGCGTCCGTGCGACCTCGTCGCTCAGCCTGGCGAAATCCAGCTCACCGCGCGTCGCGGCGTAGGCCGTCGCCTTGACCGTCTCGGCATACGAGGTCGTGCGCGGCCAGTCCACCTGGTCCTCCGGAATCGAGACCAGATGCAGTTCGGCGGACGGATCGCCCCGTCGCGTCGGCATCGAGAAGACGACGCGCGAGTCAAGCCGGGCCCACTCGCCATACGAGGTGAGCACGCGCCCATCACGCAGAAACACACGGAAGAGCGACAGGTTGGCCGTCTGCGCCTCCGTCCGCGCTGGCGCGAAGGCGCCGACGAGGACGACAACGAGCGCCGTCCGGACCCATCCTGTGGAAAACCTGTGGATGGACCGTCGAAAGGCTGTGAACGGCACGACAGAATATTAATTCTTGTCGCGGTTTCCGCCGAAACTCGTTGACCAAAACCCGATCGTCGTCAATTTCGTACAACCCTTCGCTTGATCGGCAGCGCCAGACAACTAGAATCGCTACTCCCGTACGACAAACCTGTAGCGCCGCCGTGACCGTTCATCGATTCGAACAAACAATTGCTGGTCGCACCTATCACATCGAGGTGTCGCCGGTGACCCTCACCCGCTGGCGCGCGCAGATCGCACGGCGGCCTGGAATGCCGACAGCCATGATGCCTTTCTACGGTACGACGCCGGAAGAGGCCGCCAAGCTCCTTGCCGACTGGCTGACGCTCATCACGACCCCGCCGGCCGTCCAGGCCGCGCGGCCCGCCGTATTATCGTGACGCCATGCTGACACGTCTGGCCGCCGCCTGCCTGATCTGGGCACTGCTGCTCGGCGTGCCCGCACCGGCAGGCGCACAGGCCGTCGCCGAAGCACCGCGAGCCGCGGCGACCGGATTCAGCGCATCTTCATCGCGTACTGAAGCCGCGCTGCGGCCCGTCCTGTCCGGGCCGGCGCCCTCCGCCAGCTCGGCTGGCGTCTGACGAGCACGCCGCCCGCTGTTACACTCGCTCGCATGACAAGCCGAGCGGCGCTGGCCGCGGCCAAGTCGTCATAGTGCTTCGATGCGGCCGGCTGTCGTCAGTGCCTTGCGGCGCGCGCTCATCGCCTTCTCCCTCGTCGCTGCGGCGTGGTCGGCCGCCATTGCCATCACCGGCGGCATTGTCGCCGATCTGCCCGGCGTGGCCTTCACGTCGCGGAACCCCCACAACCCCATGCTGCTCGCGACGCTCCTCGCCATCGGCGCATGGGCGCTCCCGTTGCCGAACCGGCGCCAGGTGGTGGCCGCCAGTCTGCGCCGCTGGTCCGATCGCCTGCGCTGGTACGTGACCCGGGCGCTGTGGTGGGCCGAGCCGGCTGCGCTTGTCGCCGCCGCAGGCATCGTGCTCCAGCTCCGAGTGTGGGTCTTCGCGCGGCCGCTGTGGCTCGACGAGCAGCTGATCGCCCTCAACATCCGCGATCGGTCGCTCGGCGAACTGGGTGGATCGCTCTGGCTTGGACAAAGCGCGCCCTACGGATGGCTGACCCTTGAGCGCATCGTCCTCCTGGCACTGGGAAGCGGCGAGCGCGCGCTCCGCCTGCCGCCCGTGCTGTTCGGGTGCGCCACTATCGTGCTGGCGCTCTGGGCCGGCCGCAGGTGGATGGGGCGAACCGGAGCGTTCGTCTTCGTCCTGCTCTGTGCGTTCGGCCAATGGATGTCGCACTATCCGCTGGAGCTCAAGCACTATTCCGCCGACGCGTTCTTCGGCCTGCTGCTTCCCGCGCTGGCCATGTGGGTGCTGGAGGAACCGCGACGCGTGGAACGGCAGCGTCGTGCGCGCACGTGGTGGATGGTCGCGGCGATTGGGCTGTGGATGGCATACGGAGCCATCTTCGCAGCACCCGCCTGCGCGGTGGTGTTGCTCGTGTTCGCCTGGCGCCAGGGCGGTGTCCACGGCGCGCTGCAGCACCTGCTGGCCGGGCTGGTCTGGCTTGCCTCCTTCCTCCTGCACTATGTCGTCTCGCTGCGCCATTCGGCGGCGAGTCCCTATCTGCGCGAGTATTGGTCCACCGCCTTTCCTCCAGAGTCGGCCGGTTTCGCCGGCACCGTCGCCTGGGCCTGGCAGCAGCTGGAGCCCGTCGCCCTCGTGCCGGGCGGCACTCGATGGGGCATGGCCTTCTGGCTGGCGGCCTTTGCCGGGTTCGTATCGGCATCGCGTATCTCTCACACGCCGTCCCAGGCCTCGCCCGCTCCGCGTTCAGGCGCGCCGACCGGTGCGTCTGCACTCCTGGCCGCTGTCCCCGTCTCGGCACTGCTGCTTGCCGTCGCGGCGATCGCTCCGATGCAGGACCGACTTGCCTTCTGGATCGTGCCGGCTCTCTACTTCGGTATCGCACTTCTCGCCGACGCGACCGTGACGCTGGCACATCGAACGGTTGCGGGCGCCGTCCGCGTCGAGGGCGTCGGTCGGTGGCCGCGCGTTCGTGCCGCCCTCTTGGTTCTGGCCGGCGCAGTGCTCGTCGCCATCGTGTCCGTCGACATCGTGTCGCGCGGGTGGAACGAGTTCCGCGCGGGGCGCCTGCCGGGCAGCAACCACGGATTGGACGACCGGTCGGCCGTTGGCTGGCTGCTCGATGGACGGCAGGCCGGCGATCTCGTCATGTCGACGCGCCTCGGCGTACCGGCGTTCTGGTGGTACGGCGGCGTGTCACTCGTCGAAGACGCCGGAGGCGGGAGCGCGTTGGCCGATGGCACACCGATTGTCCAGGTGGCCCACTCCAACAACGCGGCCGATTGCACGCGAGACGACGTCGCGGCAATGGTTCGGGGGTGGCGGCGTGTGCTCTTCTACTCGGGCTTTCCAGACGAGCCCGCCGGATTCGACGAGGCCGTTCTCCGCAGCCTCCTGGCCCACGGATCGATTGTCGCCGAGCAGAGGTTTGCCGAGGGAAGTCGAGCCGTCGTCGTGGAACTCCGCCTCGCGACCGGCGATGGCGCAGCCTTGTCCGACAGCGCGAGTTCGTCGCAGGGCGGCGATCCGCAAGAGACGTGCATCATCGGCCGGCCGGCGCGTCGCTGGTGACGGCATGAGGGAGAAGGCAACCCTGAAGGGTTGCCTTCACATCAGACGCATCAGACGCAAAGACCTCCACTTCGAACGTTGTCCTCACTCGTTCGATGCAGAGGCGACCCTTCAGGGTTGCCTGCACCCTCCGCAAAGGCCTCGACTTCGAACACGTTGTCCAGGTAGAAATGGCGTCCCGACAGCGCGGCCCAGGCGCTGGCGGCGAAGTACACCGGCAGGAAGAACGGACCCCATCGTTCGTACTGCGCGACGTGGACGCGTTCGTGCGCGCGGCTCGAGTCGAGCGCCGCCCTGTCGCGGCCGAGCACCACGTGGCCCAGCGTCATGGCCAACGCGCCGCCGCCAACAGGCACCAGATGGCGAAGCGCCCATCGAAGGAGGGGTCCATGCGCCTCGATCACGCCGTCGACGACGGCAATCCGTCCGTGCCACCGGCCCATGACCGCCATCGCCAGGCCGACGATGGTGACCGGCGACGCCCAGAGGTATCGAAAGAGGGTCGCCATCTCCTGCAGAATACGCGAGACGCCGCGCCTCCTGTAAGGTTGATCCGACCATGAGCCTGCCCATCGAAGACTACGCCCTCATTGGCGACTGCGAGACGGCCGCCCTCGTCTCGCGCGGCGGTTCCATCGACTGGCTCTGCTGGCCGCGATTCGACTCGCCGGCGTGCTTTGCCGCGCTGCTCGGAACCGCGGAGCACGGCCGCTGGCTGATGGAAGCCGAGGACCCGGGCGCGCGCGTGGCACGCCGCTACCGTCCCGACACGTTGATCCTCGAGACCCGCATCGAGACCGGCGACGGCACGGTCACGGTGATCGACTTCATGCCCCCGCGCGGCCGCAACTCCGACATCGTCAGGCTCGTGCGTGGCGATCGCGGGCGCGTCCGCATGCACACCGAGCTCGTCGTCCGGTTCGACTACGGGCGGACGGTCCCATGGGTGAACCACCTGGACGATGGCACGTGGCGTGCCGTGGCCGGCCCCGACATGATCCTGCTGCACACGCCCGTGCAGTTGGGAGGCAGGCACCTCAGGACGGTGGCCAGCTTCGAGGTGTCGGCCGGTGAGACCGTGCCTTTCGTCCTCATGCACGGCGAGTCGCATCTGCCGCCGCCGAAGGCCATCGACCCGGTGGCTGCGCTCGAAGCCACGGAGACGTTCTGGACCGAATGGTCGGCCGCGTGCGCGTCAACCGGGGAATGGGCGGATGCGGTCAGGCGCTCGCTCATCACGCTGAAGGCGCTGACTTATGCCCCGACGGGCGGCATTGTCGCGGCGCCCACCACGTCGCTTCCCGAGCACCTCGGGGGCACGCGAAACTGGGACTACCGCTACTGCTGGGTCCGCGATGCGACGCTGACGCTGCTGGCGTTGATGAATGCCGGCTACTACGAGGAGGCTCGGGCGTGGCGCGACTGGCTGCTGCGTGCGGCGGCGGGCTGGCCGGCGCAGCTGCAGATCATGTACGGCATTGCGGGCGAGCGCCGCCTCCTCGAGTACGAGGTGCCGTGGCTTCCGGGCTACGAGAACTCGAGTCCGGTGCGCGTGGGCAACGGCGCCCACGAGCAGGTCCAGCTGGACGTCTTCGGCGAGTTGATGGACGCGCTTCACCAGGCCCGCCGTGCGGGGTTCCACCCGCGCGAAGACGACTGGGATTTTCAGCGTGCGATCCTCGAACACCTCGAGAGCCTGTGGAATCGGCCGGATGAGGGCATCTGGGAAGTCCGCGGCGGACCCCGGCACTTCACGCACTCCAAGGTGATGGCGTGGGTCGCGCTCGATCGCGGCATTCGCGCGGTCGAAGCGTTCGGACTGGATGGGCCCGTCGCGCGCTGGCGTGCGCTGAGGCAGTTGATTCACGGCGAGGTCTGCACTCGCGGCTTCAACGCCGGGATGAACTCGTTCGTCCAGTCCTACGATTCGACCCAGCTCGATGCAAGCCTCCTGCTGCTGCCGACCGTCGGGTTCCTCCCCGCGACCGACCCGCGCATCCTCGGCACGATCGACGCCGTGGAGCGGCACCTGCTCGTCGACGGTCTCCTGCTTCGCTACAACACGGCGACGGACACCGACGGTCTGCCGCCCGGCGAAGGCGCCTTTCTCGCCTGCAGCTTCTGGCTCGCCGATGCCTGGGCGCTCGTCGGCCGCGTCGACGATGCACGCCGGCTCTTCGAGCGTTTGCTGTCGCTCAGAAACGACGTCGGCCTGCTCGCGGAGGAGTACGACACGCGCGCCGGTCGTCTCGTCGGCAACTTCCCACAGGCCTTCTCGCACATCGCGCTCGTCGATACCGCCCACAACCTCGCCCGCGCGACGAAGCCGGCCGAACAGCGGGCGTCGTAGTCCTGCAACGCCTGGTCGAAAGCAGCGACGGCGTCGCCGCGAGGCGGCCCAGGCAGCCCCGGTCAGGTTGTCGTCGCGGGGCGCAGGCCGGCGCGGCGTTCGGTCTCGACGCGGTGGTGACGCCACCCCAGCCAGATGGCCACGACAATCGCCGCCCCGCTCACGGCGGCGCCCACGCCGGACGTGCCGCTGACGCCAAGGCCGAGCGCAACGAGCGCGGTGTAGAACCACGCGCCCACCTGGTCGCCCGTCCGATAGACGAACGTGTCGATGAAGTTCTTGGCCTTGTAGCGGTCCTGCCGCTCGGCCGAGGTGAAGAGCACCTCGCGTGACGGACGGGCAATCGCGAACTCGCTCGAGCGCCTCAGCACCTGGAAGGTCATGAGCACCATCACCGTTGGCGTGGCGCCGAGCATCAGGAACCCGACGAGGCTGAGCGCCGGGAGGAAGACGAGAGCCGTGGTCAGACCGAAGATCCGGACGATGTGGGCCGTCGCGAACGACTGCGTCACGAGCGTGATGGTGTTGACCATCAGATCGACGTTGGCAAAGAACCGCGTACGCGCCACGCGGTCGGCTATCACCGCGTCCACGATGGTCGCCTGCTGGAAGTAGAGGAACGTCGTCAAGAGCGTGTAGAGGACGACGTGCAGCGCGATGCCGGTCAGATAGGGATTGGCAAAGGTCCGGCTGAAGCCGTCCCAGGCCTTCCCGCCGAGGGCGGAGTCCACGAACTGCTGGCCGGGCTCGGCCTCGCGCGACCGCACCGACTCACGAAACACGCGGCGGGCCGCATAGCCCGCGACCTCGAGCAGTGCCGCCGACACCAGGAGCAGGTTGGGTGCGCCCAGCACACCGACGAGGCTCGACGTCAGCGACGCCCCGGCAATGCCTCCGATCGTTCCTCCGGCGCCGATGAACCCGAAGAGACGCTTGCCCTGCCCGGTCGAGAAGGCATCGGTCATCACCGACCAGAAGATCGAGACGACGAACATGTTGAAGACCGCCGTCCAGACGAAGAAGACGCGGCCGGCCCACACCACGTTGGCCTCCGCGACGAGATGGAGAAGCGCGAAGAAGAGGACCAGGTTCAGCGCGAAGAAGCGGTATCCCGCCGAGACGAGACGCTCGCGCGGCAGGCGCGTCGCGAGGAAGCCGAAGGCCGGGTTGGCCACGGCCATCCCCACGAGCGTGCCGGTGAAGAGCCAGGGCAGGTTCTCGACGCCGCCGGCCACACCCATGTCGTCGCGGATGGGCCGGATGACGTAGTAGGCGGTCAGGACACAGAAGAAGAAGAGCCAGGACCAGCCGACGGCCACGACCTCCGTCGGCTGGATCTGGATCAGGCGCTGCAGGCGGCTCAGCACGCGGCGGGCGCTACCCGGCGGAGGGCAGCGCGTCGACGAACTCGACCATGCGTTTCCGCATCGCCTCGTCCGGCACGCGGCCGATCCCGCCGCCGATGTTGTCCAGCATGTTCCTGGCCTGGCTCGTGGCGGGCGTCACGACGGTGACGGCCGGATGGCCGATCACCCACTTGAGGAAGAACTGCGCCCAGGTCTTCGCATCGAACTCCGCGGCCCACTCCGGCACCGGCTGGTTGCCCACGCGCTTGAAGAGCCGCGTGCGCCCGAACGGCGCATAGACGAAGACGCCGATCTTGCGATCGCGTGCGAGTGGAAGGATGGTCTCCTCCACCTGGCGGTTGTCGATCGCGTAGTCGATGCCGATGAAGTCCAGCGGCTCGCTCTTCATCGTCGCGATGAGGTCCGCGTACTGCGGCTCGAAGGTCGTGGTGATGCCCATGTAGCGGATACGGCCCTTCTCCTTGAGCTCGCGCAGGATTCCGAGCTGCGTCTTGGGATCGCCCATGTTGTGGACCTGGATCAGGTCGATGGTCGGCTTCTTGGCGCGGCCGAAGGAGGCCTCGACCTGCGCGCGGGCGGCCGCCGGGTCGGCAGCGCCGCCGTCACGGGGGGCGACGTTGAGCTTGGTGGCCCAGAAGAGCTTGTCCATGATGCCGGCCTCGTTGGCAATGCGTCCGGCCACCTCTTCGGACGCCCCGTAGCTCGGCGCCGTGTCGAACACGCTGCCGCCGTTGTCGACGAGCGTCTGCATCACCTCGCGAAGCGCGGCCACGTCCTCCTTGCGCGCCACCTGCGAGAAGGTGGCCGAGCTTCCGAGGCCGATGACGGGCACCGCGGCGCCGCTGGAAGGAATCGGTCGCGTAATCAGCTTGGACTGCGCGAAGAGATCGCCTCGCTTGAAGGCCATCGCGGCGCCTGCGCCCAGGGTCAATGTCAACCAGTCTCGTCGTGAAATCGTAGCCACAGCAGTCTCCTTCTCCTGAATGTGCTGAACGCGGATCGTGGGGCGGTCAGACAGTGTCGCGCGCGAGCACGACCGGACGGTTGCCGACGCGCTCGTGCTCGGCCAGCGATTCCTGGCGCCGGCCGAGCCACCAGGCATTGCCGATCCACACGAGCGCGAGCGGCACCGCCGTCCATGCAATCGCGCCCGCGCCAAGCCCGGCCATCGCGACAAGGCTCGACGACCATGCGCCCACCTGGTCGCCGAGCCGATAGACGACCGTGTCGATGAGGTTCTTGGTCTTGTACTTGTCCTCCCGGCTGACGACCGTGAACAGCACTTCGCGCGACGGGCGCGCAAACGCGAAGTTTCCCGCCCGCCGCAGCACTGTGAAGCCCACGACAATGGCCGCGGTGGGCATGAGGCCGAGCGTGAGGAAGCCCACGGCCGTGAGCGCGGGCACGAAGGTCAGGGTCATCGCGATGCCGGCGTGCTTGAGCAGCCGCGCGGTCACGAAGAACTGGCCGAAGAGCGTGAGCGCGTTGACGAGCAGGTCCACACGGGCGAAGAACGCCGTGCGCGCGCCGCGGTCGGCAAACGTGCGGTCGACGATCTCGGCCTGCTGGAAGTAGAGAAACGTCGAGAGAATCGTGTACAGCAGCATGTACACGCAGATGTTGAGCAGGTAGGGCGACTTGAGCGCGTTGGTGAAGCCGGCCCACACGCTGCCGCCGATGGGCTGCTCGGCGCTCTGTGCCGCCCCGGTCCCGGCCGCTGGCGCTGCCGCCGGCGTCGCGAGCGCGGGCGCCAGGGCGCCAAGCCGCCGCGACGCGAACACGCCGACTTCGAGCAGCACGATAGAAACCATCAGGAGCGCGGGCGTGCCAACGGCCTGAACCGTGGTCGCCGTGACGCTCGAGCCGAGGATGCCGCCAATCGTCGCCGCGGCCGCGATGAACCCGAACACGCGCTTGCTCTGCTCGCTCGTGAAGAGATCCACCATGAAGGCCCAGAAGACCGACACGACGAACAGGTTGAAGACCGACGTCCAGATGAAGAAGGCCCGGCCGACCCAGATGTTGGCCTCGCCGGTGGCACTCTGGAAGAGCAGCATGAACACCAGCAGGTTGAGCATGAAGAAGCGGTAGGTGACGCCGATGAACATCATCCGCGGGAGCCGCTTGACGAGCGTCGCGAATGCCGGGTTGATGGCGATCATGACGAGCAGCGTGCCCGTGAACAGCCACGACAGGTTGGCGACGCCGCCGGCCACGCCGGCCTCGTCGCGAATCGGCCGGATGATGTAATACGAACTGAAGATCGAGAAGAGGTACAGGAATGCCCAGCCGACCTGGCGGCCTTCGCCCGGCTGGATGGACACGATACGGCTCAGAAAGCCCTGGCTTCCGGGCGACTGACGGGCTGGATCGATTGATGGAGTCGACATAAGGGATCCGTCGCCCACGGTCTCGTCACGGGCGTCGCCTGGGCCCGTGGCAAAACGCCACGGATTGCTATGATACCGGCCTGCCTGCGACAGCTGTGAGACGAGCCGCCGCCACAGACGTTCGCCGGCCGCACATGACCGGCAAACCCCCGCGAAGGGCACGCACGCCTACCATTACGGCTTCAGACGGGAGATCCATTTACTCCTGGGCGCCGGGAACCCGACAGCGGCCGGACAGCCGGTATGTGCCGGGCGCAATCATCGTCGCGAATCCTTCGGCGACGAGCGCCCGGTTCCCCAGCCCGGCGTCGGCCCGCGAGAGGCCCGACACACGTGCCAGTTCGCCGGGGACCGTCATGCCGGCGCCCGACAGGAAGGCCCGGGCGATTTCCCGAAGCGCCCTCGCCCGGCTGACGCGACGGGTGAGCGCCTCGGGGAATCGTCCCACGCCGAGCGTCCAGATGTAGGTGAACTTCGGCTGGTAATACACTTCGCTCGGGATCACCATCAGCGCGGTCTGCAGTTCGTCGAGCCCTCGCGTGAAGGCCTTGCGATCCGTGACACCCGACTCGTCGCGCAGATCCGCGGTCCCCATCTCCCATTCCGTGCGGAGAACCCTGAGGATCCGCTGTGCGTCGCGGCTGAGCCGCATGCGCTCCTCGGATCGCCGCATGCCCCACACCGCATGGAAGGACGGTATCAATCGCGGCGCGACGAACATGGCCTTGCCGCGTGCGAGCTTCGCGTAGTAGACCCGCCCGCGACGGATGATCGCGTCCTTGAGGAGCCACGCCTGCGACGCTTCGGGATCCTTCTGGACATTGCGCGGCAGCACGGCATCCCGGCGGCCGCACACCGCCACGTAGAGCGAGGGCCCGGGCGTTCGCGTGTCGGTCAGACACGCCGCGAAACCAACCTGTTCGACGAAGCGCTCGGCGTCGATCGCGGTCTCGACCTGCCGCGTGCTCTCGCGGCGCCAGTGAGCGTCGCGGTGCTCTTCGATGTCGGGCGGGATCTGAGGCCGTGGGGGCATGCGGCGGGCGGGCTCTCCGGTGATTGTCGGCTGCCGCGTATCCGGCATGCAACCTCAGCACGCCGAGTGCCCCCGCCGCGCTGTGAACGCCCCACGCGCCGGGCCGGCAGTGTTCGCTGCAGACGTGCTGTGCTCCGTCACAGGCTTCGTCCCGCCAGCGGAACGGATGCTACGCTCGCGCGATGAGGACTCGACGTGACGTGCTGCGGATGGGCGCTCTGGCCATGATGGCGGGCCTGGTTCCGCCAGTGCGCGGCCGCGCGCAGGTGCCACGGCGCATCCTGCTGCTGGGAGGAACCGGGTTCATCGGTCCGCATCTCGTGCATGCGGCGCTGACGCGCGGCCACCACGTATCGATGCTCAACCGCGGCCAGCGGCAGCCGAACCAGAACGCCGAGGACTTCGCGCGCGTCGAGGCGTTCCGGGGCGATCGCGCACAGCCGACGGCGTACGACAGCCTGGCGGGAAAGAAGTGGGATGCGGTGATCGACACGGCAACGCGGCTGCCGTGGACCCGCGACGCGGTGGCGGCTCTTCGAGGCTCGGCCGGCCGGTTCATATACGTGTCCTCGACCGGTGTCTTCCTGCCCTATCGCACGGTGGATATCCCCGAAGACGGCCCGGTGGCGCTGACCGACACGCCGCCGCAGGATCCACCCAGTTACGGCGTGTTGAAGGCGCAGAGCGAAGAGATCGTTCGCAGGGGCTTCGTCGACCGCGATCTCGTCATCCGCCCGGGCTACATCGTCGGACCCGGGGACACGTCGGATCGTTTCACGTACTGGCCGATGCGGATCGCGCGCGGCGGCGAAGTGCTGGTGCCGGGGCGCAGGAGTGACTTCGTCCAGTACATCGACGTGCGCGATCTGGCGGAGTGGATGATCGGCCTCATCGAGGGCGACGCGGCGGGCACGTTCAACGCCGTGGGCCCGGCATCGGCCCAGACGATGGAGGAGTTCGTCGAGGGCCTGAGACCGCTGGCGCGCGGGCCTCTCACGTATACGTGGATCGAAGACTACGACTGGCTCGAGCGCTATCCACTGCGAAAGCCGGCGGCGGAGGATAGCACCGGGCTGACGTACGCCATTCCGTGGGTGATGGCCAGGGGCGACGACCTGGGCCACGTGAGGATCAGCAACCGCAAGGCGATTCTGTCAGGATTGCGGTTCCGTCCGCTCCTGACCACGGCACAGGACACGATCGCGTGGCGCGAGTCCGACGCTGTGCCCGAGGCACTGAAGAAGCAGCCGCGTTATGTGCTGACGCCCGAGCAGGAACGCGCCATGCTGGACGCGTGGAAAGCCAGAGCCCGCGCCGACCTCATTCATCCTTCTGTGCCCGGTGATGCCGGCGAGGATTGACTCGAACTCGGAACGCTCCGAGCCGGAGCCGCGTTCCCGTCCCGCCACTATCCCCGTTTCAGAATCTCGACGGGATCCAGCGCCGATGCGCGGCGGGCGGAGAGGTAGCTGGCCAGGCCTCCCGAGACGACGAGCAGGAGCGCCACGGCGAGGTGTGTCGCCGGATCCAGCGGGCTGATGCCGAAGAGCTGCGACTCCATGAACCGCGTCAGCACGGCTGCGGCCACAAGGCCGACCGAGACGCCGATGGCCACGAGGACCAGCGCACCGCGGACGAACATGCGCCGCACTTCCCTGCTCTCGGCGCCCAGGGCGAGACGGATGCCGATCTCCTGCTGGCGCTGGGAGATCGCGTAGCTCACCACGCCGTAGACGCCGACGAGGCCGAGGACGAGCGCAATGAAGCCGGTGATTCCGAGCAACTCGAGCGTCATCGTCGTCCGAGCCATGGAGCGCTCGTACAGCTCACCCAGTGTCTGGACGCTCGCCAGCGACAGGTTGCCGTTGACCGACCAGACTGCGCGCCGGAGGTCGTCCAGCAATGCCGATGTTCCCGCACGATCGCTCCGGACCACGAACGTGGCGGTCTCCCTGGCGGTCGGCGGGAGGATGACCGTTTCTGGTGGAGGTTCGTCGAGACCGTTGTGGTGCACGTCCTTCACCACGCCGACCACTTCGAGCCACGGACCCGTTCGCCCCGGGCCGATGCGCCTGGAGACCGCCGCCGCAGCCGAGCCCCATTCGGCGCGCGCGAAGTTCTCCGACACGAGCGCGACGGCCCGCTGCTGATAGACGTCGTTCCATTCGAACGTCCGCCCGGCGACGAGCGGTGTCCTCATCGTCTCGAAGAACCCGGGCGAGGCGAACTGAATCTCTCGTGGACCGGGCAGGGCATCGCCGATGTCGCTGCCCTCGACGAAGATGGCGCCCGACCGGCCGTCGCCGTCCAGCGGGAGCCCATCGTTTGCGCTCGTGAACGCCGCTGATTGGACACCGGGCACCGTCGCGAGCGCCTCCGCAATCGCGTGCTGCATCCGGATGGCAGGCCCGGGTCCCGGCAGCGAATCATCCCCCATGGCCGGCAGCGTCAGCTGGAACGTCAGCACGCCCGACGGATCCCGAAAGCCGGGATCGACCTGTCTCAGCGTCACGAACGTCCGAATCATCAGGCCGCACCCGATGAGCAGCACCAGCGCGAGCGCGACCTGTGCGACGAGCAGCGTCTGTCGAGCGCGGTTGCCCTTCCGCCCGCCGGCGATCCGTCGCGCGGCGTCGTGCAGCGACCCGGCAAGCTCGGCCTGCGGCCGCGCAAACCGCACGAGAGGGATGACCGCCGCGGCCACTGTCGCCAGCATCGAGGCTGCGATGGCCGCAAGCAGCACCCGAAGGTCGATGCCGACGGACATGACCGAGGGCAGGGCGTCGCCGCCCATAGCCAGCAGGTACGGCAGGGAGAAATAGGCAAGTGCGACGCCAAGCGCTCCGCCCGCGAGTCCCAGGATGAGGTTCTCGGCCAGCACCACGCGGGCAATGTCGATCCACCGGGCCCCGAGCGCCGTTCTGAGCGCGAACTCCGGCCGGCGCGACTCGGTGCGCACCAGCACCAGGTTCGCGACATTCGCGCACGCGATGAGCAGCAGCAGCCCGATCGTCCCCATCAGCAGCCAGAGCGTGCTGCCGAGACCGCCGACGACCATCTCCTTGAGCGGCCTCAGGTTCGGTCCGAATCGCATGCGGTCGGACGCCTGGCCGGGATTGCCGAACTCCTCAGCGATCAGCGGAATCGTTCGCCTGGCATCGGCGTTCGCCTCGTCGATCGTGACGCCCGGCCTCAACCGTGCCAGGCCGCGTCCGTCGCTCTGTGGAAAGCGCGCCTCCGAGCGAACGAGCTGCATCGGGTAGACGACATCGGCGGGATAGTCGAAGAACCTGAACCACCCGGGAAGCACTCCGATGATCTCGCGCGCGACACCGTCGACGACGAGCGTCTGTCCCAGGGGAGTGATGCCGCCAAAGCGGCGCTGCCAATAGGCGTGGGAAATGATGGCGGTTGGCGCGGCGCCTGGAATGTCGTCGCTCGACTGGAAGCTGCGGCCGATCGCCGGCGTGGCGCCGAGGAGTCCAAGCACTTCGTGCGTGACCTCGATGCTCCGGACGGCTTCCGGTTCGCCAGCACCCGTGACGGTCACCGGCGAGGAGTCCCAGTCCCACATGCCGACCGACTCGAAGGTCCGGCTGTGGTCCCGATAGCCGAAGTACACGGCCGGTGACGCCAGCAGCCGGGCGATGCCTATGCCGGGTGCTTCGTGCACGAGCTCGATGAGGCGGTCCTGTTCCGGGTAGGGCAATGGACGAAGCAGGATTCCGTTCACGACGCTGAACATGGCCGTTGTCGCGCCAATGCCCAGCGCCAGCGTGAGCACAGCGACCGCGGCGAAACCCGGTGCGCCGAGCAGCGCTCGTCCTCCGTAGCGTAGATCCCGAACGAAGTCTTCGACCGATGCCAGGCGGAACTGGTCGCGTGTCGCTTCCTTCGTGCTCTCCACGTTGCCGAATGCGAGCATCGCCTGCCGGCGGGCGTCCTCTGCGGCCATCCCGGCCCGCATGTTCTTCTCGGTCTGGCGATCGATGTGGAAACGGAGCTCTTCGTCGAGGTCCGCTTCGATCTCGCCGCGCCGGGGCAGCGAACGAGCACGACGCCACTCCTCGAGCCAGCCGCGCATCACGCGTCTCCCGTGTCGAGCGTGGCTTCGAGCACGAGGTTGATGGCCTTCGACATGCGGCGCCACCCGGCGAGCTCCTGGTTGAGGTGGCGGCGCCCTTGTGGAGTCAGTGAGTAGTACCGCGCGCGTCGGTTGTTCTCGGTCACGCGCCACTCGGAGACGATGAGGCCCTGCCGTTCGAGCCGGTAGAGCGCCGGATAGAGCGTGCCCTGTCCGAGCTGCAGCACCCTCTGCGACCACTGCTCGATGCGTTCGGTGATTCCCCAGCCGTGCATCGGTTCGAGCTGCAGCGCTCGCAGGACCAGCATGTCCAGCGTCCCCTGCAGAACGTCTCCCTTGTCTCTGGCCAACGCGCGCTCTCCCTTCGACAGACGAAAGGAATGGTATCGGCTCTTCTTTCGAGCGTCAAGGGAAGAGGAGGAACGGGAACCGGGAGCCGGGAGCCGGCCGCGACAGCTGTCTGATGCGCGACCTCACGCGACGGCGGCGGCAAACCTGGCGAACAGGTCTCCTGGCAACGCGTAATCGAGTTTCCACGTAATCGCCATCGGCAGCTCGGACTCGTGCGTCACGTAGCGTGCGGGCCCCAGGAACCAGAAGGCCCGTTCGTCGCTGCGGAGGCGCGCGAACAGCATGATGGAGCTGCCAAGCTCGGCGTGACGTTGATACCGTTGGCCGGTGGCGCTGTCCGCGCGGGTGCTTGACTGGCTCTCCCAGTGGATCAGGTCGCGGCTGATGGCGTAGTCCCGGTACCGGGTCGTGGGAGAAAACTGTCCGGTGGTCTTGTCGAGGGTGAACGCCAGCAGATCGGCCGCAGCATCCTTCATCCACAGGACGCCGGCTTGCCATGGCGCCACCTTCGCACGGTCGTCGCTGCCAAAAGCGGAGAGGATTTCGATCCGGGAGTATCGGGCGTGGACGAGCAGGGGCAGAGCCGGACGATCCGCCAGACGCTGCTGCACGTGGTCAATCCGCGTTGACAGGACTGCGAGCAAGTCCTCCAGTTCTCGGCATATCTGCGGGTGGTCCCACAGGAGCCTGGACGCCTCGTCCAGGCTCATGGACGTCGGAATCACTTTGTCCGCCACCGACGCCACAAGCATGCGGACCAGCGCCCGTTCGTGCGGCGGCAGGGACGCGACGTCCGGCGGCCGCGCATCCGACAACAGCCGCCTGTAGACGTCGATTCTCAAAGCATCGTCGATGTGGAGCAGGCGCGAGCATCCGTACCTGAGGGCCGCCTCGTGCGGCCCCGGAGTCCCGACAGAGAGTCCCGCGCCCGCCCGCATGTCGGAGAACGTCTTGCGTCCTCCGTAGACATCCTCGAGTTCCAGGCCGCTCTCGTCGAGAAACCGGTGCAGGGTGATGGTGTCGTCACTCTTCGCGATGTCACGAAGCTCCTGGACCTTCTCTGGCCAGCGCGAAGGCACGGCCGCGCGGATGTTCTCCAGGACGCGTTCTCTCGCCACACGATCCAGCTCGATGTGGCAGCCCGCCGGTAGAAACGGAAACCCCTCGGTGACCTGTCGCACGAGGTCCTTGCGGCTGCCCCCGAGCAGTGCGCGGAATCGTCGATCGAACCGGAACTCCTTGCGATGGTGGCCGACAAAATCCAGCACGGTGCAGATCGTCTTGCCGTGCATGCGGCGCAGTCCCCGGCCGAGTTGCTGCAGGAAGAGCGTGGGGCTGTCCGTTGGACGCAGGAGCAGGAGCGTGTCGACCGCGGGAATGTCCACCCCCTCGTTGAACAGATCGACGGAGAACAGCACGTTGATGCGGGCCGCAGCAAGATCGGCCAGTGCGGCCGCACGTTCGTCATCCGGGCTGTCTGCCCATACGGCCGCCGCCGGAATGCCGTTGGCCTGGAAGACGCGAGCCATGAAGCGCGCGTGCTGCACGCTGACGCAGAAGCCGAGAGCACGCATGCGGTGCACGTCATCCACACGGGATGCCATTTGCGCAAGGACATAGCGCGCCCAGGCGTCGTCGGAGGTCAGCAGGTTCGAGAGCCCCTCCACGTCGTAGCCCCGACCCCGTCGCCACGGCACCTGACGCAGGTCCACGCCGTCATGGATGCCGTAAAAGGCAAACGGCGTCAGCCGATGCTGATCGATGGCGTCCCACAGACGGAGTTCGGCCGCAATGCGGTGATCGAACCAGTCCAGCAGCGGCAGGGCGTCGGCACGCTCCGGTGTCGCGGTCAGACCCAGCAGCTCGATCGGTTTCACATGATCGAGGATCGTCCGATAGGAAGGGGCGGCCGCGTGGTGGAACTCGTCGATCACGACGACGTCGAAGTGGTCCGGGGCCAGGTCCGCCACGCCGGCCGCATTCAGGCTTTGGATCGATGCGAAGACGTGGTCGAAGTGACGAGGACGCTGCCCTCCCACCCAGAGCTCACCGAACGCGTGATCGCGAAGACCGTGGCGGAAGGTGGCAAGGCTCTGCGCCAGGATCTCCTCGCGGTGCGCGATGAACAACAGTCGCGATCGACCGAGCGCTGAGCGCAGGCGCGCGTAGTCGATCGCGGCCATGACGGTCTTGCCCGTGCCTGTCGCCGACACGAGGAGGTTGCGGTGGTGGCCGAGAGCGCGCGCCAGCGTGATCTGTTCGAGCAACCGCTCCTGGAACGGCTCGGGCCGCAGCTCGATCGGGCTCATCAGGATGGCGGGGCCTGTCGCGGATCGTGCCCTCCTGTCCGCGAAGTCCTCGGCGTCGTAGGGCACGAAGTCGTGTGAGTGCCAGTAGCTCTCGAAGACCGCCGCCACCTTGTCGATGACGTCAGGATTCCTTGCGCCTGACACTCGGACGTTCCATTCGAGACCCGTGATCTGGGCCGAGTGCGTCAGGTTGGAAGAGCCGATGTAGGCCGTCGAGAACCCTGACCGCCGATGAAACAGCCACGCCTTCGCGTGGAGCCGCGTCGTGCTCGTGTCGTAGGAGACACGGATCTCAGCCCCGGCCTCACTGAGCACGTCCAGCGCCTGCTGTTCCGTCGATCCGGTGTAGGTCGTCGTGAGCACGCGCAGCGGCCGTCCGGCGTCACGGTGTCGCCGCAGGGTATCGAGGAGCGGTGCGATGCCACTGCGCCGGATGAACGCCATCACGAGGTCGATGCGGTCCGCCGAGTGCAGCTCCGTGAGCAGCTGATTGCCCACACGGGGTTCGCCGGGCGCGTTGGTGAGGAGCGTTGTATCGAGCAGGGGGATGAGCGGCTCGAGCATCGGCTCGGGACGGCCGTCCGGCGTCCGGTTCACGATGGCCCGCAGGACCTTACCCTCACGAATCGGCGCCTCCGACTGGACGGCTGCACCGGCGATCTCGCCCTCGATCTGCGCTATGACCTTCCGCGCCAGTTCAACGCCGACGGTGACGCGGTCCGCTTCATCCACGCTGGCGAGTGCACGTCGCAGGAGGCGGCTCAGGTGGAGCGCAAACCTGTCGGGCGCTTCCGCAGCGCGGACGTCATGGCGGACCTGGTGCAGATCGTCGGAGAGACGCCGGAGCTCCGATTCGAGAAGCTCGGTGACGAGGGCTTCATAGAGGCCCCTTGAGAGGTCGGTCATCGGTGGGCTGCGGCATTCTACCTGGACCGTTCCCGTGGTGCAGACACCGCCACTTCACTCACCGCTCCCGCGTGTCCGGGGCCCAGGAGAAACCGTCTTCGTCGATTACCTCAGGCTCCCGCTGCTCGAATGCATCGTAGGCGTCGAGTACGAGAGAACGCACGCGCTTCTCGGCGTCCGTGCCCACGGCCGGACGCAGCAGCGCGTAGCTGTGACGCTCTCCGTCGCGGAGCGTGTATGAACGCGAAGGGAACGTGACTCTACGGCCACTGCCGTCTGGCGCCTCCCACACGGCAAAGCCGACCAGCGTCAATCCCTCGAGCTCGCCGTCTGTGAAGTGCAGCTCGGCGTTCGCGAGCTTGCGTGGCGGCTTCTGTCCGGTGATGGGCTCAATCCGGATGACCATGGTTCACCTCCTGAGCAGCATGCATCTTCGCCACGAACCATCACTCGCGCAGCGCGACGATCGGATCGACGCGCGCGACCCTCCGCGCCGGCCAGTAACTGGCTGCGAATGCCACTGCCGACAACACGAGCGCGGCGCCCGCGAACGCCACGGGATCGGCCGGGCTCAGCCCCGCGAGAAACGTCGCCAGAGCCGGCGCGACGAGGAGCGACGCCGCAGCCCCGATCGCAATGCCGCCGCCCACCAGATAGGCCGCCTGCCGCAGCAGCTCGCCGTGCAGTTGTCCAGGCGAGGCGCCGAGCGCCATCCGGATGCCCAGCTCCCTGGTCCGCGACGCGACAAGATAGGCGACGACGCCGTACAGTCCGATGGCAGTGAGCAGCAACCCGACCAGGCCAGCCGCACCGACCATCTGCGTCCCGACGCGCCGCATGTCCAGTTCCAGACTCGCCGCCTCCCTGAGCGTGCCGACGGTCACCTTTGCCGCGGGATCAGCTTCTTCGATGGCTGCACGGACGGCCGCCAGCGCCGTGCGCGGATCGCCGGTCACGCGGGCGACGACGGTCAGGCGCCGCGGCCGCTGCGCGAACGGGTAGAAGACGACCGACTTCGGCGCTTCGCCAATCGTGTCGATCTTGCTGTCCTGCACGACGCCGACGATCTCCGCGTTGGACTCCCCGCCAATCTCGACCTCGCGCCCGATGGCGCCGACGCCCGGAAAGTAGGTGTTGGCAAACGTCTGGTTGACGATGGCCACCGGCGGCGCGCCGTCGCGATCCCGTTCGTCGAACTCGCGGCCCTGCACGAGCGGAATCGAGAGCGTGCCGAAGAAGCGCGGACCGACGCTGAGCGTGGAGGGACGCGTTCCCGGTATGTCGCTGCGCCCGGCCGGATGGAACGCGGCAACGAGAGCATCGCCGGCGAGTGGCACGATGGCCGTGACCGCCGCCGATTGAACACCGGGGATCTCTTCGAGCCGCTCGACCACCCGCGACGCAACCGCGAGCCGCGCCTCCGGCGAGCCGTCCGCCGGCTCGCCGCTGAAGCGGGCCACGACGCCGTGATCGAGATCGAACCCGGGATCGACCCCGACGATGTACACCTGGCTGCGCAGGCAGAGCAATGACACGACGAGAAGCGTGAGCGAGAAGGCGACCTGCACGACGACGAGCCCGCTCCGGAAGCGCAAGCGGCCGGTCGTGGTCAGGGCGCCCTTCCCCAAACCGGCAACGAGATCGACCCGGCTCGACCTCAACGCCGGCGCGATGCCGCAGAGGAGCGTCGTCAGGGCGACGAGCAGGAGGCCCGGACCGAGCAGGCGCGCATCGGGCGTGAACACCTGGTTCAGACCGCCCATCGAACCGGGCAGGTTCGTGCGGTTCAGGAGGCTCATGAGGCCGACGCCGACGGCGGCGCCGATCACGGACAGAAGAAAGCTCTCCGTGAGAAGGGTCTGGACGACGCGGAGCCGGCTGGCGCCGAGTGCGGATCTGATGGTGAGCTCGTGCTGACGGGCCACGGCACGCGCCAGCAGCAGTCCCGCCACGTTGACCGATCCGATGAGCAGCACGAGGCCGAAGAGGACGAGCAGCACGACGGGCAACAGCCGGAATCCGACCGGCGTCCCACGGAACTGGAGCGCGTCGGCCGGAAAGAGCTGCGCGGGTCGTGCCATGCCTTCGTTCACATCCGGGAACCGGCGCTCGAGCGCCGCGCCAAGCGAGCTGACCGCAGCCTGCGCATCGCTGCGCGTGGCGCCTGGCGCGAGCCGTGCCAGGACGCTCAGCGTCTGGCTGCCGCGGTCGTCGCGCGTCGGCAGCGTCAGTGCGCTCACGGGGACATACGCGCGAGGCGACATGAAGCCGGTGATCGATCGAAAGCCCGGCGGCAGCACACCCGCGATCGTGAACGTCTCCCCGTCGAGCGTCATCGTCTGGCCGATGACCGCCGGATCGGCGTTGAACCGCGCAGACCAGTACGGATGGTCGAGCACGACGATTCGCGGCGCTGCCTCCGGTTCGGCTTCTCCGGCACCGAACGCCCGGCCGATCCGAGCTCGAATGCCCAGCCCGTCGAAGAAGTTGCCTGTGACGACCAGCACGCCAAGCCGCTCGGTCTCGTCGCCGACGCGACGGTTCATCGACGAGACCCGAAAGCCGACGACATCGGCGAAGATGCGGCTGTCGCGGAGGTCGCGATAGTTCAGATAGGAGACCTGCCGGCCGTTTCCAGGCTCGACGCCGACAACGGCATCCGGATCCGTCATCGTCGGCTGGTGGCGGAAGATGGTCGACACACCGGCGTAGAGCGTCAGGTTGAGGCCGATGCCGAGGCCGAGTGAGAGGACGCTGACAGCGACGAGGCCCGGAGCCCTGCGAAGGTAGCGTGCACCGTGACGAAGATCCTGGGTGAGCGTGTCGATCCAGCGCAGCATGGCCCATCCTACTGCTGGGGTCGCCGAATCGGGCGGCACTACTTCGTGATCTGAACGCTCGCGGAGACTCGGTCCCGGAGGCGCTGATCGCACTCGAGGCTGATGCGACACGTGTGGGTGCCCGGCACTCGCGTGGTGACGCGCAAGGGCAGTTCGATCGCCGAGTTCGTGCCCGCCGCCAGGTCGAAGGCATCGCTGGCGCCGGTCAGATATCCATCACGCGCCCGGTAATCCGCAACCGCGATTCTGCAGGCGCTCATCGGGTCGCTCGCCTCGTTGCGGACCATCACCACGGCGAGCGTACGGCCGCCGGTCATCACGGGAACGGTGATCTCGCCGAGGCGCACCGAGTTCCCGGTCAACTGCCCTTCCCATCGGTGCGGCAGCCCGCTCTCGGCCAGGAGGAACAGCGGGATGCTCACGGCGGCGAAGATGCCGACGGTACCGGCGATCGTGACGATGAAGTCGGCGATGGCGACCGCCGCCGTCTTGCGTGCCGGTACCGAGGCCTCCGTGTCGTACAGGCCCGCGTCCAGCGGCGAGAGCGACTCGTGCACATCGACACCCAGTCGTCGTCCGATTCGCTGCATGATGCGTGGCCGCACGAACTGGAAGAAGACGACCTGCCACGCGATCAGGCAGAGCACGACGACGATGCCGGCGATCTCAACGAGGCCGAGCTGATTCATGCTGCTCTGACCGCGTGATGCCGGCGAGGATTGACTCGAACTCGCCGCGGTCCACTCCCACGGCATAGATCATGGCGCTCGCCCTCTGGTCCTCGAACCCCAGATGCGTCACGAGCACGCGCTGCTTCCTGCCCATGAACATGGACGTTTCGATGATCGTCGTGTCCCGGCCGGCGACACGCGCCGGGACTTCTGATTCGACTTTCATCGGGCCGAGATCGCGCGCAGACGGGGTCCAGTAGAAGAAGTAAATCGCCTTGCCGCCCGGCGCCACCCACGATCGAAACTCTTCGTTGGTCGTCGTTCCCGGAGGGCCCGGGAGCGGGAATGATTGAGCCCTGCTGGACTGAGGGCGGTACTCGGACGGGAGCGCCAGCGACAGGATGGCAACGAGCCAGACGGTGGTCATTGCCCGCGTCTACGCTTCATGGATTGCTCCTCGCGCCGCCGGACGATCCCGGACACGTTCCGGCCATTCGGCGACGAGCATCCCAGGTTCGGTTGGACTCGCCATTCCTCGTCGAAATCAGACGTCATCTTCGGGCGGGTGTCAACGCCGGCTGGCGGATCTCTGGCGGGCTCCTTGTCGCGGTCCCGGGCGCAGGGATCCAGGGGAGTCGAAGGACGCGTGTAAAGTGGGAAGGCAGGATGGAAAAAGGCAGGCGCGACATGCCAACTTCCCGCCCGGCCGGCCGGAAGGATGATGGCACCGAGATCGAGCGGCTCAGGCGCCTCTGCCTGTCGATTCCGGGAACGATCGAGAAGCTCTCCCACGGCGAGCCGACGTTTTTCACGCCAACGCGTGTCTTCGCGATGTTTGCCGACAATCACCACGGCGATGGCCATATCGCCGTGTGGTTGCCAATGGGCCCCGGCGTTCAGGACGCCCTCATCGAGGAAGCGCCGGAGATCTATTTCCGGCCACCGTACGTCGGTCCGTCCGGCTGGATCGGCGTCGAGATGGCACGGGTGGATGACGAGCAGCTTGGATCGTTGATTCGGGAAGCGTTCAATCTGATTGCCGCGAAAGAGCGTGCTGGTCGGAAGCGGAGAGCCGCGAACGAGCGTCGGGCGAGACGCTGATCCAGTGTTCCGTCGCGCGCTCAGCGACCGAGACCGCGCCTGACCCTGTCCAGGGATCTGGTATGATTGAAAGTCTGCCTGCACGACTGGGCCTGTAGCGCAGTTGGGAGCGCGCCTGAATGGCATTCAGGAGGTCACCGGTTCGATCCCGGTCAGGTCCACCACATTTTCTTCAGACCCCTCGAACGGCCGTAAGTAGCTGAAGGCCGGTGCGGTTACGCGGGTTCCAATAAGGCCTTTTCCGTCGAACGAAATTTCCGTCCGGAAAGAACAGTTGTTGGAACCGCTGTCGCTGTTCGAGTGACGCCTGCACCCACAGATTCGCGGCGCGCGGCAGAACCCGTTCTCCGAACGCCAGGATGCCCTCCACGTCGAGTTCTTCGAGCTGGCCGGAGTGACGGTCGATCCGCGCGAGCGCGAGCTCCTCGCGCAGCTTCTCGGCGTGACGATCGTAGGTGTCGATGTCGATCGTGCGTTCGAAGAGGAACGCTTCGTCCAGGTGAGCGCGGCTACACCGACTTGAGCCTGAGGTAGTCTGCGAAGGCTTCCGTCATCTGGTAGAACCGCAGTTTTCCGCTCGTGGGAAAGTGCGTGAGGGCCCTGACCATGCCGATATCTTCCAGAATGCGCACGTTGACAGTGAGGCCCTATCCCTCTATCAACCAGCTGAGAGCGGCGGCCGGATCGATCACCGGCAGCGGTGGGTCAGGGTACCCTTCGGGATCGCGCGTCACGAGCGCATCGCAGCGGCTGGCCTCTGCGGCGGCTGCGCAGACGGCATCCTCGAAATCCGGCCAGGACAAGGTGAGGGCCCGCTTCACGACATCGTCATTGACGGGCGCGACGCTGAAGACGCCGACGAGTCGCTCAACCCCTTGGCGGGCGAACACGGCGCCACGGGCTTTCTCCAAGATGTAGAAGATGGTCGTCACGCCGTGAGCCGGAACCAGACCCTGCCCATGGCCCTGCTCGATGGCCGCCCACAACGCCGCCGAAACGTCAGCGTCCGGCTGCCGATCGAGAATGACGTCGAGGAAGATATTCAGGTCGAGCAGGAATCGCTTCACCGGTACTTCCGGTCGAGATGTCGGCGGTAGGCGTCAGCGGATTCGCCGCGCGCTGCTCCCCGGAGCATCTTCAGGACTGGTGTCTGCTCCTCGGACCTGGGCGGCTCGGACAGCAGGCTAAGGTACCGCTCCACGAGCCGGGAAATCGATGTCCCTCGGGCCGCGGCATACCGCTTGGCGTCCCGGACGACCTGTTCGTCAACGCTCAGCGTCAGCTTCGACATATACGTATCATAGCACGATATTGATACGTATCAAGCGGTCACCCTTCGGGTTCGATCGATATAAGTCATTACAAATCAATGTATTACAAAGGCCTGTGTGCGCGGCTTCCCGATCAAGCCGCCTTCGAATAGCCCTCCGCTTCCCTCAGCCAATCCTCCACGCGGTTCCATCTGGGACAAATCTGGGCCACCAAATTTTCATTCGACCCGTCGAGCGGCCGTAAGTAGCTGAAGGCCGGTGCGGTTACGCGGGTTTGTGCGCGGCACAGACGCCGCGCTTGTCGTTCTGCCTCTCAGCTCGCAAGTAGTCGACGTGGAGAGACTTGCGAGCGGGGCGCTCGCCGACACCGGTTCAAAGACCATCGGTTCCGACTGACAACTTAGCGCTCCCGAAGTGCGCCAACCACCGCTCTTTGTCGCGGCCCCCCTCGCGGCGTCAGCCGTTCCGATCCGAAAGCCGGAGCCAGTGTGAAAAGAGCGTCGAGAAATGCGTCAACTTCTCTCGCAGGTTGCACGTCGAATTCACCACGGCTCGAGCGGACCGACGGTGCTAGCACGGGGCGCCAACACCCTTTCGGCGGTGGCGTGAGCGACCACGTCGCTGGCCGCAGGCGTGGCAGGCCAGGCGGTCATTTCGGGTGGTCGCTCACGCCACGGGATTGCTGTTGGCGACCGCTCCGGCAGTGCCGCCATCCGGCGGGCGGCACAGAGCGCCGCCCGACGACGACGGCCTGTAACCTGCCTGGAGAGAGTCCGTTACCTTCTGAGCTCGCCGCGCGCGAATCGCCCGCCGCGACGTGAAGGATCCCTCAACGCTCTGCTGTCCAGGGGGAACACCTCGCGCGAGAGCCCTGTTCCCCCTCCGTGTTCCCCCCTGGCGAGTCCACTGACGGGCTGCGAACTTCGGAGCGACCTCGTAAATCGCGAGCGGCGATTCGCCAACATCGGGGCGGTCCCGACACAGCTCCGGCGGCCTTATAATCGATCGGGAGTGTTCAGGTGAACTCGGCCGAAACGATTGAACGGGTTCCAATTCACACCGATGCCGATGGCGTGGTGCGTGTCGCCGGTACGCGTGTGACGCTCGACACCATTGTTGCCGCGTTCGACGCCGGTGCGACTGCCGAGGAGATTGCGCAGCAGTACCCGTCGGTCGCCCTCGCCGACGTTTACTCCGTGATCACCTACTACCTGCGGCACCAGTCCGACGTGTGCGCCTATCTGCAGAAACGCCAACAGCAGGCGGCAACCGTTCGACAGGAGAACGAGCGTCGGTTCCCCCCTTCGGGAGTGCGTGAACGACTCCTAGCTCGACGCCGTTAGCAACGAGCGCACTCGTGTTGCGATTCGCGGCGGACGAGAACTTCAACCGCGACATCGTTCGAGGATTGGTCCGTCGGAAGCCTGACCTCGACATCGTCCGCGTCCAGGACGTCGGGCTCGCCGGAGCAGACGACCCGACTGTTCTTGAGTGGGCGGCAGTCCACGGGCGGGTGGTCATCACCCATGACGTTTCGACGCTGACGAAGCACGCGTACGACCGCGTAGCTGCAGGCCGAGCGATGCCTGGAGTCTTCGAGGTTGTGTCCGGCGCCAGTGTCGGGTCTGCCATCGACGACCTAGTGCTCCTCGCCGAGTGCAGCCATGAAGGCGAGTGGGAGGGACAGGTCCGGTATCTGCCGTTGTAGTTGCGCAGCGCGCGCTATGCTTGGACGCGCGACAAGCCGCGATTGTTGAGCCCCGGCACCGACTACAATCAAGGCCCCTTCAAGAGGCGCCCTCATGTCACTGGCAGCCGGAACTCGACTCGGACCCTTTGAGATCGTCGAGCCGCTCGGCAGCGGCGGCATGGGCGTCGTCTATCGGGCGCGCGACACGAAGCTCGGACGCGACGTCGCGCTCAAGGTTCTCCCGGACGCGTTCGCGTCGGACCTGGAGCGCCTCGCCCGTTTCCGGCGCGAGGCCGAGGTGCTTGCCTCGCGTAGCGGCCGTCGTGGCTCCATTGAACCGGGATATCTCCAGGCTCGAGCGCTGGCACAGGCTGAGCATCGCCGCCCTGAAGCGAAAGAGGGCCCACCTGGCACTGACACGACCGAGAATGGAGTCGTCGTCACGCACGGCCGCTTTACCGGCAAGAGATACACCCTCCGGCGTGAACGCACGAGGCAGACCGGCCGGGATCTCCTGGACGTAGCCTCTAGGCTTCCCGTTTCCAGGGTCGCCCGTGAAGACGATGCGTTTCGCGTCGTGGAGCCACGCGCGTCCTCCGAAGCGCGCGACCTCGCCCTTTGGCAATGTCACAGTCGAACCAGCTCCGGTCGGCACGAGAATCAGATTTCCTCCGAGCTCGGTGAGCACCCACTGTCCGTCCGGCGACAACCTGCCGCCTCCGCGGGCCTCTCCGAGTGCGACCGCGGGGGAGCCCTCCGTGCCCCGGCGAAACACAGTGGCGTTCCCTGCCGGTGTCCGGCCGCTCAGTCCATCCGAGAAGATCAGTGTCTGGCCGTCGGATGACAATCCGTTGGCGAACGACGCCACGAGCCACCCCAGCTCGCGCTCACTCGCGTCGCCAGGGCGCTGACAGGCAACGTTGATCCGAATCGAGTTTCGTGACAGCAGGACCCTGCCGTCCGCGGAGATGTCATGTAACACGAGCCAATCGGGCGCCCTGTACACCGTACGTTCGACTCCCCTGAGCGACACCGCATGCAGTTGCGGGCCCGGCGACTGTTGGCGGGGGCGCGCGGCGGTAAACCAGATCTCGACGCCCGACGGCGCCCAGGCCAATCCTGCCCCTGACAGGCCCCGCGCGACGGTCGACTTGTGCCCCGACTTGTCGGATCACACGTCGAACCGTTCCCATTCGGAGCGCACCTGCTCCATCAAGTCGATGAATCGCTTCGCCTGGCGAAGGCTTCTCAGGAGCGGGTCGTGCTGCGAGAGAAACGGATAATTGATCAACCCACGGCGAGTCGCATTGGTCAGCCAGTCGATCGCCTGATCCCGTTCGCCGATCAGGGCGTAGCCGGTCGCCATCTCCCAGGAGTACTGGAAATCCCAGCGCGCCGCCTCCGCCGACGTCGAGCTGACTGCCTCCAGCGCCTGGGCTTTGTTTCCGTGCAGCGCATGTCCGAGGAAGAGACCGATCTGCCCGAACATCGTCTGCGGACACCGCGCCGCCAGCCGCTCGAACGTCGTGCCCGCATCGTCGACGCGATCATTCCGCGCCAGCGCGTCGCCCAGAAACAACGCGGCAAGCGGGCTTTCGGGGTCTCGCTCGTGCCACCGTCGACACTCATCGACCGCCAGCGAAAACCGTCCCTGCACGAGGTGACCCCACGCTGGCACGAGCAGATTCTGCGGGGTGAGCGGATCGATCTCCAGCAGCCTCGCCGTCTCTGCCGCCGAATCTTTCCCTGCGGCCGTGAGGAGTGCCGCGTGCATGAAGAGCGCTTCCGAGTTGTCAGGGTTCAGCACGAGCGCGCGACCGAGCTCTCTCACCGCCTCTTGAATGTCTCCTCGTGTCAGCCGGATGAGTCCGCGCACGTAGTGGCCAGGCGCGGAGTCCGGCTCCAGCCGAAACACGTGAACGACACACTCTTCGGCCTTGTGCAGATAATGCTCGACCGGCCCGACGCCAGCGTTGATGTGCTGCCAATACGCCGCCCCCAAGGTGGCATAGAGGAGCGCGTTGTCCCCGACAATCTCGAGGCCCTGACGGAGCAGGGCAAGCGCGCGATCCAAACCCGCTTGAGTGAAGCGCCAGATCTCATGCCGGGCTCGCAGATAGCATTCGTACGCGCGCACGTCCTCGATGGGTCGCTCGGCCACCCGGCAATCTTCACCAGGACTCAAGGTGACGTGTAGCGCCTTCACAATCGCGCGCGACACCCGCTCCTGGATATCGAACACGTCCTCGAGCGATCCGCTGTACTTCTCCGCCCACACGTGCACGTCATCGGCGGCATCGATCAACTGGGCCGTAATACGTAGACTGTGACCGGCCTTCCGCACACTGCCTTCCAGGAGATAGCGCACATTCAGCTCGCGGCCAATCGTCTTCAAGTCTTTCTTGGTGCCTTTCAGCTGCATGATCGAGGTGCGAGAGATCACCCGGAGCGCCCGAATCTTCGACACAAAGCGCTGCTTGGCGAGGGCGTCGCGTGTGAGATCCGGCGGGAGCACTTTGAGGGCCACATCGCGATCGAGCCTGGTATCGCGGGCACGATAGACCTGCCCCATTCCGCCGGCGCCCAGCAGGCTCAGAACTTCCTAGGGGCCAATCCGATCTCCAGGATGGAGTGACATCGTAGGCGGCAGTCGTCAAGATACTCAAAGACTCGCGTTCACGCATCAATTCTCGACACACCTGCTGGTTCCAGCAGCGCGAGGAGATCCGTTGAGTTCAGGAACCGGATAGACTCGCACGCGAGCGGCCAGGCTTGGCCTGAACAACGCGAGGTCGGAACCTGAATCCGACCTTCAAGTCGGCAAGCGAGTGACCTTACTTCAGGCCGACGCTACCGCGACGCTCGAGGGGAGGGTCTCTATGGGAATCGCCGAGAACAAGCGAATCATTCGGGACCTCTATGATGCGAACAACCGCGGCGACGTGAACGGGTTCATGGCGTTCCTCGACGATGAGGTCAGATGGACCCCTTCTCTCGCCTTCGGCGAGCTTCGGCTCGGCAAGCGAGCGAGCCTCTACAGGCGAAAGCTGGCGTGCCGTCGCTTTCGCTCCTTGACGCGCGTTCCAGACTGCTCTCTCCGCGACTCCGCCGCATCGACCCGCACCCGGTTGACCACGACGGTTTCCGGGACGGGCCATCCCATCGTCCAGTACTTGAATTCGTCGACGGACCAGTAGAGATGCCAAACTTGGTAGTCGAAGTCGGCGTAGCCGAATCTTCGAATCAACGTCACGAAGCGCTCGAAGTCTGTGCTGTCGTGTTCGTCGGGCATCCATGTACGGACCGTGTACTCGTGCGGAGCCGTCGCGCGATAGGTGACAGCTTCCTGCCACCTGCGGCGTCGAATGAAGTCCCGCGCCCACTCCCAGTCGTTCGCGGACGGCAATTCGAGCAACTCGGGCAGGTCGAGTTACCGTCCTTCAAGTTGTCGCCATGCACTCCGTAGCGCTGAGCCATGAAGAAACAGGATTCTACAGGACCCGCGTGACGGGTGAGGTCACGTGGCCGTCGGCTTGGCCAGACAGTACGCGCGGTGTTGGGGCAGCGTGCGTCGATGACTCCTGTGATCGCTCGTCCTCCCGCAACTGCCAGGGACTCAGCGGTGCTGGCGCGGACGCCGAAGCATCGGCACGATCATCGGTGACGAGCCGGCCTGAATGCTGCCGAGGCTCGCAAACCCGTGTCGCTCGTACAAGGGGATGTTGCGCGGGTTGGAGGATTCGAGATACGCGATCACGCCAGCACGATCGCACTGCTCGAGAGCGTGCCGCAGCAGCGCCGAACCGTGGCCTTGCCCCTGGCGCATGGGATCGACACCGATGAGCGGCAGGTACCAGCACGGCTCAGACGGGTGGTAGCCGCCCATCTGCTCGAAGACCCGCATCATGTCCGACAGCTGCTCCGGCGGGCTATGTTGCTCGGTGAGCGCGGCGAGCCGCTCCGAATCCGGGTCCACGCCCGGCGGGAGCCACATCGCCGCCGCCGCGCCGTCATCCACGACGTGAACGGTCCCATGCGCGAAGCCGTGGCCGCCGAACGCTCTCACGGTTTCGGGCATCGCCGCAAGATACGTCGCCGCATCCGGATATGTCCATCGCGCCATCGGATCCGTGCTGAACGCCAGCGTGATGACGTCGATCACCCTCTGATGATCGCGCTCGGTGGCCGTGCGTACGGCAACAGTCGACATGATCACCTCCTGCCGGCGTCCCAGGACTCGGGAACCGGCGTCACCGAACCTCCAGGAGCGAGCGAGATGCAGGAGCCGTCATCGGCATCGTCGCGGGAACGTCGCCACTCTCCCGGCATCACGCCGCCCGTGATTGGACCAGGCGTGCGCTTCGCTGAGCCAATCTCGAGGACGCCGACCTTCTTCGTCACGGCCACGGCGATGAACCGGTTCAGCGATACGCCGTCAGCCTTCGCGAGTAGCACCTCTACGAACCTGGGCGCATCGAGCTCCGCCTGCCTGCGCTCCTGCGCGACCTGCGCGGCATCGGGTTGCTGCGCCTGGACGGCGCCGATTGCCGACAGCACGACGAGCATCTGGAGCACGTGCTGAGGTCGCATGATGGTGAATAGACGTCCCTCGGAGCGCGCCGGTTGGACTGACGTCCCTTCCAGCGACCTCAATTGTCGGCCTCCCCCTTCTTGCTCAGGCGTTCGACCTTTCCCGCCAGGTCGCGGGCGAGGTGCCGCTGCATCACGCTCCGGGTCTCGGGATTGGCGGCCAGATATTTCTCCAGCGTCGCCACCTCCCAGCGCAGGGCCCGGACCGGCTCAGTCGTCACCGCATCCACGTCAGGCGCGATGCCGCTCAGAATCAGGCTCGAACCAACGAATTCCCCCGAACGAAGTTCCCCGAGGATCTGTCCGTTTCTCGCCACCTGCACCGTGCCGTGGAGGATGAGCAGGACCGCATCGGGGAGCGTCCCGCGGACGATGAGTCGCTCCCCCGCTGCAGCCGTCGTCCAGGATCCGATGTTCAGGACCTGCAGGACCTTTCGGTGGGGCAGGCCGGCGAACACGAGGCGGCGGACCTCCTCCTCCTCGGGCGAGAGCTGCACCGGACGACGCTCGATGAAGAGGCGCCACGACTGGAGCAGGTTGATTCCTGCGAAGACCACGGTCCAGGCGAGCGGCGCCCACAGCGTCGTGGGTTGCAGCAGGAAGTACGGGATCGAAATCACCGACGCGCCCACGGCGAACAGGCGCAGCCACAGGATGTCGCGCACGCTATAGGCCACGAGCAGCAGGGTGTTCGCGGCGTGGATGAAGTAGTCCGGGCTGAAGGCAGTCATGGTGCCCTCATCGTGCCATCTGACGGCGGGAGTTGCCAGACCGGAAGGCCAGGAAGACGGCCCGATCTGCTCGAACAGCTGCTACAGTGACGTCCCGGCGCCGGACCCCGCGCAGCATCACGCGCCGCTCGACACTCTTCCGCCGGCCGCGCTCGCGGCCAGTTCGGCCTCCCACTGCAGATGCCGCGCCCAGACACCCGGCCAGAGCTCGTCGACGCCCGGAACGGCGAGGTCGAACCACTCGCGCAGCGCGCGGTCGAACGCAACGGCGTCCCGCAGGACATGGGTCTTCACGCCGGCCCCGGTTACCTCGTGCAGGACGGCGCCGCGCAGCACGACGAGGCCGGAGATCATGAACCGCGCGCAGACAATGGATTTCACGAAGCCGGAGTCGGGCGAGGTCTGCAGCTCGCGGCACTGCGTGCGGAAGTCGTCGAGCGCGCGCGGCGTGAGGGTGAAGTCGAAGCCGTCGGCGCCGCCGAACTCGTGTCCGCGTACGCGCCACCACGGGCCGTCGCGGCTCACGCGGTACCCGAGGAACCCCTGCGTGTAGGTCCCGGGTTCCAGCGGAAGCGGCGCCAGGAAGCCATCGCCGAAGCCGACATCCGCAATCCAGGATCGATCGAGCCTCACTACCAGCGCGAGGTGGTTCCCCTGCGCGCGCCAGCCGCGGGTGTCCCGGCCCACAGCCGCCGACACGTAGCGCACGTCGAAGCCGATCGTCTCCAGCACGCGGCCGAACACGCCGTTCATCTCGAAGCACCAGCCGCCGCGCCGCTCGTCCACCAGCTTGGTGAACATCGCCTCGGGATCCAGCGTGATCGGGATGCCCAGGTGGACGTCGAGATTCTCGAAGGGAATCGCCAGGAGGTGCGCGCGATGGAGCGCGCACAGCGTCCCGAGCGAGGCGTCACGCGGGCCGCGATACCCGATGCGGGCGAAGTACCGGTCGAGCTGCTGGCTGGCGAGGGGCTGTTGCACCCTCCCAGCGTAAGGCCACGGGCGGCTGATTCGGTACCCGCCCCACCCCGGCATCTTCGACCTGCCGTTCGGTCGCGATCACCGCACGCGACCACGCACGTTCCCACGCTGTGAGACAATCGGCCCACTCGAAGCCGCAGGCATCCTGCACGCGCGTCCCGCCCGTGGAGATCGCGATTCGCAGGATGCGCCGTATTCAGCTCGCGGTCCGGCCGGCTGCCGGGATCAGGCCGCTCTCCAGGAAAGGCCCGTCATGTCGAGACCTCCCCATCGAATCGCGCTCGCCCTTCTCGGCCTCTCAGCCATCCTGGCGTCCTCATCCGCCGTCGTCCGTACCGAGCAGGACGCCAATCCGGCGGACGCGCGCCTCCGCGCCTTGTACACCGAGGAGTGGACCTGGCGGCAACGCGAGCTGGCGAGAAGCGGCGACCGGCCAGGCGGCGAGTCGACGAGCGACCGCTTTGCCCGGGTCGACGCCGGATCCCAGCAGGCACGGCTGGACTACTGGACGAAGGCGCTGGCAACGCTGGAGACCATCCCGTTCGACGAGTTGTCGCCCGAGGAGCAGGTGAACGCGCAGATCTTCCGCGCCTCGGTTCGCGCGCTCGCCAACGAGGCGCGGTTCAAGACCTACGAAGCGCCGTTCAACAGCGACACCTTCTTCTGGACCGCCTTCACACCGCGCCAGGGCTTCAGCACCGCGGACGCGTATCGCGCCTACCTGTCGCGCCTGCGCGACGTGCCGCGGCACTTCGACGAGCAGACCGCCAACATGCGTGCCGGTCTCGCGCGCGGATTCACGGTGCCGCGCGTCTCCGTGGTCGGGCGGGACCAGACGATCGAGCCGTACGTGAAGGGGGACACGAGCAACCCGCTCTACGGGCCGTTCGAGCAGATGCCCGCGAGCATCCCCGCGGCCGATCAAGCGGCGATGCGCGCCGACGCGGCCACGGTCATCAGGGACGTGGTTGCCCCGGCCTACGAGAAGCTCCTCGGCTTCATGCGCACGGAGTACCTGCCGAAGGCGCGGACGACCCTCGCGGCCGTCGCGATGCCCGACGGCGAGGCGTACTACCAGGCCATGATCGAGCAGTACACGACGCTCAGCCTGACCGCCAGAGAGATCCACGAGATGGGCCTGAAGGAAGTCGCCCGTATCGAAGCGGAAATGGAGGCGACCAGGGAACGCGCGAACTTCAACGGCACGATGGCGGAGTTCTTCCACTTCCTGCGGACCGATCCGCAGTTCTACGCGAAGACGCCGCGCGAGCTCCTGTCGTACTCGGCGTACGTGTCGAAGAAGGCCGACTTCAAGCTCGGCGAGACCATCGGGTTCCTGCCCAGGCGCCGGCACGGCATCCTGCCCGTGCCCGACGCCATCGCTCCCATCTTCACCGGCGGGCGGGGCGGGCTCCAGGCGTGTCTCATGAACACCTACAACCTGCCGGCGCGTCCCCTCTATACCCTTGCCGCGCTCACGCTGCACGAGTGCACGCCGGGACACAGCTTCCAGGCCGCCCTCGCGCTCGAGGGGCCCGAGCGCCCGCCGTTCCGTCGAGGCACGTCGTTCTCGAGCTACGGCGAAGGATGGGGCCTCTACACCGAGTGGCTCGGTACGGTCATGGGCATCTACGAGACGCCTTACGAGGACTTCGGGCGACTGACCTACGAGATGTGGCGCGCCGCCCGTCTGGTCATCGACACGGGCATCCATCAGTTCGGCTGGACACGCGAGCAGGCCATGGACTACCTGCGGACGCGCGCCGCGCTCTCCGAGCACGAGATCACGACCGAGGTGGAGCGCTACATCGCATGGCCGGGACAGGCGCTCGCCTACAAGCTCGGCGAGATGCAGATCCGCCGGCATCGCCGGGAGGCGGAGGAGAAGCTGGGCGAGAAGTTCGACCAGCGATACTTCCACGACGCGATCCTGGCACTCGGCTCCGTTCCCCTGCCGGTGCTCGAGGAGCGGATGACGAAGTTCATCGCCGACGGCGGCGTGAACCCGACAGCCACGGCGCCCCGGTGAGCGTCCGTCAGGGGTTCGCCGGAACGGATGACGGCACTCCGCACGGTCACGACACGAAGACGGCAGGGTCCATCGGTCCGGTCACGTTGCCGTAGCGGAGATTCGAACGCGCCGGCCCGTTCGCCTCATATGCGAGCTTGACCGACGACAGCTGGTCCCGACCGATGTCATTGGCCGCGCGGGCGGGATCGATGTCGTAGAGGCGCGCGTTGTTGCCGCCGAAGATCGCCGTCTTGACCGGGCCGGTCGCGTCGCCGAGGGGCGCGAAGCCGTGCGGTTTCTGCATCGCCTCCGGAGTCTCGAGCGGAGGGAGCGCTGCCTCGCGGAGAGGGAGCCGTACCCCACGGGTTCACGGAGCGGAGGCCCGCACCACTGTGCGGTGTCGCACCTCCGCGTCCGGAATGCCGTGTCGTCGCCGCGACGAGGGCCTGCTACCAGCCGTACGCAAGCGACACGATGGCGCTGATGCCAGGGCTCGAATAGCGGTCGATGACGGGGTCGTTGGCTTGTCGGCCGCGGACGTTGGGCCACTCGAAGTAGTGCGCGTCGGTCAGGTTGAGGACGCCGGCGCGCAGCGTGAGGTCGTGGGCGAGCGCGGCCCAGCCGGTGAGGTCGAGCGTCGCGAAGGCCTCGGGCGCGAAGAACCCGTCACCTGCGACCTCCTGCCGTTGACCGCTGACGGCACGCAGCAGCAATTCGCCGCCCCAGCGGTTCGACGTCGCGCCGTACTGCAGGCCGAGGACACCCTGATCGGGTGCGATCGTGTTGAGCGGCACATCCTCATCGTCGGACACGTCGTCGCCACGGATGACCGCGTAGGCACCGCGCAGCATCAGCGTGTTGGTGAGGCGGGCTTCGCCCTGCATCTCCACGCCGCGAATCTCGACCTTCGCGAGGTTCTGATACTGGAACTCCAGCAAGCCGGTCGCGGGGTTCATCCCGCGCGAGGCCTGCAGGATGAAGTCGTCGTAGAAGTTGGCGAACGTCGTGACGCCGATCCCGACGCGGCCCGCGGCGGCACGCACGCCAGCCTCGAAGTTGTTGCTGGTCTCGGGCCTCAGGTCGGTGTTGGGTATCGAGGTGTAGCCGCCAGCCAGGTTCGTGAAGCCGCTGTTGATGGCGCTGTACGGCGGGGCGCGGAAGCCGCCCGCGTACTGCGCATGCAGAGTCAGCACGTTCGAGGCGCGTACGGCGGCGCCGACGCGGGTCGAGGCGCGGCCGGCAGAGAAGTCGACCGCAGGCGGGTTCTCGTTGTCGATGTAGACCTGGTCGCTCTCGTCGGCGTCGAGGGTGAAGCGGTCGTAGCGAACACCGGGGAGGAGCGAGAGGCGGCCGAATGTCATCTCGCCCTGAAGATACGCGCCGGCCTCGCCGACCTCGCTGCGAGGAAAGTACTTCGAGGGCAGGATGATGTTCGACGGCGGCACGACGGCGCCGGTGCCCGCGTTCACGTCGACGCGGTCGCGGATCATGTCGAACACGTCGCGCTTGTAGCTGCCACCGAAGGTGAAGAGCAGTGGACGTCCGCCGGGCGCCACCAGCTTGCGCCCCTGCGCCGAGCCTCCGATGGTCTGCTGCTCGTAGTCGAGGGTGCCGCTCCGCAGAATGGTCGACGGGGGGCCGGCGCCCGACGTCAGCCGGACCTCGTCCACGACCTGATCGGTCTCGCTGTCCTGCACGTAGAAACTCCAGTACAGGAAATTCAGGCCAACCCGGTCGTCGAGCGACTGATCGACCGACCCGCGCACACGCCACATCGTGTCGTCCGACACGACGCCCGACACATCGCTGACGATGGGGCCCGCCACGATGCGGCTGGAGGACGAGTACGACCACGTGTCGACCTGATTGTCGGCCAGCTCGAACTGACCGCGCACGCGATTGCCCACCGACGGCGAGAACGTGACCTTGCCAAGCGTCTGGAGGCCGGTGCGATCCTGCGGGTTGGGCGCCGTCCGCGTGGCGTCCTCGGTCTCGACCGTGCCCTGGTTGCGCATCTCGTGGCCGGACGTGTAGCTGCCGAACAGCGACCCTTGCACACGCGGGCCACCGAACGCGGCGACGACGTTCCCGCTGGTGTCCTGCGAGCGGCTGTCGAAGAGCAGCTTGCCGCCGAGGTGCCGGGCCTGGCCGGCGAGGTAGTCGGCCGGATCCTTCGTGAAGAACGACACCACGCCGCCGAGCGCATCGCTGCCATAGAGCGAGGACCCGGCGCTGCGGACGATCTCGGCCGACTTCAGCGTGTCGAGGTCGAGCGTGAACTGGTGCACGTTGAAGGGTCCGAAGTCGAACTGCTCGGACGTCTCCACGCCATCGACACGCGTCATCACACGGTTGCCGCCGACGCCGCGGATGTTGAAGCCGTTCAGGCCGACGCGCGTGACGTTGGCGTCCACATAGACGCCCGGCTCGAACTTCACGAGGTCGGCGGCGTTCTCGATGAGCCGCCGCTGGATCGTTTCGGCGTCGATGACCGACACCGTGCCCGGCGCATCCCTCACGGCCGTCGGCGTCAGCGTCGCGCTGACCGTGACGCTGTCGAAGAACCTGGTGGGTTCGAGCTGGTCGCCGTCCTGGCCGGAGGCCGGCTGACCGGCGGCGGGATCGGCCTTGGCCGGCTCCTGCGCGGGCGGCGGCTGGCCGCCACTGCCCTGCGCCGTTGCCGCAACGGGGGCGAGCAGCGCGCACCCCAGAACGACGCCGATGATGCGCGTCGCCCGGTTCATTCCTGCTGTCCACTTCATGACATCTCCTCAGTTGCGCGCATGAAGCGACATCCGTACGATGGCGGATGTCGAACGACGCCATGCGCGCTCAACGCGTGAACGGCTCCTCGCGGGGCCCAGCCGTTCGATTGGCCCGCCGTGTGTTGGCGCACGCGGCGGGCCCTCGTGTTCGTACCGTCCTTCCGACCGTTCAATCTCCGGTCTCGATGGTCCGCCGAGCCGATCGCCTCGACCGTCCACGGTTCGGCGCGAGCCCTCGATCCACAGCGACCAACTTGAGATTCGGTCTCATAATGTATCTCCGACCAGAACGGTCGGTCAACAGGAGATCCAGACCCAGGCAGATCCAGCCCTGCCCCAGGACGGGGCGCGCCCTCGGAGGCTCAGCCTTCCGGCCTGGCGAGTGTCGACTTCGGCATCGCAATGCCCGCCGAAAACGAGTAGATCAGATGTTCGAGTCGACGAACGCGCTGCTGCGGGCACAGAGGCGTACAGCGCGACACGGCAGATGCGCGGCGGGCGGTTTCCCATGAGCGACGAGGTCAAGAACTACATCACGCCGGGCGGGTTCCGACGACTGCAGGAGGAGCTCGCGCGCCTGTGGAAGGTGGAGCGACCGCCGGTCGTCACCGCCGTCGCGTGGGCTGCCGGCAACGGCGACCGCTCGGAGAACGGCGACTACATCTACGGCAAGAAGAAGCTGCGCGAGATCGACCGGCGGATTCGCCACCTGTCGAAGAGTCTCGACCGGGCCGTCGTGGTCGACAACGCGGGCAAGACACACGAACAGGTGCGTTTCGGCGCGACCGTCACGTTCCGCAACCAGAATGGCGACGAGCGCGAGGTCACCATCGTGGGCGTGGACGAACTCGATTCCGGCGACACCCGCGTGTCCTGGCGCTCGCCGCTGGCCAGGGCGCTCCTGACGGCGACGCCCGGAGACACGGTGACGCTTCGCGCACCACGCGGACCCGAGCGGCTCACGATCGTCGCCGTGCGCTACGACGAGCTTCGGTAGCCGTCCGCGGCACGACGCCTGCGGAGACGCCGGGACTGCTCAGGGGTTGGCTCTGTCGAGACCTCCCCTGTCATGAGGTGTTGGACAATAGATGTCAACCTGGCCGAAGAAGAACGCGGGCTGGTGGCGCGAGAAGATCCTCGCCAACCAGCGACGCGACCGCGACACGGATGCACGACTCGCGGAGCAAGGCTGGAGAGTGCTCCGCTTCTGGGAGCACCAGCGTCCGTCTCATGCCGCCAGGAAGGTCCTCGCAGTGGTGGTCGCTCGCCGGGGGCGCTGAGAGCCCAGTCACGTCTTCCACCGCGCTTGTTGGACCTTGGTCTAACGTGCGTTCGGGCGAGGCTGAGTCTATGCTGAACGAGTGCACCTGGTATGCGGCAAGCGCTCTGCCGCCTGGACCGAGCGTGGCCCTCAGAGGTCAGGATGACTGCCTCACCCCCGGAGTTGGTCCTGGCTGTTGTGGACGACGACGAGCAGATCCGGCGCGCGGTGGCGCGATTCCTCCGGTCGCACGGCCACGGGGTCCATACGTTCGACTCCGCAGAAGCCTTCCTTGCCCGAACCTGCCAGGCCGATTGCACCATCCTGGACATCGGCCTTCCCGGCATGAGCGGCCTCGAACTCGCGGCACGACTCAGAGCGGAGGGCAAGCACATGCCGATCGTGTTCATCACCGCCCAGGACGAGACGAACGCGCTCGCTGCCGGGCAGGAGACCGACCGGCCACTCCTCAGGAAGCCGATCGACGGAGAAGACCTGCTCGACGCGATCGCTCGAGCAGTGAGCGATCAGTCCTGAGGAAAGGCGCCTCGAGGCAGTGCTGCGAACAAGCGAACGAGCGCGGCGACCGAATCCACCTCGAGCTTGCGCATCGCGCGGCCGCGGTGCACCTTGACGACCTTCTCGCCGGTGCCGAGCTCGTACGCGATCTGCTTGTTGAGCAGCCCGCGCGCCACGAGGTTACAGACTTCCCGTTCACGCTTCGTGAGGCGCGCGAAGCGCTCCTGCGCATCGTGCTCGGATTGTCTCTTCCGCCAGGAGGCCGTCGCCCGTGCTTCGGCGCGTCTGATCGCCGCGAGCAGCCCTGATTCGTCGATCGGCTTGATCAGGAAATCGACCGCCCCCTCACGCATGGCCTGCGCGGCGGATGGCACGTCCCCCTGGCCGCTGACAAAGATGATAGGGTGCAGGATGCCCCTGCTGGTCATGGCCTCCTGGGCGTGGAGACCGTCGAGGCCCGGCATCCTCAGATCGAGGAGCACGCACGCCACGCCGTCGTAGGGCGACCGTTCCAGGAAAGCCGCCGCCGAGCTGAACACTTCCACCGGGAACCCGTTGGACCGCAAGACCCGTTCGAGCGACCTCAGCACGATCGGGTCGTCGTCTATGGCAAAAACACGCAACGATTCTTCCATCACCTACCGCCGCCGATTCTACAGCAGGGTCGCTCGCGTGCCAGGCCGTGGCAAACGCGTCGAGCCACGGACCGCTATGGTTGCGCGCGGTACGGCTCGAAGTCGTCCCACACCTGCTGCAGCACCCGCGGCTCGACGACGCGGGTGTCGACCTTCTCCGGATTCTTCCGTGAGTGAAGCGACAGCCTCACGGTCCCGCAGGATGGCGAGAGCGCGCCAGCGTCGAAGATGTAGAGGCCTTCGGCGATGGTCTCGGTCTCCGATACCTCCTCCTCGATTACGAACGGATGGATCGGCCTCATCTCCGTATCGCCGCAGAAGAGGCGCATGCGGGAGAAGCCCGACCTCAGGCGCGTGAGCGGCGGGAGCGCCACGCCCTGCGTGTAGGCGGCGCCGCGCGCCATCTTCGCCCAGAAGCTCTCCACCAGCCTCGGGGTCACGCGGATCACCACCACCGGTGGGATATCGGCGACATACTCGGACCATTCGCCGAAGTCGGTGACCAGCCGCGCGAGCAGCCATCCGGCATCAGGCGGTTGCGACGGCCGGCCCGCGCCCATCGGCCGCTGCTGGCCCGCGTAGACATGCACGGGCGTCAGGAACGAGATGTCGAAGTCGTCAGACGAGATCTGGTACGGGTTCAGGTTGCCGGCGCGGCGGGCCATCGCGTCCTCGAGCGCCGAGGTCGGGTACGGCTTGACCGGCTCGACGGGCAGCCCCGTGGCTTCTGGTGCCGGCATCTGATCGAGCTTCGTCCTGGCAAGCTCCACGACCGCACACACGTCGCGCATGGGGACAACGCGGGTGTCGCCTCGCCGATGTCCGTCATCGGGTTCGGACGTGATGCCGATGGCTGCGCCCTTCGTCGTGAACACCGGTCCGCCCGAGCCGCCGGTGGCCGCGGCAATGTCGGATTCGATGACGCGCGCGGTGACGCGCCGCACCGAGCCGGAGACGGTCCCCTTCTGCTGGCGCAGGGGCGCCTCGACCGCAAAAATCCGCTCGCCTTCGACCGGCGCCGAACCGGACTCTCCGCACCCAAGCGGCACCGCCTTCACAGAAGCGGCCGCGGCCTGATGAATCTGTACGACCGCCACATCCCGCTCGGCATCGGTCACGACGACGTTGGCTGCGACCTTGAGGGTGGGCGAGAACTGCACCTCCACACTCGTGGCCGGGCCGATGGCGCGTGCGCTGGTCACGACGAGCCCGTCTCGATCGATCACGAAGCCGGACGCATGGGCCGTGGGCGTCCAGACGCCGGCCACGCTGTCCAGCCACTGCGTCGAGAGCGATGAGGCATCCTCGTCGAGCGCGGAGGCTGCGCCTGTCGTTCCGGTGGCGGACTCGACGTCGGCGTTCGCGGCCGTCAACTCCAGCAGCACGTCGCCACCGGCCACGATGTCCACGAACTGCGTCCACTGATACACCCTGCCGTCGAAGGCGACCGGCCGGTCCGACTCGACCGTATAGTTGCCGGGAGGAAGCCGCACTTCGACCGTTCCGTCCTGAGCCGTCAGCACGCGGCGCGGCGCGGCGCTTGCCGGGTTGTCGCTGATGAGCAGGGCGTGGCGTCGGACAGGCGTCGAGATCTGTCCACTGCCCTGCAGCACGATTCTGATTGTGAGGAGGCCCGGTTCCTGGATGGCGGCCACCGATGGCAGGGCCAGGAAGAGCATGGCGAGGGCCAGCCCGCGGAGCATACCGCCATCGTTGCGCCGGCCACCGGTTCTGTCAACGGGCTACCCGATGGGCTCGCTGGTCGATTCGTAATAGAGTTCGTCCACGCGACCTGGCAGCACACACGAGACTCCGCCATGATCTCGAGAGCATCCATCAATCCCCGCCCCGCGTCGGCCGTCGCGGCCTGGCTCTGCGCCCTCGTCATTGGTGCGTTCGCGACCGGGACGCCGACCGCGCAGTCGCCGTTGCCCGAGACTCCGTTGGCCATGCGGGACTTCACGCTGCGGTTCGATCCGGTTGGGACCTTCTCGCTCACCGGGTCCGGCTGGCCGCCCATGGCGGGTACATGGACGGCCAGCGGAAGCCGCATCACGTTCGACATGCCGCCCGGACCGCGAGGGTGCACCGAGCCTGGCCGTTACTCCTTCAGGATCGAGGGTGCCCGCGTGAGCTTCGACGTCGTGGCGGACACGTGTCAGCCGCGCCGGATGATCCTGGACCGCAGCCAGTGGATGCCGCCAGGCTCGTCCCCGCCGCCGCCGGATCGAACGATTCGAAGGACGGCCGGTCCGGCCGCGTCCCCGCTGCCGGGTGCCACCGGCGCCGCGGGATCGTGGCCCTCATTCCGAGGCCGCGAGGCATCGGGAAGCGCCGATGGACAACGGTTGCCGGATCGCTGGAGTCCAGCGGGCGAGAACATCCTGTGGCGCACGCCCATCCCGGGTCTGGCCCACTCGAGTCCCATCGTCTGGGGCGATCTCGTGTTCGTGACGACGGCGATCAGCGGGCGCGGCGACGCGACGTTCAAGCCGGGCCTCTACGGCGACGGGGACGCGTCCGAGGATCGATCGCCGCATCGCTGGCTCCTGTACGCGATCGACAAGCGGACGGGAGCGGTGCGCTGGACCAGAACCGCGGCCGAGGGCGAACCGATCAACAAGCGACACATCAAGTCGACCTACGCAAGCGCGTCACCAGCCACCAATGGCCGCATCGTCGTGGCGTGGTTCGGATCTCAGGGCCTGTTCGCGTACGACGTCGACGGTGGCCTGCGGTGGTCGGTCGACCTCGGGCGCGTGAACATGGGGGCGTACGACATACCCGCCTACGAGTGGGGGCCGGCGAGCTCGCCCATCATCTGGAACGACCTGGTGATCGTGCAGTGCGACACCCAGGCCGATTCGTTCCTGCTCGCGCTCGACGCGGCGACCGGTGAGACCGTGTGGAAGACGCCGCGCGAAGAACTGCCGTCGTGGGGCACTCCGACGGTGGTCCAGACGCCGGCGGGACCCGAGCTCGTCACCAATGCGTCGAACTTCATTCGCGGTTACGACCCGCGATCGGGCCGCGAGCTGTGGAGGCTCGGCGGCAGCTCCAAAATCACGGCGCCCACGCCGGTGTTCGCCAATGGCCTTCACATTGTCGCGAGCGGCCGCGCTCCGGAGCGGCCCATCTTCGCCGTGCGGCCGGGCGCCACGGGTGACTTGACGCTCACGAACGGCGAGACCGGGAGCACTGCGATTGCGTGGAGCAAGACCGGCCGCGGCTCCTACATGCCGACGCCGCTTGCGTACCGAGGGATCCTGTACGTGCTGGCGAACAATGGCGTCTTCGACGCATACGATCTCGCAACGGGCAAGGAGATCTACCGCCAGCGGCTGCCGCTCGTCGGCAGCGGCTTCAGCGCGTCACCAGTGGCGGCCGACGGGAAGATCTATCTGTCGAATGAAGACGGCGACATTCTCGTCGTCATCGCGGGCGAGACCTTCGCCCACGTGGCCACCAACTCCATGAACGAAACGCTGATGGCCACGCCGGCGCTCTCCGAAGGCGTGATGTACGTTCGCGGCGCCTCGACGCTGTTTGCCATCGGCTCCCGGTAGACGGAACCCGCACGCAGGGCGGATCGTTGCCCGCCAGCAGGGTGGGTCTTCGCCCGCCGCCTGGATCGTTGCCCGCAAGTAACGCGGGTCTTCTTGACTCGCCGCCTGAATCGTTGTCCGCAAGGGCGGGTCTTCAGATCCGCCGCCTGGAAGCTCCGCTCTACGCCCCATCGTCATCTCATCAGTACTCTGCCGTCGGGTTGGCAAGACGGTTGCTGAGTAGGAGGGAAGGTGGGCCGTACCGGTAGGAGAGAGACGATGCGTATCCGCACACTTTCGGGAATCATCCTGACCCTTGCGGTCGTCGCCGCTGGCTGCGGCACCCGCCCGACGGCTGAGATAGACGCCGCGCGCGACTCGCTGGAACAGGCAACCGCCAGCGCCGGGCAGTACGCGGCCGACTCACTGAAGGCGGCGCAGGAGGCGACGGCCGCGCTCGAGGCGGAGCTTGCCGTGCAGGAAGCGAAGTGGATGAAGTCCTACGACCGCGCAAGCGAGCTGGCGGCGTCAGCGCGCATGGCGAGCGAGAAGGCCATCGCCGACGGCGTCGCGGGCCGCGAGCGCGCCGAGGCGGCGGCCGCGAAGGCCAGGGCCGATGCGGAGGCACGGGCGAAGCTCATGTCGACGGCGGTCCGCGTCGGGGGCGCCATCCGGAATCCGGTGAAGGTGAAGGACGTGCAGCCGGAGTATCCGCCGCTGGCGAAGTCCACGCGCGTCGGCGGTACGGTGCAGATCGAAGCGACCATCGGTCCGGATGGCAAGGTCGCGGACGCCCGGGTGATCAAGTCCGTGCCGATACTCGATCAGGCGGCGCTCGACGCCGTCAGGCAGTGGGAGTACAAGCCGACGCTCGTCAAGGGCGTGCCGGTGCCGGTGATCATCAACGTTGCGATCGACTTCAAGCCGTAGTGCGTCGCACACCGCCAACCGGGAAGGGCCACGATACGCGTGGGAGAGTGGATTGAAGATCGGGCGGGCCGACGCCGCCGCGCCGAGCGCGTACAATGGGGAGAGATGCACATTCGACTTTCCCGTCCCGCCGTGTTGTGTTCGCTCGCCCTGACAGGCCTGACGGCCTGCAACTCCTCGCCGGCGGCGCCGCCGGTCTCCGCCGACGCCTGGGCCGTCGTCGATGGTCGCGAGATCAAGCGGGAGGACGTCGAGAAGGCCTATCGGCGCACGGCGCAGCTGTCACCCGCGCCATCCGACGAAGAGTCGCTCATCGCCAAGCTCGGTATCCTCAACGAGCTCATCGTGCAGGACCTGCTGCTCGACAAGGCGCGCGAACTCCAGATCGACGTGCCAGACAGCGAGCTCGATACGGCGTATGCCGAAGCCAGGAAGGGCATCCCCGACGAGGCCTTTCAGCAGGAACTGACCCGGCGCACTCTGACCGCCGCCGATATGCGCGAGGACCTCCGCCGCGACCTGCTCAGCCAGAAGGTGATCGAGCGGGAGGTCAGCTCCAAGATCACCGTGACCGACGAGGACATCACCAGCTTCTTCGAGGCGAACCGTGCCCAGTTCAATCGTGCGGAAGAGGCCTACCGCATCGCGCAGATCGTGATTACCCCTGCGCGCGGGGAGGTCAACAACCGGACGGGTGACGATGCGGGGACGCCGCAGGAAGCGGCAAACAAGGCACAGATGCTGATGGAGCGCCTGAAGTCCGGCGCGTCGTTCGGCGACCTCGCAGCGGACTTCTCCGAGGACCCCGAAACGGCGCCTCGCGGCGGCGATCTGGGCTTCGTGCCGATCTCGGCGCTCAAGCGAGCGCCTCAGCCGCTGCAGGACGCGGTGCTCGAGTCCACGCCTGGCACGGTGAACGCCGTGAGCATGGGCGGCGGGCACACCCTCGTGCTGTTCGTGGCCAGAGAAGAGGCCGGGCAACGCGATCCCAGCATGCCTGCCGTTCGCGAGGGGATCACCGAGACGATCCGCGGGCGCAAGGAACAGCTCATGCGCGCGGCGTACCTCAGCGCCCTCCGCAACGACGCCGTCGTCGTCAACAGGCTCGCGGCGAGTGTCGTCGAGACGCAGGGCAAGATGCCGAGCCTGGCTCCGGCGGCGCCGGGCGCCCGTTAGGTTCGCGGTTGGTCGACCAGGAGAGTCTGCCCCGGACTGTTCCGTGGCAGGCCCTCGTGGTGGTGGTTTCGGCGCGCGTCAGTCGGGCGGAGGGCTTCCGGCCGGGCGGTACGTGCCGACGGCAGGCAGCTCCGATCCCGTCAGGTCGGTCGGCAGCGGTTTTCCGGCGACGACCGGGTGCCGGAGCGTGCCGATGCCTTCGATCGTGGCCTCGATGGTCTCACCCGGCTTCAAGTACCCTTCGCGCGTCCCCAGCTTGAAGGCGCCCGACGATGTGCCTCCCGTCGTGCCGCTGTTGATCACGTCACCCGGGAAGAGCGTGATGATCGACGAGCCGTACTCAATCAGCTCCCAGATGTTGTGGATCATGTCTCCGGCTTTCGCCTCCTGGACCTTCACGCCATCGATCGACAGCTGCTGGTGAAGGCGCTTCATGGGATCGCCGTAGAACTCCTTCGGGACGATCCAGGGCCCCATGGGCGCGAAGGTCTCGTGGCCCTTTCCGACGAACCAGTCTGAGGTGCGGGTGCCGGGCCGGCCGCCGCGATCCGAGACGTCGATCGTCACCGTGTAGCCGAAGACGTAGTCCTCGGCACGCTTGGCCGACACGTATCGCGCCGGACGGCCGATCACCGTGCCGAACTCGATCTCCCAGTCGATACGATCGCGGCCCGGTGGAATGACGATCTCGTGGTTGTTGCCGATGACCGCACCTTCGCCCGGCTTGAGGAAGAGATAGGGGACGCCCCGATTGGCGCGGATCTTCTTGTCGTTCTCGGCCTGCTGCTCAGGCGTGCAGCCTTCGCAGGTGTGCGTGTAGAAGTTCCCGGCGGCGTTGAGAATCTTCCCCGGGTAACGAATCGGCGCGAGCGTGCGCACGGCTTTGACGTCGTGGACGAAGCCTGGCCGCTGGCCTTCGAGCTGTTTCGATTCGACGAGATGGTTGACGATCTCGTACAGCCTGTTCTTGAGGCCGTACTCGTAGAGGCCGATGAGCTGCAGCATGTCCTCGGGCATGGGCATCTTCGCGAAACCCGGCTCGAGTTGCAGGTCGGCGTTGGCCGCATCGAGCTCGACCACGAACTGCTGACGCAGCACGAGGCCCAGCCCCTCCTGGCCGTCGAACGCAAACGTGCCGACGGCAAACGGCTCGGCACTCGACGTTGCCTGGGCGGATGTCACGGTGGGCGCCGTCGCCAGGCCCGCAACGACGAACGTAATCAGGATCCAGCGCATGGAGTCCCCCCTTGGTTGTTGAGGTGCGTGTCGATCGGGTGACGCGCGTGCTTTGCGCTCTCTATATGGCGAGGGTCGCAGCGTGTCAAGCCTTTCCGGGCTTCGTTTCCGGGCTTCGACGATCGCGCACACGTCGCACGCCGGCTGTCTGACGGATGGGCTGGCGTGGACGACGCAAACCCATTAGTCTGCTCTGGTGCCTCTCGATGCCATTCGCAGCTGGCTCGGCCTTGGAACGGGACGCCTGAGCGCGCCCGAAAGGGCGCCGCTCCGTGACCTCGTCGAGACGCTGGAGCATCTCGAACCGGACCGGGCGCGGCACCTCGCGCGGTTTGCCTATCTGCTCGGCCGCGTTGCGCACGCAGACCTTCACGTCAGCGCCGAAGAGACGCGCGCCATGGAAGAACTCGTCGTCGAAGAAGGTGGCCTGACGGCCGATCAGTCGGTGATCGTGGTGGGGCTGGCCAAATCGAGCAACCTGCTCTTCGGAGGCACGGCGGACTTCCTCGTCGCCCAGGAGTTCGCGGAGGCGGCCAGCTACGAGGAGAAGCTTGCGCTGGCACGATGTCTCTTCCGCGTTGCGGCGACCGACGCCACGATCTCGGTTGCGGAGGAGTCCGAGATCCACCGCATCGCAAAGCACCTGAAGATAGAAGCGCAGGACCTCACGGCGCTTCGCGTCGCCCACGCCAGATTCCTGCCCGGCCTGTCGCCTCGCACGCCTTGAGCGTGAGGAGCCGCCCGCCAGAATCTGCGTGCAACGGAGCAGGACGCGGAGGTCGAGGGTCGGCCCTTTCCTCCTACAATCACGCCGACAGACGGCGTCTCGGTCCCGGCCCGAGGCGAGGAGGCCCCTGTCGGACGGCACACGGAGGGGGCGCGCCGGCTCTGCCCACGTGCGGAGGTTGACATGACCCTGCAGCAAGTCACCGAGGCCCACTCTGAGCGGATCTCGACCCTTCACAGACGGCGCGATGCCGACCTCCGCGACGCCGCCGTGCTGCGCGATTCGGAGCTTCGCGCCCTGCCGGCGGCCGATCGTGAGTATCAGCGGCGCGACGAGGCCGAGGCGAAAGCCATGGCCGCTCGCGCCCTGGCGACCGAACGCGCGGCGGCGACGCTGGCCACGGCGCTCGATCGGGTCGTCGACGAGCGCAGTGACGCGCTGGCGCGCATCCAGTCGGAGCGAAAGGCCACGGCCCTCCGGCTGCTCGAGCAGAAGGGCGCCAGCGAAGGCGCCGCCGAAGCCGCGTACCGGGAGACCCTGGCCGGGCTCGACTCGACCACACCGCTGGCCGTGCGCCAGAAGGCCGCCCAGGATGCCGACGAGCGGCGGCGAGCGGCGCTCGAAAAGGCGGCCGACGTGTATCGCTCGGGCATGGCCAAGGTGCAGACCGACTACCGCGCCGACGTGGACGATGCCCTTGCGACAGAGCGGGCGGCCGAACGCCGGGCCGAACAGAGCTACGTGTCGGCCACGCGCATCGCCGAGGCTTCGTACGAGTCGGCCGTCTCGGCCGCCGAGCGCGAGCTTCTGATGGGCCTCAACCGGATTCCCGAGGCCGCTTCCGTCATCCGGACGTTCGATCAGAGGACGGCCGGAATCCGATCCGACGCCGCAGAGGAGGAGGACCGGTTGTTCGCGCGTTTCCGCGAGGAATTGCGAAGCATCGGCCACTACGCCTGACGCGGATCTGCCTCCGGCCAGCGCGCAGGCATGCCGCGCCAACTCGAATCGGAAGGTGAAGCCAGCGGAGCTGACAGTGACGGGTGCGGGAGACGGCGGCACGCTGCTCGTCCCGGCAACATGCAATTGCTCAGTTGCATTTCTGAGAGTGCGCCGACTAATATGCAACCAGGAGATTGCCTATGCCCGCGACGACCAGCACCGACCGCATCGAGAAACGCATCCTCGTCAACGCGCCGCGCTCGCGCGTCTGGCGCGCCCTCACCGACGCCGGCGAGTTCGGCGCCTGGTTCGGCGTCGCGCTGGGCGGCACGTTCGCACCGGGCCAGCGGCTGACCGGACGGATCACCATCCCCGGCTACGAGCACGTCGTCATGGCCATCACCGTCGAGCGGATGGAGCCGGAGCGGCTCGTGTCGTGGCGCTGGCACCCGCACGCCATCGAAGCCGGCCGGGACTACTCCGCCGAGCCGACGACCCTGGTGGTCTTCGAGCTGAAGGACGTCGATGGCGGCATCGAGCTCACGGTCGTCGAGTCCGGGTTCGATGCGCTTCCGGAATCGCGGCGCGCCACGGCGTTCCGCGCCAACGAGGGCGGATGGGCGGCGCAGGTGGCGAACATCAGGCGCCATGTCCTCGGCACGAAGTAGCGCCGGACTGGCGTCGCACGCCGCACCCGTCTTTGCCGCGCTCGGCGATCTAACCCGCCTTCGACTGGTTGCCCGGCTCTCCTCGACCGGCCCGCTGTCGATCGTCCTCTTGACGACCGGCAGCGGCGTGAGCCGGCAGGCAGTGACGAAACACCTGCAGGTCCTCGCCGACGCGGGCCTGGTGCGCGGCTATCGCGTCGGCCGCGAGCGCGTCTGGGAGCTGGAGCCGCAACGGCTGATGGAGGCGAAGCGGAGCCTGGAGCGGATCTCGGCGCAGTGGGACGTGGCGCTCGGCCGGCTGACGAGGCTGGTCGAGCGTTAGGACGAAGGCTGCACGGCTCGCCAGGGCGCGGCCTTGCGCGTCGAGCAGCGGTTCGGCGTGTTCGGAAACGCCTGGACGGGCAGGCGGGCCGTCAGGGTCGAACCTGTGCCGTCTCTGCAGACTGAGGGAGGGGTGCGTGAAACAATACGCGCATGCCCGCGCAGGCCGAGCATGAACTGCTGAGAGTGGGTGACCGCGAGGTCGCGATCTCGAACCCGCGCAAGGTGCTCTTTCCCGAGGTGGGCCACACCAAGTTGGACCTGGCCCGGTACTACATGGCAGTGGCCGACGGTGCGCTTCAGGGCGCCGGCGGACGGCCCAACGTGCTCGTCCGCTACCCGAACGGGATCGCGGGCGAGTACTTCTTCCAGAAGCGCGCGCCGGAGTCCCGGCCCGAGTGGATCGACGCGGTGGCGCTCAGCTTCCCGTCGGGACGAGCGGCCGTCGAGATCGTTCCTCGTGACGCGGCCGCCCTCGTGTGGATGGCCAACCTCGCCTGCCTCGAGCTGCACCCTCATCCCGTGCGCGCCGACGATCTCGAACACCCGGACGAGCTCAGAATCGATCTCGATCCGGTCCCCGGCGTCGAGTGGCCGCAAATCCGCGAGGTCGCCGGAGTCGTCCGCGACGCACTCGAGGACGTCGGCCTGGTCGGCTGGCCCAAGACGTCGGGCTCGCGCGGTGTTCACGTCTACGTGCGGATCGAGCGGCGGTGGACGTTCGACGAGGTTCGCCGCGCGGCGCTTGCGCTGGCGCGCGAGGTCGAGCGGCGTGCTCCCGCGATCGCGACGAGCAAGTGGTGGAAGGAGGAGCGTCACGGCGTCTTCCTCGACTACAACCAG
>CAZJBN010000013.1:0-32278 GCA_964543955.1 uncultured Bifidobacteriaceae bacterium
CTGGCACCTCTTTCAACCCACGTCGTTCGAGCTCCTCGGGTGTCGCGGCGTACGGTGATCGGCCGCTCGAGTCCAGGCCGTAGACCTGCTTCGTCTTCGCGTCGTAGACGATGGCGAACAGGTCGCCGCCGATGCCGTTCATCGACGGCTCGACCACGGCAAGGACGCCGGCCGCGGTGACGGCTGCATCGACGGCGTTGCCGCCATTCTGGAGGACCTGGAGTCCCGCTGCAGACGCGAGGGACTGGCTCGTGGCGATCATGCCGTGGCGGCCGACCGCGGCCGAGCGCGTCAGGTGAATGTTGCCCGATGGTCGATCCCCGGCGGGAATGGGCTGCTGAGCGGACGAGCTGGTCATGATGAGCGTGACCCCGAGGAGCAAGGAGAGGATGCGTCGCATTGGTGGGCTCCGGTGACGCCGATTCTATTGGATTCGGGGCGCAGGGAGGGATCCCGCGTTCCCGTGTGCCGACCGGACCGGACGTGGCTACAATCACGCCGATGGTGGGTCGAGCCCGGCTGACGTGTCTGCTGGCGGCGTTCGTGGGCGGAACGACGGGCATCGCGGCACAGGCGCCCGTCGTTCCAGACGCGGCGCTCCGTGACGCGTTGATCGCAGCGCTGACGCCGGCGCTTCCCTACCCCCGCGCGGCGGACGACGACGTGCCCGAAACGGGTTCTGCCAGTCCGGCGTGGGCCGTGCGCTGGCCGGAAGAGGACGGGCCGGCGCGCGTCGAAGTCGTGGCCAATCCGCTCAACGCCGAGACGCAGAAGCGCGCGGCGAAGGCCGAGGCCGAAGCTCAGGCTGGTGTGATGCGCGCGCAACGCCTGTCGCAGAGCGACTACGAGCGCGCGGTCAGTGAGTTCGAGCGCGGCAGCCGCATCTCGCCCATCCGCGAGATATCCCTGAACGACGAGGGAGTGGCAGGCGAGCGCTTCGACGCAGAGTCGCGCCTGCTCGTCACCATCGAGATGACGGCCGCACCCGCCACCGCGATCGTCGCGTCATCCATGGCGCCGGTCGCCACGCCGGCTGTCGTCGGCGCACTCGTCGTTCGCGTCACGCCCAACGTGTACCGGGTCGACCGGGATCCGCCCGACCTGCCGGTGCAACGGTACGCCCCCGCCGAGGCGCGTGTCTACTTCGGAGCGGCCCCGTCGCCCTCGATCAGGAAGGTCGAGGACGGCACTCGGTTCGAGGTGGCGGTGTCAGCTTCACCCGGGAAGCGCACGCATCTGGCCGTCGTGACGCTGGCGGGCAACGAATCGTTGCTGGGCGACGTGCTGTCCCGCGCGGACTGGCAGCACATCCGCGCGCTCGTCGAACCCTAGCACTCAGCGCTCCTGCGCCCACTCAGCACTCTCGGCTGTGGAACAGCGAAGACACCCCACACGTCCAACCTGTATGGGAGGTCACTCCGATGTTCGGCATCTATGAATGGAATTTCTCGGCCACCGCAGAGATGGTGGTCGGCGCACTGCTCGCCATCGTCATCGTCACCATGGCGTTCGTCTGACATTCGTCCTCGCCCGCGTTCTCTTCATGCGGGCGACGGCTGGCAACACCTGGCCCGCCGCGGCGACAGTCAGCTGCGGTCGGGCACGGCCAGATAGCTGCGGCGGGCGCGGACGGTCATGCCCGGCCGGTTCACCTTCACTTCCAGCTTGTGCACCTTGCCGTCGAGCGATGCGGGGGCGAAGCCAATCAGGTACTGGCTGCGAAGCTCCTGCGCGACGCGCGAGAACGTCGGCGCGAGCTCCGCGGTCTCCTTCAACTCGAAATAGCCCCCGCCCGTCTCTTCGGCGATCTTGCGAAGATCTCGCGTCGGACGCGACCGTACGACGCGCTGCCCGTTGAAGTACTCGGACTCGAGGCCGATCGAGTAGACCATCACTTCCTCGTCGCGCGCCCGATCGAGCACCGTGCCGAACCTCACCTTGCTGGCCGTGTCTTCGCCGTCGGTGAACACCAGGACGACGCGGCGGCCGTCGATATCCCGCAGCTCGTCCAGGCTCGTGGCAATCGCGTCATTCAGGCGCGTGGGGTTGCCGAAGTACAGGTCGTTCAGCGCGCCGATGAGCTCGTCGCGATCGTTGGTGAACGCGCCGCTCAGCTGAACCTTGTCGTTGAACGCACCGACCTGAGCCTTGTCGACAGGCAGGAGCCGCATCAGGAACTGTTCGGCCGCCCGGTTGAGCAGCTTGAGGTTGGCCGTCATGCTCGCGCTCGTATCCAGCATGACCACGGCCGTGAACGGCTGGGGCTCGCTCGAGAAGAGCGCAATCTCCGCCGGCTTGCCGTTGTCCAGGACCGAGAAGTCCTGCTGCTCGAGATCCGGTACGAGCCGTCCGGCGCTGTCGAGCACCGTCGCGTAGATCGGCACGGTGCGGACCGACGACCGGAAGATCGGCTGATCCTGGCCGGCCGCCGAAACGCCGACAGCCGCACCGAGCGCAACAGCCGAGATGACGAGGGAGAGCGCCGGAAGCCTCATGGATTCATCTTACCCTCGCCTGCCGGGATCACGGATCAGGTCCGGCTCCACGTCCAGGCGCGATACTGGGGTATGGATCCGGGCCTCTGCGGGACCTGCCGGTGGTGCCAGCCGGTCGACACGAGCCGATCGCGGTTCTATCTGTGCCGCCGGTCGTTCGAGGATCCCGCGTACCGGAGGTATCCGCCGTTGCCGGTTCTGGCGTGCGCGGGCTACGACCCGCCCGCGCCGAATGGCCCGAACGCCGCGGGCGAAACGGGTTCGACGTGACGACGTCCGGTGTCGTCGCGCGGCCGTCTCCCGGCCTCCGGAGCGACAAGGCGATAAGGTATGCTCGTTCGATGCGGATCCGAGCGCTTCCGGTCGTGTTCGTTCTGGCATCGATGGCGGCCGGCTGTGGGGACACGCCGACCTCGGCACAGACGCCTCCAGCCTTCATGGGGACGCCAGACGCCGACGAGGTGGTGGCCGAAGTCGGTGGCCGGAAGATCACGCTGGCCGAGGTGGACGCGAAGTGGCAGGAGTTCGACGCCGCCGAACGTGCGCGCGTCACGCAGCTCGTCTACCAGAACCGCCGCAACATGCTCGACCTGATCATCGGTGATGTGCTCATCGAAGAGGCGGCCAGGGGGGCCGGCCTGAGTGTCGAGGCCTACACCGAGCGCGAGCTGACCAGGCGGGCGCGTGCGGTATCGGACGCCGACATCCAGAGCTTCTACGACGAGAACAAGGAGCGCACGCAAGGCCGGTCGCTGCAGGAACTGCGCGGACCGATCGCCGACTTTCTGCAGAGCCAGCGCCGCCAGCAGGCCCGTGCGATGCTCGTTGACGAGCTCTCGGCAGCGAGCGGCAAGGTGCGCGTCACGCTCGACCCACCGCGCACCACCGTCGATATCGGCGAGACCGATCCCTCGCGCGGCGCCGACAACGCGGCGGTGACCATCGTCGAGTTCTCCGACTACCAGTGCCCGTTCTGCGCGCGGGTGACGCCGACCATGGCCCGCATCATGGAGACCTATGGCGGCAAGGTGCGGCGCGTGTTCAAGGACTTCCCGCTGCAGAACCATCCGGAGGCCCCCAAGGCCGCCGAAGCCGCGCGCTGTGCCGGCGACCAGGGCAAGTACTGGGAGATGCACAACAAGCTGTTCTCCAATCAGGGGGCACTGCAGATTCCGGATCTGAAGCAGGCCGCCGCCGGCCTCGGCCTGAATCAGGCGGAGTTCGAGCAGTGCCTCGACTCCGGCAAGTGGACCGCAGCGGTCCAGGCGGACCTGGCGCAGGGCGAGAAGCTCGGCGTCAACTCGACGCCCACGGTCTACGTCAACGGCCGGCCGCTCATCGGCGCGCAGCCGTTCGAGCAGTTCAAGCTTGTGATCGACGAGGAGCTCGCGCGGGTCAGGTAGGCAATCGTGGACTGGCTCTCAGCCCTCGAAGCGCCGCAGGCCGCCCTGGCGGTGATGACGGCGATGATCACGCCTGCCGTGCTCATCTCCGCATGCGGTGCGCTCATCTTCTCCACGAGCTCCCGCATGGGACGCGTCGTGGATCGCGTCCGGATCCTCTCCGAACGGTTCGAAGCGCTGGCCAGGAACCCCGAACAGGACGAGATGTTCGAGGAGCGGCGCGCCCTCATCTTCATGCAGCTGGACCGCCAGACCTCGCGCGCACGGCTGCTGCAGCGCGCCATGCTCGCCTTCTATGTGGCGCTGAGCGTGTTCGTCGCGACGAGCCTGGCCATCGCGGTGATCGCGGTCGTGGCGCGGAACTACACGTGGATTGCCGTCGCCCTCGGCCTCATGGGATCGGTGTTCATGTTCTACGCGTCGGTGCTGCTGGTCCTCGAATCGCGCATGGCCCTCTTCGCGATCATGAGCGAGATGGACTTCGTATGGAAGGTGAGCCAGAAGTACGCCGGCAAGGATCTCGCCGACCGCACCCGTGGCGGACCGCTGACCTGGCTCGGGAAGAAGATCGGATGACCTACACGTCCCTGAGCGCCGTCACCGGGCTCAGTCGCGCCGCACGCCGCGCGGGGAACCAGGCCGCCAGCAGCGCCACGCTGACCAGGAGGGCCGCCACCGTGGCAAAGGTTGACGGATCACGCGGCTGGACCTCATAGAGGAGCGCCGCCATCGACTGGGCACCAAGCCACGCAGCCGAGAGGCCTATCGCGACCGCAAGGCCACACGACCACGCTCCCTGCACGAGTACCAGCCACCGAAGCTCGGACGGCCCTGCACCAAGCGCCGCGCGGATGCCCATCTCTCGCGTGCGGCTGGTGACGGCATAAGCCATGACTCCGTATGCGCCCACGGCTGCCAGCAGCAGCGCCGTCAGGGCGAAGGCGCCCACCAGCAAGGTGTTGAACCGGCGGGGCGCCAACGCCGAGGCGAGAGCCTCGTCGCAGGTCTGTATCCTGGCGATCGGCTGGTTCGGATCGGTCTCGCGAACAGCCTCTCGGAACACGGAGACGAGCGACGCGGGGTTCCCATCCGTCCACGCCGTGAACGAGAGAAACGGCCAGCGTTCGTCGTTCTGCGAGAGCGGCACGTAGAACGCCGGATCTGCCGCCATCTCGATGTTCCTGTAGCGCGCGTCGGCCGCCACGCCCACGATCTCGTGGCGAGCGTCCCTGCCGAAGAGGATGACGCGGCCGATTGGATCGCGACCCGGGAGATACCGATCCACGAAGGTCTGATTGACGATGGCCACCGGAGGCCGATCGTGGCGGTCGGTCTCCTCGAAGGCACGTCCGCGAACGAGCGTGATACCGAGCGCGCGGAAGTAGTCCGGCGTGACGGCCTGGAAGTCGCCAGTTGGCTCCTGGGTCGCAGACGACTCGGGCTCGCCGTCGATGCGGACGCCGCGGTTCGGCGCGCCCGCCATCGGCGCCGTGAACGACGCCGCTGCCGCGAGGACACCCGGTGTCGCCCGCAGCCTTGCGAGGACACTGTCGACGAGATGCCGTTTCGGACCCGTGTCCACGCGGAATTCGTCGGCCGTGCCGCCCGGGCGCGGCAGCAGGTAGCGGACGGGCGTAAGGGAGAGGGAGGCGTGGATGCGCCCGTCCGGTACGAAGCCGAGATCCACGCGCTGGGCGGCGAGGAAACTGGTCAACAGGAGCCCGGCTCCGACGAGCAGCACCTGCGCCAGCGCAAGCTCCGAGACCGTGATCAGCCGATGCCAGCGTCGGACGGATCGATCGCCCGCGACACGGAATCCCTGGCCTGTCAGCCCTGACAGGGACGTGCGCGACCGCCGGAGCGCCGGGCCAAGGCCGGCCGCAATGGCCGAGACGATCGTCACCGCCAGCGTGAACGCCAGCACCGTCTTGTCGATCGACACTTCGCCGAGACGTGGCAGCTCCGCCGGCGCGAGCGCGACCAGCACCTCGAGTCCCCCTGCCGCGAGCAGGAGGCCGAGCATGCCTCCCGGGAGTGCGAACACCATGGTCTCGGTGAGAAGCTGCCGCACAAGGACCGCGCGTCCCGCACCAAGCGCCACGCGGGTGGCCAGCTCGTCTCCGCGGCCGGCGGCCTGGCCCATGACCAGGCTTGTGACGTTGGCGCAGCCGATGGCAAGCATCAGGGCCACCGCGAACTGGAGCAGCGTGACGAGGGGCCGGACGTCCCCGGTGATCTGTTCGTGAAGGCCGATCACATTGGCGCCCAGCCCCTCGTTGGTTCGCGGATGCTCGCGTTCCAGTCTCGACATGATGGCTGCGATCTCCTGTCGGGCCGCGTCGGCGGACACGCCGGGCGCCAGCCGTCCGATGACGTTCAGCAAGTGCGAATCCCGAACCGTGGTGATGTCGCCCGGGAACGGGAAGCTGCGCGGGATGCCGCGATCGCTGCTGAGCCAGATCTCTGCCTGCACAGCCAACGGCATCGAGAAGCCCGGGTTCAGGACGCCGACGATGGTGTGAGACCGTCCGTCGAGCGTGAGCGTATCGCCGACGGCCGACGGGCGACCGCCGAAGAGGCGATGCCACAGGCCATCGGTGATCACCGCCACTGGCTCCGCCCCGGGTTCGTCGTCGGACGGAAGCAGGGTCCGTCCGAGCGCCGTCCGGACACGCAATGTCGTGAAGAAGTCTCCCGATGCTCCGGCGGCCGGCAGCCGCTCTGGCTCGCCCCGCCCGGTCAGGTTTGCCGGGAACTGGTCGAAGGCCGAGAGCGACGAGAACCCACGCGATTCACGCCGCCAGTCGAGGAAGTTGGCCGGCGCAACCCACCGGGTCGGATTGTCGGCGCTCGTCTCCCACACGGCCACCAGGCTGTCCGCGTCCGGGTAGGGTAGCGCTCTCAGCACGACGGCGTGCATGACCGAGAAGATGGCGGTGTTGGCGCCGATGCCCAGCGCGAGCGACGCGATGGCCGCGAGGGCGACGAGCGGCTGGCGCCGCCAGAACCGGAGCGCGTGTGTCATCTCCCTTTGACGGAGTCGCGGGAGAAGGGTTGGCGGCCGCTACGGCCTGTAGATCTGGAGACGGCTGAGATCGCAGCCGGGGGTCAGCCTGACGTCCTGGGGCGGAAGGTTGCCGAGATAGCAGCCCGGGATGAAGTAGATGGTCGTGGGTGTCGATGGCGGTTCGCCTGCCGGCAGGGGGCTCGGCGCGCTGCCAGCGGGACTGCTGTCCCCGGCTGCCGCGGGATCGTCGACAGGCTCGAGCGTCGCCTGGTAGGTCAAGGTTCGGCGCGCGGTGATGCGCGTATCGAGGACATGAGGCTTGTAACCGTTCGCCCGCAGCTCCACGCGGTGCGGTCCTGCGTCCAGTTCCAGCGCGTTTCCTGCGTCGTCGGACGTCCCAATGAAGTAGCCGTCCACATAGACCTGAGTCGTGATCGCTGGTTCGACTGCCAGCTGCAGCACGCCCGTCGTCACTTCCTGCGCCTCGTTGACGATGGTACCCGGTACCGTGGCGGTGGCCGCGCCTGTCCCGGGTGCCCACATTCCCCAGGCGTACGACGGCACGACGTAGACGACCGCGCCGCCGTGCCCGCGACTACGCGACTTCGGAGTGCCGCGATGGCGCTCCGGGCCTCGGCGGCCCGACTCGCGGACCGGCTCCTGGATGAGGGGCGGAAGCCCGAGTTGGGGAAGGGGCAATCCGATGGGCGCCAGCGGCAGGCCGATAGGTGCCAGCGGGAGACCGATCGGCGCGAGTGGAGCGAAGGGGCTGAGGCCGGACGTCGAGGACTGCGGTGCGGCGAGAGCGGGGAAGATGGCGACCGCTGCACATGCGGCAACCGCGTGCTTCATGATCGACGCGCCGAACCGGCCTGGCGTGTCCATGCCTCAATCTTCGCGCCAGGGGTGCATTCCAGCAAGGCGTTTCTCGAGTCGGGGCAGTAGTAGAATCGCGGCCGGAAGGACCCCCATGCGCCGAGTGCTGCCCGTTGTCGTTCTGCTGTCGATCAGCTCGCCGCTTGGAGCCCAGGCGCCCACCTCCGCCGTCGATCGGCTGACGCAGGAGATTCTTCCCAGGGTCGTCGAGTGGCGGCGCGACTTTCACGAGCACCCCGAGCTCGGCAATCGGGAGTTCCGCACGGCGAAGATCATCGCCGGGCAATTGAAGGCGCTCGGCTACGACGTCACGACCAGCGTCGCTCGTACCGGTGTCGTGGGCGTGCTCCGTGGGGGCAAGGCGCCCGCCACCGGCGGTCCTGTCGTCGCCCTGCGCGCCGACATGGATGCGCTGCCGGTGACCGAACAGGTCGACCTGCCCTTCAAGTCCACGGCGACCACGGAATGGAACGGACAGCAGGTCGGGGTGATGCACGCATGCGGCCACGACAACCACATGGCCATCCTGCTCGGCGCCGCGACCGTTCTGGCGAAGATGAAGGACGAACTGCCCGGCACGGTCAAGCTGATCTTCCAGCCGGCCGAGGAGGGGCCGCCGCCAGGCGAGACACCTGCGGGTGCGCAGTTGATGACGCAGGAAGGTGTCCTCGAGAACCCCAGGGTGGATGCCATCTTCGGCCTGCACGTCTTCCCGTTCCCCGCCGGCCAGATCGTCTATCGCCCGGGGCCGCTGATGGCGAGCGGGGATTTCTTCTCGCTCACCATCACGGGCAAGCAGACGCACGGCGCCGTGCCATGGGGCGGCGTGGATCCCATCGTGATTGGTGCGCAGATCGTCACGGCGTTTCAGACCATCGTCAGCCGGACGGTCAACATCACCGAAGCGCCGGCCGTGGTCACCGTCGGCCGCTTCAGCGGCGGCGTACGGTCCAACATCATTCCCGAGACCGTCGAGCTCGAAGGCACGGTGCGCACGTTCGACGAGAACGTCCGCAAGGACATTCATCGCCGGATGAGGGACATCGCAACGCTCTATGCGCAGGCCGCGGGCGCGACCGCCACCCTGGAGGTGGGGTTGGGCTATCCCGTGACGAGCAACGATCCCGCGCTCACCGAGCGGATGCTGCCGACGCTCGAGCGCGTGGCCGGGGCGGAGAACGTTCGCGTGGGACCGCTCACCGGCACGGCGGAGGACTTCTCGTATTTCCAGCAGAAGGTACCGGGCCTGTTCTTCTTTCTTGGTGTGACGCCGACCGATCAGGATCACACGAAGGCGCCGCAGAATCACTCGCCGCTGTTCTTCGCCGATGAGTCGGCGCTGCCGGTCGGCGTGCGCGTCATGTCCAGCCTGGCGATCGACTACCTGAACGGGCGCTGACGACGCGGCAGGCGTCGCGCGTGTCGTGGAGCCTGCCCGGGAGGTGTGTCGGTGGAACGAATCGGGACGCGGGCGGACGACGCCTACAAGCGGGCGGCAATCGACTATCCGTCGAAACTGCACGGCGATCGCCGTCAGTATCTGTTCACCAAGCCGTTCGGTACCGACCCCTGGGGCGACGACCTCTGCGGCAAGCTCCACGACTTTGCGCACCTGGTCGAGATCTTCCATCTCCCACGCGGTGCGGCCGTACTGGACGTCGGGTGCGGCCCGGGATGGCTTGCCGAATACTTCGCCCGGATGGGCTATCGGGCGACGGGTATCGACATCAGCCCGGAGATGATCGCCATCGCCGGGCAGCGCGTGCGCGGGCTCGGCTTCCCCGCGGGCGGGGAGGGCCTCGACGTCACGTTCGCGGTAGCGGACTCGGAGGCCTTCACGCTCGGGCGCGAGTTCGACGCGGCCGTCATCTACGACGCGCTGCACCACTTCGCCGACGAGCGCGCGGTCCTCCGTAGCGTCTTCGCGCACTTGAAGCCGGGAGGGCGGTTGTTCATGAAGGAACCGCAGGAGCACCATCCCGACGCCCCGGAGACGAAGGCCGAAGTCGCGGAGTTCGGGGTGCTGGAGCGCGGCTTCTCTCGCAACGTGCTTCTCGACGCACTCGCCGACGCCGGCTTCCTGCCGCCGGCGGCCCTTCGCCAGGTGGACATGATGGTGGGCGAGGAGCGGCTGGCGCCCGGATACGTGAGCGCCGTGCTCGCCGCGACGCCGGCCTACCACATGCTGCTTGCCGCAAAGCCGGGGCCCGGTGCCATCGACAGCCGCTGGCCGGGCGTGCTGGCCGCGGATCTCTCCGTGACCGGCGTGCCGGGCTCGATCGCGGCCCGCGGCGACATGCGGGTCGAGATCACCGCCGTCAACACCGGCGACACCACATGGCTGCACCGCTCGATGCGCTACGGCGGGTACGTTCGTCTCGGCGTGCAGTGGCTCGACGGTCACGGCGCCATGCTCGTGCCGGACTTCGCCTCGGCGCCGCTGCCTTCCGAGGTGCAGCCGGGCGAGCGTGTCGTGTGGACCGTTCCGCTGAAGGCCCCGGCCGACCCCGGCCGCTATCGCCTGAGGTTCGACCTCGTCGACGAGTTCATCGCCTGGTTTCAGGACCGCGGCAGCCGCCCCGCGGAGTGTCCGCTGATCGTCGAATAGCGCGGCACGCTGCGGCGGCGTGCCTGCCGTGCGTGAGCTCGCCTCGAACTCGAACCCGCCGGCCGCTCACACGGTTGATCCGGCGTGGCGCGCACCCAGCCGGCCCGTCTGCTGATACGCGACTATCGTGCGCGTCCAGACCGTCAGGAGCACGACGCCCGCGAGGATGAGTCCCACCGACAGTCCCCACCAGAGACCCTGCGCTCCCCAGTCCAGGGCGAAGCAGAGCGTGTAGCCGACCGGCAGGCCGATCAGCCAGTGTGCAGAGAGGTTCGTGATCATCGGCGTCCGCGTGTCGCCGAGCCCGCGAAGCGTGCCGGTGATCACGCCCTGGAGGCCATCGAAGAGCTGAAACACGGCGGCGATGGCCAGGAGCGAGGCGCCCGCCTCGAGCACCGAAGGCTCCGACGTGAACGCGCGGATGAAGACCTGAGGCATCAACAGGAACGACAGCCCGGACAGCGTCATGAAACCGGTGCCGAGCAGGATGACCGTCCATCCGGCCTCTGCTGCCGCACGCGGGTTCCGTGCGCCGACGGCGTTGCCCACTCGGACTGCGCCTGCCGACGCCAGACCGAGTGGAATCATGAAGGCCACGGCGGCGATGTTGAGCGCGATCTGGTGGGCCGCCGTGGCGACAGGCGCGAGGCTGCCCGCCATGGCCGTGGCCAGCGCGAACACCCCGACCTCGGCCGTCACCGTGCACGCTGCCGGGATGCCGAGATCGAGCAGCCGCCGCATCGAGACCGGCGCGCCGGCCGGCTCGGCCTGGAGCGGGCTCTCGAGAGGTTCGGACACCCCGGGAATCACCGGCGCCCGCCAGTTCCACCAGATGGCGCCCGCCATCACGAGACACATGTAGACCCGCGAGATGACGGTCGCCCAGGCTGCACCGGCCACGCCGAGCGCAGGCATGCCGAGGTGGCCGAAGATGAGCGCCCAGTTGACGACAATGTTGACCAGGTTGGCGCTGACGAGCGCGAACATCACCGGCCCGACGTGATGTGTGCTCTGCAGGTAGCGCCGGCAGGCCGCATAGACCAGCAGCGGTGCCGTGCTCCAGATCACCACACCGAAGTAGTCCCTGAGGTACGGCAGTGTCTCCTGATTGAAGCCGAGCCGCGGGAGCGCCGCGACGAGGCCCAGCAGAATCAGCATCAACGGCACAGTGGCCATAGCGGCCAGCTCGAGCCCCCGCCACAGCCAGCGGCGACAGAGGTCGAGGTCGCGTGCTCCGTAGGCCTGCGACACCAGCGTGTCGAGTCCGAGCAGCAGGCCCATTCCGAAGATGGCGAACCCGATGTGCAGGGAGTTGCCGACGCCGGCGGCCGCGATGGCCGTGGGACCGAGCGGGCCGACCATGATGGTGTCGACAACGCCCATGCCCATCCAGCCGAGCTCGGCCAGAATGACAGGCACGGCGAGTCGAAGCGTCGGGCGGAGGTCGTCGCGGAGCACGATCCAACGATGGTAGCGCACCGGGAGGCGGGGGGGATGTACCCGCCGTTCATCCCCACCTCCTGCAGTAAGATGGTCAAACGATGGTTCGAAAATCGAACCGCAGTTCGAATGCGGCCCGTCGGCCCGTCGGCCCGGCGCGGCTGTCGCCGCGTGCGCGTCGGCGCGATGCGCGGCGGGACGACATTCTTCGCGCGGCCGCACGGATTTTCCGCGAACGGGGATTCGACGCGGCCGGCATGCGGGACATCGCCCTGGCGGCGGACCTGTCGCCCGCGAACCTCTACCACTACTTCAAGGGCAAGGACGAGATCCTGTTCTACTGTCAGGATCGCGCGCTCGACCGCATGCTGGCCGGTGTGACGGCCGCGCGCCGCGCCTCACCCGAGACCGGCCGGCGGCTGCATCGCGTCGCCGAGACGCATGTGCTCACCATGCTCGACGAGGTCGAGGGTGCGACCGCGCACCTGCGGGTGGACGCCTTGAGTCCCGCGCGTCGCCGGCAGATCGTGCAGAAGCGCGATCGGTACGAGCAGGCCGTGCGGCGGTTGATTGCCGAAGGGGCCAGGCAGGGGACGTTCGTCGCGCCGGATGCCGCGCTCGCGGCCCGCACCATGCTCGGCGCCCTCAACTGGACGGCCACCTGGTACCGCCCTGACGGCGTGCAGACGCCGGAGGAGATTGCGGCGGAGATGGCGAGGCTGGTGGTGAAGAGCGTGAAGAAATGAAGCGTGAGGGATCCGGCGATTGAAGCTTGCGGGTGATTGGACGATTGGATTGGGTGATTGGGTGATTTCGTATGGCTGCTGATGTTCCTGGCGTGACGGTCCAGTCGGGCGCGAAGTGTCGGCTCGGGTTCGCCGTCAACGGCGAGCCGGTCGAGACGCTGGTCGAGGCCTGCAAGACCTTGCTCGAGGTGTTGCGCGAGGATCTGCAGCTCACGGGCACCAAGCACGGCTGCGAACTTGGCGAATGCGGTGCGTGTGCCGTGCTGCTCGACGGCGAGCCCGTGCTCTCGTGCCTGGTACTCGGCGTCGAATGCGATGGCCGTGTGGTCACGACGGTCGAAGGTCTGACGACCAACGGCGTGCTCGATCCGCTGCAGGAGGCATTTGCCGACCTGGGTGCGTCGCAGTGCGGCTACTGCACGCCAGGCATCCTCGTGACCGCCAGGGCGCTGCTCGACCGTGAGCCCCATCCGACGCGCGATCAGATCAAGGACGCGCTGTCGGGCAACCTGTGCCGGTGCACGGGCTACCTGCAGATCCTCGAGGCGGTAGAAGCGGCCGCTGTCCGACCGCGAGCCACGTCATGACGCGCCAGCATGGAGCGTCCGCCGTGATCGGCCGTGCGCGCCGCCGCGTGGACGGTCGCGCCAAGGTGACCGGCCAGACCCGCTTCGCCGACGACCTCATCCTCCCGCGCATGCTGCACTGCAAGCTGCTACGGGCGTCGGTGCCGCACGCGCGGATCGTGCGCGTCGACACCTCCAGGGCGGCTCGACATCCCGGCGTCCACCTCGTGCTGACCGGCGAGAGCTTTCCGATTCCCTACGGCGTGCTGCCGGTGAGCCACGACGAGCACGCACTCTGCCAGGACAAAGTACGATTCGTCGGCGATCCGGTTGCGGCCGTCGTCGCGCGCGACGAGGCCACGGCCGCCGAGGCGGTCGAGCTGATCGAGGTCGAGTACGAGCCGCTCCGGACCTACGCGGATCCCGCAGACAGCCTCGCCCACGACGAGCCGCGCATCCACGAGTACGGCGACACCGGCAACGTGCACAAGGCCGTGTCGCTCCAGTTCGGCGAGGTGGACGCCGCCATTGCGGGCGCCGACCATGTCTTCGACGACGTGTTCTTCTTCGAGGGGAATACGCACCTGCCGATCGAGCAGCACGCGACCGTGGCGGCGAAGGATCCGGACGGCAAGCTCGTCGTGTGGTCCAGCACCCAGACGCCGCACTACGTGCACCGCTCCCTCGCCAAGACGCTCGAGATGCCCGCGGCGCACATCCGCGTCATCGCCACGCCCAACGGCGGTGGGTTCGGAGGCAAGAGCGATCCGTTCAACCACGAGATCGTCGTGGCGAAGGCGGCGCTCGTGCTCGACCGGCCCGTCAAGATCTGCCTGACCAGGGAAGAGGTGTTCTACTGCCATCGCGGCAGGCATCCGGTGCTGATGCGCTTCCGTACGGGCGTCAGCAACGATGGCCGGATCACCGGCGTCGATCTGCAGACGCTTCTCGACGGCGGAGCGTACGGGTCGTACGGCGTCGCCAGCACCTTCTACACAGGGGCGCTGCAGACGGTGACTTACGACATACCGACCTATCGGTTCCGCGGCTGCCGGACGTTCACCAACAAGCCGCCCTGCGGTCCCAAGCGCGGGCACGGCACGCCGCAGGGCCGCTTCGGCCAGGAAGTCCAGCTCGACAAGATCGCGGAGCGGCTCGCCATCGACCCGGCGGACCTGCGCCTGAACATCGTGGCGCCGCCCGACAGCCTGACGGCCAACTTCATGCGCATCGGCACGATCGGCCTGGCCGAGTGCATCCGATCGGTGGTGGCCAGTTCGGCGTGGACGGACAAACACCGCAAGCTCCCGTATGGCCGCGGCGTGGGCCTCGCCTGCTCGTCCTATCTCTCCGGGGCGGGGCTGCCCATCAACTGGAACGACCTGCCGCATACCGGCGTGCAGCTCAAGCTGGATCGGAGCGGCGGCGTCACCGTCTTCTGCGGCGCCACCGAAATCGGCCAGGGATCGGACGATGTGCTCGTGGCCACGGTGGCGGAAGTGCTGGGGATCGACCCATTCGACATCCGCGCCGTCACAGGAGATACCGACCTCACGCCGGTCGATCTCGGGTCCTACTCCAGCCGGGTGACGCTGATGATGGGCAACGCGGCCATCCAGGCGGCGACACGTGCGCGCGATCTCATCGCCGGTGCCGTCGCGCACAAGCTGGAGGTGCCCGGGGAGCGGCTGATCTTCGCGGGACGACGTGTCTTCGATCGCGAGTCGCCTGATCGCGGGGTCACCTTCCAGGAGGCCGTCTGCATTGCCGAAGCGCAGTGCGGCACCATCGGGACGACTGGCTCGTACACACCGGCAAAGCCGGCCGCACGGTACAAGGGTGGCGGTGTCGGGCCCTCGCCGACCTACTCGTACACCGCGGCTGTCGTCGAGGTCGACGTCGATCCTGAAACCGGGTGGATCGTCGTGCCGAAGGTGTGGATCGCGCATGACATCGGGCGCTCGCTCAACCCGACGCTCGTGCGTGGGCAGGTCGAAGGCAGCGTCTACATGGGGCTCGGCGAGGCGCTGATGGAGGAGCAGGCGTTCCGGCGGCTCCCGCCGCGCCTGTCGAACGCCCTCGTGCACAAGTTTCCGTCGATCCTCGAGTACAAGAGCCCGACCTTCATGGAGATGCCGGAGGTACATACGGACCTCATCGAGTCGCTCGACCCGTCGGGGCCGTTCGGCGCGAAGGAGGTGGGGCAGGGGCCGCTCCTGCCGATCATGCCGGCCGTCGCCAACGCGGTGTACGACGCCGTCGGCGTACGGATCGACGAGATCCCCGTTACGCCCGAGAAGATTCTCAAGGCGCTCAGGATGAAGGCGGAGAGGAAGCCCGCCCGTGTCGGGCCATCGGCGTTCCCGGAGAACGTGCCGTGGCCCGAGCCGCTGATGGTGACGCCGCCGTGGGAAGGTGGTGACGGACGCGCGTCGAACGCACCGGCAAAGAAGTCGACGCGCAAGGCGGAAGCCGGCATCGAGAGCACGGCGGGGGTACGGTCATGATGCGCCTCCCGCGCTTCACCTACCTGGCCCCGACGACCATCGAGGACGCCGCGATGCGGCTGGCCGAGTCGCCGGCCGACACCATGCTCGTTGCCGGCGGCACGGACCTGTTGCCGAACATGAAGCGCAGGCAGCAGACACCCCGTGTCGTGATCGGTTTGCGCGGCATCGGCGATCTCCACCGCATCGAGAACGGCAACGGCTGGCGGATTGGCGCAGGCTGCACGCTGACCGCGCTGGTACGCGACCAGCGTCTGCGCGCGTCGGCGCCGGGGTTGTGGCAGGCGGCCGTGCAGGTGGCCACGCCTCACCTCCGCAACCTGGGCACGATCGGCGGCAACCTCTGCCTCGACACGCGCTGCACGTACTACGACCAGAGCCAGGAGTGGCGGCGCGCCATCGACTTCTGCATGAAGAAGGACGGCGCGACGTGCTGGGTGGCGACGTCGAGCCCGAAGTGCCTTGCCGTCTCCTCCACCGATACGGCGCCAATGCTCCAGGCCCTCGGCGCGCGCGTGCGGCTGGTGTCCGCAGGCGGCGAGCGGGAGATCGCCGTTTCCGACCTCTATGACAACGATGGGATGAAGTACTTGACGCGGCGTCCCGACGAAATCCTCACTGAGATCATCGTGCCCGACCCTGGTGGTGCACGCAGTGCCTACTGGAAGCTGCGCCGCCGCGGGTCGTTCGACTTCCCCGTCGCATCTGTCGCGGCGGTCGCGAGCCTGAACGGCGCCGGCATCGTCGAATCGGCGCGAATCGTCGTCGGGGCGGTGGCGTCCCGGCCGATGGCTGCGGCAAAGGCCGAGGCGCTCCTTCTCGGTGAGCGGCTCACCGACGAGCGCATTGCGGCGGCCGCACAGGCGGCGTACGGAGTCGCCAAGCCGATGGACAACACCGACTTCGAGCTGGTGTGGCGGAAGAAGATGGTGGTCGCGCTCACGACCTACGCCCTGAAGGAGCTGCGCGGCGACGATGTGCGCGCGCTCCGGATCAGGATCGCCCGTCAACTGCTTTGATCGCCCGAGGCGACTCGCCACGGGTTGCGAGGCTGCCGGCGCTTTCACACCGCGTCGACTCTCGATCCAGTAGAATCCGCGGAGGAGCCATGAAGACCCTGATGGCCGTCGGGACCGCGGTCGTTCTGGTGGTCGGCACGCCTGCGGCCTCCTCACAGCCTGCCTTGGACGACCTGCTCGAACGGGCAGGCCGCTACACGGTCGGGTACGAGACTGCATTCTGGCTGCTCGCCATGGACGAGGAGTCCGTCCAGTGGCTCGAGCGGCCGAACAACCCGGGGACCAACCTCTCGCGGAGCAACCCCGGCGGCGGGATGATGGCCGGCGGCAAGATGGCCCGCCGGAGCGTCAAGTCGGAATTCCTGCTCGTGCAGCTCGGGCCCGGCCGCGGCTGGCTGCCGTTCCGCGACCCGTTCCTCGTCGACGGCAAGGAAACGCGGAGCCAGGACGATCGGCTCGTGAGGCTGTTTCGAGGCAACCCCGATGCGTTCGATCTCGCGCTCGCGGTTCACCACGACAGCCGGCGTCACGATTTGGGCAACGTCTCGCGCACCATCAACATCCCGACGCTGGGCATGATGCTCCTGCACCCGGACGTGCGCGAGCGGTTCCGCTTCGCGCACGAGGCGGACGAATCGATTGGCGGCCGCGTGGTCGAGCGGGTGTCCTTTACCGAGACGGTGCGCCCGACGCTCGTCAAGACCACGCGCGGCCGCGACCTCGCCCTGACAGGACGGCTGTGGATCGAGTCGTCGACGGGCGTGGTCGTCAAGACGGAGACCGTTGCCGCCGACCCCGCCGTGAGGGCTGTCGTGACCGTCACCTACCGCCGCGAGGGCGAGCTCGGGCTCTGGGTGCCGGATCGGATGGAGGAGTACTACAAGGCGGCACTCGCGCTCGACGACATCTTCGTCACCTCGACCTACACCGTCGCGCGCGTGTTCCAGCCCTGAGAAGAGGGGACAGGCGTCTTTTTTTCTGCGGACAATCTGAAGAAAAAAAGACGCCTGTCCCCTTTCTCATGGCGTCGGCAGCGGCGGCATCTTGGCCTTCGGCAGCCGCGGCAGCAGGTCATCCCTCATCGCCAGGTGGTACACCGCCGCCGCAATCACCATTGCGCTCTGCTGCGCATCGCCTTCGATGACGCGCTCGTAGGTGTCCAGGTTGGTGTGCCACGTGTAGGTGCCGTACTCGATGGGGTCCTGCTGCACGCCAATCCCCGGGAGCCCGATCTCGTTGAACGACGTGTGGTCCGTGCCGCCGCGACGCCGGCTCGTCGTCGCCATCACCCCGAAGAAGCCGTTGTCCTCGAAGGGCGCCGTGGCCTGCCGCAGGATTGAGGCGGCCTCAGGCGGGCCAAAGACCGTCATGCCGCGCGCGCGGCCGGTGCCCGAGTCGATGTTGAAATACCCTGCGAAGTTCGCGTACTCGGGCTTCGGGTTCTCGAAGGTTCCGAAATGCTCTTTCACATACGCCTGTGACCCGAGCAGCCCCTGCTCCTCTCCACTCCACAAGGCCAGCCTGATTGTCCGCCGGGGCTTGACGCCAATCGCCTGGAGGATCCGGATCGCCTCCATCATCGTCGCGCTGCCGATGGCGTTGTCGGTGGCGCCGGTCGCGGCGTGCCACGAGTCGAGATGGCCGCCGAGCATGACCACCTCCGCGGCCTTGTCGGTGCCCGGGATCTCGGCGATGACGTTGTACTGGGTGCGCCCCTCGGGGAACGTGCGATTGACGATGTCGAGCTCCAGCTGCACCGCACGACCTGACCCCATCAGGCGGTGGAGGCGGCCGTAGTCCTCGTTGCGCATGACGATGGTCGGCACCGCCTTCGCGACGTCGAACGTCCGGTTGTTGAACGCGCGAATCTGTCCGTGATCGCGGCCGCCGTCGTTGACACGGGCGACGGCGCCGGCGGCGACGAGGAACTGATCGACCTGCTCGGCGACCTGCGCCGGCGGGACGATGTTCGGATCGGGCGGCGTCTGAGGTCCGCCCGGCGGTCCGAACGGCGGCCCGGCCGGAGCACCAGCCGGGTTGAACTGCGCACGGACGTCGTTGTCCTCGCGGCGCGTATGCGGCGGGAGGATCGTCACGCGCACCTGGACAGGGACGCCGACCATCACGATCTTCCCCTTGACCTTCGCGCGACTGGCGTCGAAGAACGCCTGGAGCTGCTCTTTCGTCGGGCGGAGCGGCACCTCGATCGACACCGTCTCGGCCGTGATCGGCCCGTTGGTGCCAGGCGTCCAGGCCAGCGCCTCGACCACGAGCGCGTCCTTGACCGGCGACACGACGTGCACGGCAAGTCGCTCGTTCAGCCATCCGGGATGCCCGAAGTCCCACGGCTCCAGGTGCGCATTGGCCAGGCCCCACTCGGTGGTCCTGGTCACCACCCAGTCGGCCGCGCCCTTGAAGTTCGGAGACCCCGTCAGGCGCGGGCCATACACATCGGTGAGCACGTGAAGCGTCTTCAGGATCTGCGAGTTCTCGGTCGCTTCGCGGCGGATCTTCCACTCGATGTCACGGTCGACCTTCTCCTGCGCGAGGGGAGCAACGATGGCAGACACCACGAGCGACAAGGCGAGGAGGCGGAATCTCATGGGCGGATTGTACAAGGTCGCGGCTCGCGGCGCCTCCGGCTGGCGAGCCTGAAGGGTCGCATCCACGAGTCCGGCCGCGCTCCGGCTCATCGCCGCGCAGTACGTTACGATCGAAGGGTTATGCAAGTCGCCAAGCCAGCCATCCTGAAGCCCGGCATGACGCTCGACACGCTGCCGGGCCCACGACCATCCGACCTGGTGAGTGCCGCATCCAGTCACCTGATTCGCGGGACGGCGCTCATCTTCTGGGATCCGCGCACGCCGGGGAAGAAGCTCGACGCGATCGACACGGACCAGATCACGCCGGCCGCCGACTGCGTCTCCGAGAGCCTGGAGACGCTGGACGAACGATGGAAGGCCGGGGCGTTCCGTTATCTGATGCCTGACTTCCGCGCGAGGGTCCATGCGGGCGAGACCTTCGTCGTCGCCGGCGATCGGTTCGCGATCGGCAGCTCGCGCGAGATGTCGCCGGCGGGGCTCAAGGCCATCGCGGAAGAAGTCGGCAGGGAGATGGTGATCATCGCCGGGCAGAACATGGGCGACATCTTCCGGCGAAACGCGTTCAACCTCGGCCTGCACGTGGTGCAGAGTCCCGAGGCAGTGGCCGACACGCAGGATGGCGACGAGCTGACGTTCGATCCGGTGACGCGCGAGATCGCCAACGTGACGCAGGGCCGGCGCTACACGCCCGTGCCCCTCAGCGCCAAGGAGGACGAGATCCGGCAGAGCGGCGGCATCTTCGCCGTCGGCCGGCGCGAGTTTCGCTCGTCGGTCGAGCGCACGCCCGTCATCGAGTGGGCGGACGCCGAACGCGCACGCCGGATGTCCACGACCGAGCAGATTGTCTGGGCACATCGTGTGGACAGGCAGGCCGACGTCGGTCCGGGGGCCACGCTTCGCGTCTACGCCGATCTGCTCCCTGCTTCCGACGGCACGGCGCCGTTCTCCATCCATACCTTCAACCAGATCACCGGCGGCGACGCGATCTTTCCGCGCCAGGCCGCTGTGGCCAACGATCACTTCGTCTTCACGGGCAAGCAGGACGACGACAAGCAGACGGCCATCGGGCGCGCGTTCGCCGCACATCACGGGATTGGCAAGCCGTACTACGCCACGCCGGGTGACGGCATCTTCCATTTCTATTTCCCCGAACAGGGGCTCGTGTTGCCGGGCCAGTTCATCCCCGGCGCGGATTCCCACTCGCGCGCCTACGGCGCGTATGGCGCGGTCGGCATGGGCGTCGGCTCCACGACGCTCGGGTTCGGGTGGTCGACGGGATACATCTACTTCACGATGGCGAAGCAGCGCCGTGTGACGTTCGGCGGCAGGCTGCGGGAGTGGGTCACCGGCAAGGATATCGTGCTCGAGCTGCTCCGGCGCTGGGGAACGAGACAGTCGCAGGGGATGTCGGTCGAGCTCGTCGATCGCGATCGACAGCTGCCCATCGCCTTCCGGAACACCATTGCCAACATGATGGCCGAGGCCGAGGCGCTGAACGGCATCTTCGCCCCCGACGAGACCACGTATGCGTGGTATCGGCAGAAGGGGATGAGCGATCTGCCGTACCCGCAGATTGCCTGCGGCGCCGATGCGGTCTTCGACATCGACGAGGAGTTGGCGCTCGACGACGTGAGGCCGATGATCGCCAAACCGTTCAGCCCCGGCAACGCGTTCCCAGCCGAGGAGGTCGCGCGCGAGCAGATCACCTTCGACAAGGCGATGATCGGGTCCTGCACGAACGGCAGCTACGACGACCTCTTGTCGGCGGCGCTCGTGCTGGTGGCTGCGCGGGCGCAGGGGCTCACGCGGGCACAGAAGGAGCTTGTCGTGTTCCCGGGATCGGGCGGCGTCAAGCACCAGATCGAGCGGCCCGATCCTCGCCTGGGCGGCGAGTCCATTGCCGACGTCTTCCGCTCTGTCGGCGGACACATCCGGGCGTCGTGGTGCGGACCGTGCTTCGGGCAGGGGCCGGATGCACTCGAGAAGGGCCAGCGCGCCATTACCTCGTTCAATCGCAACTGGCAGAACCGCATGGGGTTTGGCGGGGAGGGCTATCTCGCGTCGCCGTCCGTGGTCGCGGCCTCGGCCCTGGCGGGCTACATGGCCCCGCCAAGCGAACTGGGACTGGCCTGGGATCCGGATCGATACGGCGTCTGAGACGGGGGCGGCCCGGCGCGGTCACAATCGCGGTGGCCAGAGTGGTTCGCCGGACCGCGATCGCTGATACGCTGCCCGGATGAGGAATCAGCTCCGGCTCGCGGCGATCATGGTGGCGGTGGCGTTCGGCACGGGATGGCTCAACGGACGGCCGGCGGCCATGGCACAGCCGTCGAACGCGATCGGGCAACTGGCCTGGCTGGCCGGCTCATGGGCAGGCCCCGACGGCGCGCTGCATCACGAGGAGCACTGGATGGCGCCGGCGGGCGGCGCGATGGTCGGGATGCACCGCACGATCAAAGACGGGCGGATGGCGGAGTTCGAGTTCATCCGCATCGAGGAACGAGAGGGCGTCCTCATCTATCTCTCGATGCCCAACGGCCGGAGCCCTGCCACGCTCTTTCCGTTGAAGAGCCTGGAGGGCGAGCGCGTGGTGTTCGAGAACCCGGCACACGACTTTCCGCAGCGGATCATCTACTGGAAAGCCGGCGGCAGCCTCCGTGCACGGATCGAGGGCACGAACGACGGCAAGGCCACGTCGATGGAATGGACGTGGAAGGCGTCGGCGCTGGCGCCGTGAGGGCCGCACGGCCCGTCTCGTCGCCGACGGCAGATCGCTGAACGGCTGTGGCCACCGCCCCCTTCGCCGAATACCACGCTCGCCTCGAGCGCTGGCGCACCGCCCACCGGCAGCTGGATCGATCGGACCTGCGATTCAGCCAGTTCCGCCTCGCCGCAGTCGCGGCTGCCGTCGTCGTCGGCGTCCTCGTTTGGCGGGGGAGCCTGTCCGCCTGGACGCTGCTCGTGCCGGCGGCGCTCTTCCTGGCGCTCGTCGTCCGGCACGACCGCGTGATTCGCGCGCGCGATCGCGCACTCGCGTTGATCGGCTTCTACGAGCGCGGACTGGCGCGCATCGAGGATCGGTGGGCCGGGACCGGCGAACCCGGCGATCGTTTCCGCGACGATCATCACCCGTATGCCGGCGACCTGGACCTCTTCGGACGCGGCTCGCTGTTCGAGCTGCTGTCGATTGCGCGGACCCGCGCCGGAGAAGAGACGCTCGCCGCGTGGCTGATGACCCCGGCCGACCCGATCACGGTTCGCGCCCGGCAGGCTGCCGTCGCGGAGTTGACACCGGCGCTCGATCTTCGCGAGCGGTTGTCGCTCGCGGGTGCCGACGTCAGGGCGGCCGTCGAGTCCGAGACGCTCGTCGGCTGGGCCGAGGGGCCCGTGCAGCTGGGCCGTCCATGGCTGCGCACGATCTACATGGCCCTCACGGCCGTCACCGTCACGAGCGCGGCGGTCATGGCCATGACCGGCAGTGCCACGTTCTTCGTGATCGCGCTCCTCGTGCAGATGGTGTCGGTCGCGCCCTTGCGCACCACGATCGACCACGTGCTTCACACGGCTGACCGTCCCGCGCGCGACCTGGACATCCTGTCGGATCTGCTCGCCGAGCTCGAGCGTGTCGAGTTCGCCGCTCCGCGGCTGGCGGCCATACGCAGCACGCTCGACACCGGCGGCGAGCCCGCGTCGTCCGTCATCCGGAAGCTGCATCGGCTCGTCGCCATGCACGACTGGCAGCACAACGTGTTCTTCGCGCCGTTTGCCGCGACCGTGCTCTGGGGAACGCACCTGGCGTGGGCGATCGAATCCTGGCGCCGCCGGCATGGAACGCGGATCCATCAATGGCTCACCGCGGTCGGCGAGATCGAGGCGCTCGTGTCACTCTCCGCGTACCGCTACGAGCACCCCGACGATCCGTTCCCGGAGATCGTCGAGCTGTCGGACACGGCAGGGGCTGCGGGTTGCTACGTCGGCACCGCGCTCGGGCATCCGCTGCTGCCCGCCGCTCGTGCCGTCCGCAACGACGTATCGCTCGACGGGGAGATACGCCTCATCGTGGTGAGCGGCTCGAACATGTCGGGCAAGAGCACGCTGCTCCGGACGACGGGCGTCAATGCCGTGCTGGCGCTCTCAGGCGCACCGGTGCGGGCCGAGGCCCTGCGCCTGACCCCTCTTGCGGTCGGCGCCACGCTCGGCATCCACGATTCGCTCCAGGAGGGTCAATCCCGCTTCTATGCGGAGATCACGCGCATTCGCGAGCTGACGAGACTTGCGGACGGCCCGGTTCCGCTGCTCTTCCTGCTCGACGAGTTGTTCCACGGCACGAACTCGCACGATCGCCTGACCGGTGCCTCAGGCGTGCTGTCCAGCCTGGTCGATCGCGGATCGATCGGCCTCGTCACCACGCACGACCTGGCGCTCACGCGCGTCGCCGACGATCTGGCGCCGCGAGCCGTGAACGTGCACTTCGAGGACTGGTTCGACGGACAGGAGATGCGCTTCGACTACCGCGTCAAGCCGGGGCCTGTCACGCGGAGCAACGCGATTGCGCTGATGCGCGCCGTCGGTCTTGATGTGGACCGCAAGGCCTGACCGAATCGTCCTGCTCCCTGGTCGAGGCATTCGACCTCTTCTCGCACGACGGCCGCGGCACCGCTGATACACTCGGCGGCGTGGCGCGCGTGTTCGTCGCCGTTTCGCTGGCCGTGCTCGTGTGCGCAGCCGGGGCCTCCTCGCAGGCGCCGCCCGATCCGCTTCGGCAGTCGCTGCGCGAGGTGGAGACGAACGACCCGGGCACCCACCGCGTGGACGCCGCCGGCATGGCGCGAAGCGGCCGGAGGATGTGGAGCCTCGAGCCTACTCGACCAATGAGGCCGGCCGATCGCCGGCTGGTCATCGTCGGCGGCCTCGACGGTTCGCCGGAAGGCGCAGGGGCGGTCGTCGACCTCTTGAAGTGGTATTTCACGCTGCCTGCGCTCGCATCGTTTCGCGAGAGCTGGCAGGTGGCGGCGCTGCCCTGCGTCTACGTCGATCGGTGCAGCGGCATCGCTGGTGCACCTGGGACGGCTGCGGCGCCCAGCCCGGTGTTTCCGCCGGCCGATGGTTTCTTCAACGACAAGGTAGATCCGGAATCGCGCTTCGCCTGGCGCTGGATCGCCATGCAGGCGCCGGACCTCGTCATCGACCTGCGCATCGGCGATCGGATTGCGTGGACGGCCAACACTGCCGGCGCGGCCCTGATGAGCGGGACGTCCGAGCCCCAGCCAGGTTCGCTCGCCGCCGCCCTGGGCGCCGACGGCGCGGCGGGATTGGGCCGCGTCGCGACGCTTCAGCTCTCAGCCGCTCCCGACCAGCTGGCGTCGACCGCAGCATCGCTCCTCGCGCTCCTGCCCATGCGGGGTGACCTGGAGCCGTCGCCCATGCGGACGGCCATGGATGGCCGGCACCGACGGTCGCCGTTGGAGGTCGCGCGTGTGCTCGTGCGCCGCTATCCCGCCAACCCTTCGATGAGCTATATCCCGGCGCTCGCGTGGTCAGGGGCTCTCAGGCTGGCGGCGTCGACCGGCGAGGCGACGCTCCGCGACAAGCCGCTCGCAGAGATGCAGCCATTCCTCTCCGGCGCCACGCCCTCGATCGCCGAACCGCATCAGTTGACGAGCCTCGCGGGCCATCTGGCGTTCGCCGACCTCGGCGCGTGGGATGGACGCGAGGACGCCTCCGCGCTCGCACGGAAAGCGGCGGATTTCATCCTGCCCGATCGACCTGGCGAGCTCGTCCGCGTTCCCCGCGCCTGGACCGACGACATGTTCATGGCGACGAGCGTGTGGGCTCGCGTTGCAGCCGAGTCCGGCGACCGTCGATATGCAGAGGCGGCCGCCCGCCTGCTCACCGCTTATGTCTCGAAGCTCCAGCGCCCGGACGGACTGTTCGTGCACGCCGTCGACGCCCCGCACGCGTGGGGACGAGGCAACGGCTTCGCGGCCTTCGGCCTGATGGACGCGTTGACCCACCTCGGCCCCGCGTGGCCCGAGCGCGCGCGTGTCCTCGAGGCGTATCGGCAGTTGATGGACGCGCTCGTGTCCACCCAGGCGCCGGACGGCATGTGGCGGCAGGTGGTCGACGAGCCCGGCAGCTACCGCGAGCTCACGGTCACGGCGATGACCGTGACGGCCATGGCGCGCGGCGTCCGGCTCGGATGGATCGATGAGGCCTACCGTCCCGTGATCGACCGCGCCTGGCACGGGCTGCTGGCGCGCATTGCCCCGGATGGGACGCTGCTCGACGTCTGCACGGGAACGGGATCGGGTCCGTCGAAGCAGTACTACCTGGACCGGGCGGCCATCGGCGGCGCCGACGACCGCGGAGGTGCGATGGCGCTGACGGCGGCACTCGAGATGATGGAACTTTCGCGCTGATCGATCGGCGCGGACCCGCGTTCAGCTCGCGGACGCGTAGGAGCTCCTCATGTCCGTCTTGCTGAATCGCACGGCATGACGGTAGAGCAGGCCGGCGCTCACCCAGTAGATCGCCGCAATGAAGAGAAGCGTCCACGGCAGCGCGCTCTGCTGGAGCGAAAGCGTGATCACCAGCGAGCCGACCGAGATGATCGTGCCGGTGACGATGTAGATCTTCGTCTGCTGCAGCCAGGCATACGGCACGAAGTGGCCGCCGGCGACAGCGCCGACGGCGGCGCCAACCGACCACGGGGCGAGCGCAAAGGCGAGCACGATGACCGGGAAGGCCGCGATCTGAGACATGGCCAGCTGGATCGATAGCGGCTTGAGGGGATTGCTCGGCGACATCCGCCCCCGGCCGAGTCGCCGCTCCAGCCAGAAGGCGAGTGGGAGCGCGGCATTGCCCTGAAAGAGCAGAATGAGTGCGGCCGTTCGCGTTGGCAGAAAGAACGCGGCGAGGCCCGTGAGGAAGATCGTCGTGCCGAAGGCGATAAGAAACGGCGCGCCGGCCGCCGAACTGCGGACGATCTCGTTTCGGGCCTCGTTGACGTCAGTCAGATCGGGCGTGTGCATACGGCTCAGCCTCATGTGAGAACAGCCCAGAGCGCCAGCACGACGAAGAACCCGTAGAAGAGCGCGGAGAGAACGAGCGCGACCTCTCGCCACAACGGCGCCCGCAGCTCCGGCGGCAGGAAGCGTCGATTGACGACGATCGTGTGGAGCGAGAGGCAGAAGGTGACGAAGCCGCCGACATTCGCGCTGATGATGACGAGCGTCAGCGGTTGGGCCAGGTTCAGCGCAATGGCTCCCCAGACGCCGAATGCGATGATGGCCGGCACGTAAATTCGCCGTACATCGTCGCCACGCAGGCGGCGCACCGCCGCGCTCCCGGACCACAATACGTCTGTCATCGCGCGCGGCACGCCATCGACGATGCCGAGCTGCGTGGAGAAGAGGACCCAGATCCCGCAGATCGTCGTGAGATACCAGAACACGCGCCCGTGGGCGGCGGCTACGGCTTCGGCCTGCAGGTTGGCCACCGCCCAGCCTCCGATGGAGGTTCCGGCCGGGACGAGCTGCAGCGTCAGCACGGAGGTGAGCGCCATGCCGACGATGGATCCGACGGCGAAGATCATCCACTGATCGACGTTCGCGTACTTCCACCAGCCGCGCCACCGCGCGAGCGATTCCTCGTTCACCTCGAACACGTTGCCCTGCGGCGACAGCGTCACCTTCTCGCCGAGGCCGCCCGGAATGTAGCCCACCGTCCCGCTCATGCCCTGGCCCTTGTCGCGCAGCCAGTTGGTGACGAAGGCGTTGCCGATGCCGCCGATGCCGGAGTACGCGGCAAACGCACCGAGAAGCAGCCAGTCGGCGCCTGGCGGCAGCCGGCCGACGTTGAGGAATCCCGACAGGACGTTCCCCCAGTTCTCCGCCGAGACGACGAAGAGATCGATGGCAATCAGGTAGGCGATGATGCAGCCCATCATGATCCACATCGCGCGCTCGACCGCATGCTCGACCTTCCGGCTCCACAGGGTAATGACGAAGCAGAGGCCGAACGTCAGATATCCGAAGAGCAGGACGAGCCCGGAGTCGGCCTCCGTCGGCAGGCGCCCGAGCCACATGGCCGCCGTGGCCGTGGCGCTCGCAAGCGCCCAGCCTGGCCACCCATACTGGAGAAACGCGAGGATCACATAGGTCCAGCCCCAGAAGGCCGGGCCGGGCCGCGTCCGCATGAAGCCCGTGATGATCGGTTCGCCGGTCGACAGCGTGTAGCGCGACATCTCCAGGTTGAGGAGGGCCTGCAGCAGGACGGAGACGGTCGTGATCCACAGAAAGCCGACGCCGTAGGCGACGATGACCGATGGTCCGAGCAGCCACTCGCCGCTGCCGATGGCCAGGCCGAGTCCGATGATGCCGGGGCCGATGGTGCGGCGGATATTCGGAAGCGTGAACGGCGGAGGCGCCGGCATGGCCGCCTGCCCCCAGGGCGGGAGCAGTCCGTGGTCACGACTTGCCATGTCGGTCGGTCCTCGTCACCCGCATCTCGCGCCCCCTCGTCTACGGCCCTCTGCGCTTTCCCTGGCCACGGAGCGGGTAAGCTATCACGGATGATTCTGTCCATCCGCATTCGTCCTGCCGCCTGCAGGCTGATCCTCGCTCTCGTCCTCGCGTGCGGCACGGGCCCGCGGCTGTCGGCGCAGGACACGCCGTTCTGGCCGGGTGCGAAATACGACCCGGGCATGCCCACACTCGCGCAAGTGGCGGGCCACGAGCCCGGCGCCGAGATCTCGACGCCGGAGCAGATCGGCGCCTATCTGCAGGCCCTGCAGAAGGCCGCGCCAACGCGCACGCGCCTCGTGGAGTACGCGCGGACGTGGGAAGGGCGGCCGTTGTGGCTGCTGACGATCGGCAGCCCCGAACGCATGGCCCAGCTCGATCGAGTCAAGGCCGACCTGCAGAAGCTGGCCGACCCGCGCGGCGTGCCGGCGGACGAACAGGAACGGCTCGTCCGCGATCTGCCCGTCGTCGTGTGGCTGGTCCACGGCGTCCACGGCAACGAGATTTCGTCGGCGGATGCCGCGCTCTTCGAGGCCTATCACCTCCTGGCCGCCGAGGGCGATGCCGGTGTGGACGCGGTGTTCCGCGACGCGCTCGTGCTCATCGACCCGATGCAGAACCCGGACGGCCGTGCGCGGTTCATCTTCCAGCATCTCCAGGGGCGCGCAGCCGTGCCCGACGCCGCACCGTACAATGCCGAGCACGACGAGCCGTGGCCGGGCGGCCGTTCGAACCATTACCTGTTCGACATGAACCGCGACTGGTTTGCGCAGACGCAGCCCGAGACACGCGGGCGCATCGCAATTGCGCGCGAGTACTTCCCGCACGTCAACGTTGACCTGCACGAGCAGGGCGGGAATAACAGCTACTACTTTGCGCCGCCCGCTGACCCGCTCAACCCGCACATCACGAAGTCGCAGATCGATGCATTCGACCTCTTCGGCCGCGCCAACGCCGCGCGCTTCGACGAGCGCGGGTGGCCGTACTTCATCCGCGAGGTCTACGACTCGTTCTACCCCGGCTACGGCGAGTCGTGGCCCATCTTCCAGGGGTCCATCGGCATGACGTACGAACAGGCGTCGGCCCGCGGCCTGTCGTTCGCTCGAGACGACGGCACGACGCTCACCTTTCGGGATGGCGTCATGCACCACTTCAACGCGGCCATCGTCACGGCCGTGACAGCGGCGAAGAACCGCGAGATGCTGGTGCGCAACTTCCTCGAGTACCGCAAGAGCGCCGTGGCCGAAGGCGAGAAGGGTCCCGTACGTGAGTACGTGCTCGTCCCCGGCCCGGACCCCTCGCGCGCGGACCTCCTGGCGCGCAACCTCTCGACGCAGGGCATCGAGGTCCGGCGTGCCACCGAGGCGTTCAAGCTCGGCACACGCGAGCTCCCCGCAGGCACGTACCTCGTGTCGAACGCGCAGCCCAGCGGGCGGCTGATTCGCAACCTCCTCGACCCGGAGACGAGACAGCCGGACGAATTCATCAAGCGCCAGGAAGAGCGGCGCGCGCGGCGGCAACCCGACCAGATCTACGACATCACGGCCTGGAGCCTGCCGCTTCTCTACGACGTCGAGCTCGTGACGAGCGCGACCGTCATTTCGGCCGCGACCACTGCCGTGCCGATGGCCTACGACGCGACACCGGCGCCACGCACCTTCGTACAGGGGACGGTCGGCTACCTCGTCCCGTGGGGATCGGCCGCGGCTCGATTGACGGCCGATGCCCTGCGGAAGGGCGTCCGCATGCACAGCGTCGGGGGACCCTTCACACTCGGCGGGCGCCGGTATCCGATCGGCACGATCGTCATCAGGAACGCGGAGAACGGTCCGACGCTGCACGAATCGCTCACGGCGCTCGCCACCGCTCACGGCGCGGAGGTGGTTCCCATCGACTCGAGCTACGTGGAGTCGGGCATTTCGCTCGGCAGCAACGAGGCGGCGTTTCTCGAGGCGCCGCGAGTGCTGCTCGCCTGGGACGCACCCACGCAGTCCCTCTCGGCCGGCTGGACCCGCTACACGCTCGAACGGCGGTTCGGGCAGCCGGTCACGGCCGTCCGCACCAGCTCTCTCACACGCGCGAAACTCGGCGACTACAACGTCATCGTCCTGCCCTCAGGGAACTATACCGGCGCCATCGACGACGCCGTGCTCGCCCGGCTCAAGGACTGGCTGCGGGCGGGCGGCACGCTGGTGACGCTCGGCGAGGCATCGCGCTGGGCAACGGGCGACAGCGTCGGGCTCCTCTCGACGAAGACGCTGCTCAAGAACGGCAGCCCCGACGTGCCCGCCTCGGGCTCGTCTGGCGGGTCCGGTGCGTCCGGCGGCGGTGGCTCGCCGGCCGCCAGCGCCAAGCCGCCGAGTGGTGCCGCGCCGAACGGCCCTGCGGCGTTCGACTACGACAAGGCGATACAGCCGGATCGCGAGCGGCCTGCGTCGCAGCCCGGGGCGCTCCTGCGCGTCACGATCGACACCGATCACTGGTTGTCGGCCGGGCAGGACGATGAGACGCAGGTGATGATCGAGGGTAACCGCGTCTTCGCGCCCATCAAGCTGGACGATGGGCGCAATGTCGGCGTGTACGCGAAGAAGGATCGCCTGATCGCGTCGGGCCTGATCTGGCCGGAGAACCAGGACCTGCTCGTGCAGAAGGCGTTTCTCATGCACCAGCCGCTCGGGCAGGGCCACGTGATAGCCTTCGCCGAGGATCCGAACTACCGTGCGTATGCCGAGGGCACGATGCTGCTCTTCATGAACGCTGTACTGCTGGGTCCTGGATATTGATCAACGCAGGCGACCCTGAAGGGTCGCCTCTACACTTGAACCTGTGGGGGCGACGCTGCAGGGTCGCCTCTACACTTGAACCTGTGGGGGCGACGCTGCAGGGTCGCCTCTACACTTGGACCTGTGGGGGCGACCCTTCAGGGTCGCCCTCGAGAGGCGGAGAGACCGCATGAGCGCAAGACGACGTTCGAGTTATCTGGCACCGCTCGGGATGGGCATGGCCGCGCTCGTCCTGGCCTCGTCGCTGCCGGCCGCCCAAGGCGGCGCCCCCTACTTCCCCCCGCCAGGCACGTGGGAGAAGAAGGCACCAGCCGAGCTGGGGATGGACGCCGCGCTTCTCGCCGAGGCCGTGACGTTTGCCCAGAGCCACGAGTCCACGCGCGAGAAGGACTTCTCGGATCAGGAGCGGATTTTCGGATCGCTGCTGGGGTCGGTGCCCACGATTCGCGCGGCCACCAACGGCGTGGTGATCTACAAGGGCTACGTCGTCGCGGAGTTCGGCGAGACGACCTGGATGGACCCGACCTATTCGGTCGCCAAGAGCATGCTGGCCACCTTGGCCGGCATTGCCGTTCGTGACGGCAAGGTGGCCGACCTCGACCAGCCGGTGGGCGCGACGGTGAAGGACGGCGGGTACGACTCGCCGAGGAACGCGCAGGTCACCTGGAAGATGCACCTCCAGCAGGAGACGGAGTGGGAGGGCGAGCTCTGGGGCAAGAACGCGGACTTCGTGGGCGCGGCCGCGTTCGGCCAGGGTGAGCGCAAGCCGCGCGAGCTGCAGCGTCCCGGCACGCACTACGAGTACAACGACGTGCGGATCAATCGCTTCGGGCTGTCGCTGCTGCGGGTGTTCGGCAAGCCCGTGCCTGAGGTGTTCCGCGACGAGGTGATGGACGTCATCGGCGCGTCGAACACGTGGCGATGGGTGCCGTACCACAACAGCTACGTCGAGATTGGCGGCCGGAAGATGGCATCGGTGAGCGGCGGGACGCGTTGGGGCGGAGGCATGTGGATCGACTCGTGGGACATGGCCCGCTTCGGATACCTGTGGCTGCGCGGCGGCAAGTGGGGCGAACGGCAGGTGCTGCAACCCGCCTATGTGAAGGCCGCCGTCACCCCGAGCGCGCACGGTCCGGACTACGGGTATCTGTGGTGGCTCAACTCGCAGGGCAAGAACTACCCGGGCCTCCCGGCCAACGTGTTCGGCGCCCGCGGCGCCGGCAGCAACACGATCACCATTTCGCCTGACCACGATCTCGTCGTCGTGTGGCGGTGGCATCGCGGCAACGAGACCGAGTTCGTCAAGCGGGTGGTTGCGGCGATCAAGTGACCACGTGTCCGTGCCGCTCATCCGCGTGCAGCCCTCTGGTGCCGCTCCGTGGAGGCAGGGATGAGTTCGAATAGTCATCCAGGTGTCAGCGGCCCGAGCGCGGGTCCTTCTGATGCCGCTCCAACGCCGTGAGGCGCCGTTCGTGGTCCTGCATCACCCGGCCGTAATCGCCGTGGGCCTGCCGATGCTCCTGGTGCATTCGCTCGAGGCGCGCCTCGATGCGATCCAGCGTGAAGCCGAACGCCTCGGCCATCGTCCGCTGCTCGTCGCGGCTTGCCTCGATCAGGACCCGCAGGCGGCTTTCGAGACTGCCGATCTCGCCGCGGAGCCCGCTTTCGACGTCGCCGAGCCGACCTTCGACGTCGCCGAGCCG
>CAZJBN010000013.1:32378-48512 GCA_964543955.1 uncultured Bifidobacteriaceae bacterium
CGCCGCGGAGCCCGCTTTCGACGTCGCCGAGCCGACCTTCGACGTCGCCGAGCCGGCCTTCGACGTCGCCGAGCCGGCCTTCGACGTCGCCGAGCCGACCTTCGACGTCGCCGAGCCGGCTGTCGATACGCTTGATTAGCGCACCAGTCTCCGAGAATCCGCTCGCGACCGTCATCTCGAGTCGGGCCAGTCGTTCTTCGAGCGCCATGACGTCGTCCGCCATCCTACCATCGTCCTTCCGCACGCCAGTCGTGCACGAAGGCCATTGCACGAAGCAGGCCGTCGCCCCGTCAGAGGGGCGCTGTCGTCCCGAGCCGCAGGACCGCGCAGTTTGTGAACGCCCGCCGGCGTCGGGCGACGGCAGAATCTGCACTCAGGCAAGGCACCGACTTCGCGGCGATGGCGGAACACCGGCCTGGCAGGGCGGTCGGTATTCCCTTCTGAAGTCCGTCTCACTGTTCGGGTCTCGCCTCTGACCGGGTGGCTCCGGGGGGAACACCCGGTTCGGTGTCCAGCGCGCGTCCCACGCTGGACACGGGGGGCGGGACCCGCTTCCCGGCTACGAAGCGAGCGGCACCTCGGGCCCTTCGTGTTCCACACACTCGATCGCCTGGCTGGCTGTCACGCCCATGGATTCGATGAGCGTCCTCAGATGCCCGTGGACCCGTGCCAGTCGACGGTACAGGCGCTTGGGCTCCATGCCGAACCCGGCGGCGATCTCGTTGACCCGGCGTCCTTCGATGTGTCGCAGGTGCACGAGCCGCCGGTCGTCGGCGGGGAGGCGACTGAGGGCGGCCTTCAGGCAGCCAACCACGTGGGAGCGCGTGCGGTGGCGGGACCGTTCGATGAGCACGACGAGCGGGTCGTGGCACTCGGGCGCGGTAACCTCCACGTGATCCAGCGACACGAACGCCCGCCGCGCCCATGTTGGTGTCGAAAGGAGCGCCCGGGCCTCGACGACCGAAAGCGGCCGGTTTGCCGACGGAGATCGCTCGACCGCATCCAGGGCGGCCACGAGCGGCTGTCCGTCCCGCACGACGCGCCGTTCCAGTTGGACGGCGGTCGGACCGAGGGCGCGCGCGCGGGCCGAAGGGCGCCACTTCCCCCACGTCGAGATCTGCCAGTCGAGGAGCACCCGGCGGGTCAGGACGTTCAGATAGGTCGTGATGCGGCTCCGGCCCTTGAACCGGCGCAGGGCGCGATAGTCGTCCTGGACCAGGCGTGCGCAGACCATGGAGAAGAGCTCTTCCCGGTCGGCGTCGGAGAGTTTGCGTGCGCGCGCGACTTGTCGAACGACCGTTCTGAGGAGTGGCGTGTTGTCTTCGAGCCAGGCGCGCGGGGTGAGTGAGGGATCGACCGGCCGGGGGGGTGCCTTCGACATGCTCCGAAACCTCCTGGAAAGCGCAAGTTCGTGCGTCCCGAAGGTGTTAACGCCAGGGGGTTGGCTTTCCAACAGCCCGGACGGCATTGGTCCCCTATAATTCTCGCCAGTCGTCCAAGGAGGTCTCATGTCGTTTCGCCAGCTTCTGGCGGCCATCGCGCTCGTCGCCGCCGCGGCCGGACCCGCACTCGCGCAGGACTCGGTCTATATCGAAGAACTAACCTGGACCGAGATCCGGGACGCCATCAAGGCTGGAAAGACCACCGTCATCCTGCCGACCGGAGGGACCGAGCAGAACGGCCCGCACATGGTGATGGGCAAGCACAACTTCATCATTCACTACACGGCCGGGGAGATCGCGAAGAAGCTCGGCAACGCGCTCGTCGGCCCTGTCGTGGCCTTCGTGCCCGAGGGCAACCTCGATCCCCCAAGCGGGCACATGCGGTACCCCGGGGCCATCACGCTGCCCCAGGAGCACTACCAGAAGCTCCTCGAGTACACCGCCCGCAGCTTCAAGGTCAACGGCTTCAAGGACATCGTCATGATCGGCGATTCCGGCGGCAACCAGAAGGGGATGGCCGCTGTCGCCGAGATGCTGAACAAGGAGTGGGCGGGCACCGGTGTGCGCGTGCACTTCATCCCCGAGTACTACAACAGCGGCCGATTCGCCGACTACCTGATGAAGCAGGGCTTCACGAAGGAGCAGATCGGCAGCCACGCCGGCATCACCGATACCTCGCAGCTCTGGTTCGTCAACCCGAAGATGATCCGCCCGGACAAGCGCGCCAACATGGGCGGATTCGAGGGGAGCGGCGTCAACGGGGATCCGACGAAGGCCAGCGAGGAGCTCGGGAAGATAGGCGTGCAGTACAAGATCGACGTCACGCTCGAAGCGCTCGCGAAGTCCATGGCCGCCAGGTAGGCCGACCCACGAGGGCGCCGGTGGCCAGCCGGCGCCCTTCGTCCCGCAACTCATCCCATCTGGATCAGTCCTTCTTGTTGACATCCGACAAGAGCCGCTGCATCCTCTTGTCGAATGTCGACACTATCGCCGGGACGCCGCCCCCTCGACCTCCTGCAAGGCACCCTCGACCTGCTGATCCTCCGCACGCTCGCCCTTGGGCCGATGCACGGATGGGCCATCTCGCAGCGCATTCAGCAGATGTCGGACGAGGTCCTCCGCGTCAACCAGGGCTCGCTCTATCCGGCCCTGCACCGCCTCGAAACCGCCGGGTGGCTCGAGTCCGAGTGGGGCGCCACCGAGAGCAACCGGCAGGCGAAGTTCTATCAGCTCACGCGGGCCGGAGAGCGCCAGCTGCGCGAGGAGACCGCCTCGTGGGAGAGGATGACCGAGGCCGTCGCCAAGGTGCTCAGGGGAGCGGAAGGCGTCTGACATGCTGGCCGGTCTCACCGCGTGGTTGAAGAAGCGCCGGTTCGATCGCGAGCTGGACGCCGAAGTCCAGTTCCACATCGACCGCGAAACCGAGAAGCTCGTGCAGGCCGGGCACGCCCCGGATGAGGCGCACCGCCGCGCGTTGAGGAGTTTTTGTCCAATGGACAAGCACAAGGCCGACACGCGCGACGTGCGCGGCATCACCTGGTTCGACGAGCTCTCGCAGGACGTGAAGTACGGCATTCGCACGCTCGGCCGGAGTCCGGGCTACGCCGCGCTGGCCATCCTCACCCTCGGCCTGGGCATCGGCGCCAACACGGCCATCTTCAGCGTCATCAACGGCGTGCTGCTCAAGCCCCTGCCCTACGCGCATGGCGACCGCCTGGTCGTCGTCCGACAGTCGGCACCGCTCTCGGGCCAGCCGCAGCTCGGCGTGGCGATTGCGGAGTACTTCGACTACCGCGAGCATGCGGACGTCTTCGACGGACTGGTCGAGTACCACCAGATGAACTTCGACCTGCTCAATCGCGGCGAGCCCGACCGCGTCAGCACCGGCGTCGTCTCGCACGACTTCTTCGACCTGCTCGGCATCACGCCCATCCTCGGGCGCAGCTTCGTCGCCTCGGACGATGAGCACGGTGCGGAGGCGGTGCTGGTCCTGAGCCATACCTACTGGCGCCAGAAGTTCGGCGGCGATCCGGGCATCGTCGGGCAGGTGTTCCAGATGAACGACCGCCCGCACCGCGTGATTGGCGTGCTCCCGGCCGTGCCGCATTATCCGCAGGAGAACGACGTCTACATGCCGGTGCTGGCGTGCCCATTTCGGGCCGCGGCCGAGCGGACCATTCCCGAGAACCGACGGGCGTTCGGCGGGCTGAGCGTGTTCGGGCGCCTGAGGGAAGGCGCGACGCACGAGCAGGCAGCCTCCGCCGTCTCCACCATCAACCAGCGGTTCGTGGACGACTACCCGGCGGCCTATCGGGCGGCCAGCTCCGGCTTCCAGGCGACGACCCTCGACGTGCGGAGTGCGCTCACCGAGGGCGCGCGGGAACTGCTGCTGATCCTGCTGGGCATCACGGGGCTCATCCTCCTCATCGCCTGCGCGAACGTGGCCAACCTGACGCTGGCCCGCATGCTCGGCCGCGACCGTGAGTTCGCGATGCGCTCGGCGCTCGGCGCGGGGCGTACACGGCTCGTCCGCCAGCTGATGACGGAGAGCACGCTCCTGGCCATTGCCGGGGGTGTGCTGGGGGTCCTCTTCGCGATGGGCACGGTGGGACTTCTCACGCGGTTCGTGGCCCGGTTCACGGCGCGCACCGGGGAAGTGTCCATCGACTTCTCGGTCCTCGCCTTCACGGTGCTGGTGTCGGTCGTGACCGGTGTGATCTTCGGGACGCTGCCTGCCGTCGGCACGCGCGTCAACCTCGTCAACGCCCTCAAGCAGGGCAGCAATCAGGCCGGCGACGGGACGGGCCGGCGGCGGATGCAGTCGGCGCTCATCGTCGCACAGGTGGCGGTGTCGGTCGTGCTGCTCGTCGGTGCGGGCCTCCTCCTCGCCAGCTTCTATCGGCTGCAGAAGGTGGACGCCGGGTATCGATCGGAGGGCGTGCTGTCCGCACAGGTGTACGGCAACTTCTCGCGCTACGGCAACATCGACGCCCTGCGCCGGCTCTACCTGCCCATCCTCGATCGCCTGGACGGGCAGCCGGGCGTGGTGTCTGCGGCCATCACCAACGCGGTGCCCCTCTCGGGCTCAGCGCCGGGGACCACCCGCTTCGATATCGAAGGGCGCGTCACCGACGATCCCGATCGGCGCCCGACGACCGACGTCCGCGTCGCGAGCGACCGGTACTTCGACACGATCGGCATCCCGCTCGTGCGGGGGCGAGTCTTCGGCACGCTCGACACGAACGAGAGCCTGCGGGTGGCCGTCATCAACACGTCGATGGCCCGCTACTGGGATGGCACGGACCCGGTTGGCTCGCGCATCTCGACCGATCGCGGCGAGAACTGGTACACCATCGTCGGCGTCGTCGGCGACGTGCGGCAGTTCGGCCTCGCGCAGCAGACCGTTGCGCAGATCTATGTCCCGCTGTCGCAATCGCCATTCAACTTCGCGGGCCAGGTGCTGGTTCGCACCGCGGGCGAACCGGCGGGCTTTGCCGGCATGCTGCGGCAGACCGTGCACGCGGTGGACCCCAACCAGCCGGTCGAATCCGTCCGGTCGCTCGACGATCTCCGCTCCGAGGCGCTGGCCGCTCCACGCCTGACGGCCACGCTGCTGGCGCTCTTCGCGGGGCTGGCGCTGCTCGTCACGCTGGCAGGCATTGGCGGCGTGATTGCCACGTCGGTATCGGCCCGCACGCGCGAGTTCGGCGTGCGCATGGCGCTCGGCGCCACCCGCCGCGGGGTGCTCGCCATGGTCCTCGGCCAGGGCCTGACGCTGATCGCCATCGGTCTGGTGCTCGGCCTCGTCGGCTCGGTGGCCGCCGGCCGGATGCTGTCCACGTATCTCTATCAGACGACGACGTGGGACCCGATCATCCTTGCCGGCGTGGCGGTGGCATTTCTCGTCGCTGGTGCCATTGCCTGCCTTGGCCCGGCAAGGCGGGCCACTACGGTGGACCCGCTCATCTCGCTGCGGACGGAGTAATAAAGAGACCACGAAGGGACGAAGAAATACGAAGAGCTCGAAGAACGCTCGGAGAACCCCCGTGAAGAATCTCTCGGGAAACCCGATGAGGCCTTCGTGCCCTTCGTTTCCTTCGTCGTTTCGTGGTCTCTTGTCGGTGCGAGCTGACTACTTCCCGTCCACCCGTTCGATCGTGGCCGTCGACGGGCCGCGCGTCTTCTGCAGGCCGGCGGCCACCTGTTCGGCCTGCCGCCAGGCGCGCAGCACGTTCGCACCGATCACCTTCTTGACGTCCTCGTCCGAGTAGCCGCGGCGGAGGAGTTCGGCCGTCAGGTCTGGGTACTTCGAGACGTCTTCGAGTCCCTGCACGACGCTCGTGATCCCGTCGAAGTCGCCCCCGAGGCCGATGTGGTCGATGCCGGCGACCTTGCGGACATGGTCGATATGGTCCGCCACCTGGGTCAGTGTGGCCCTCGGCTCCGGGTTCCCGGCACGCCAGCGCTCGAGCGCGGCCCTGGCGGACGCCTCGTCGCCCGGGAACTGGTTCCGGATCAGCTGCTGCTGCGCGGACTGCCTGAGGTTCCAGTCCGCCACTTCCTGCGAAATGAAGCCCGGCACGAACGTCACCATCACCACGCCGCCGTTCTCGGGCACGAGCCTCAACACGTCGTCGGGCACGTTGCGCGGCACGTCGCACAGCGCGCGCGCCGAGGAGTGCGAGAAGATGATCGGCGCCTCGCTGATCCGGATGGCGTCCTTCATCGTGTCGGGCGAGACGTGGCTCAGGTCGACGAGCATGCCGAGCCGGTTCATCTCGCGCACGACCTCCTCGCCGAACGCGGACAGCCCGTTGTTGAGCGGCGTGTCGGTGGCCGAGTCCGCCCACGGCACGTTCTGCCCGTGGGTGAGCGTCATGTAGCGCGCGCCGAGCGAATGCATCATCCGGAGGGCCGCCAGCGAGTTGTCGATCGAGTGGCCGCCCTCCATGCCAATCATCGAGCCGATCTTCCCGTCCGCGAACGCCCGCTCCGCCGCATCGGCCGTCAGTGCGAGCTCGAACGTCTCCGGCCAGCGCCGTGTCATGCGGTGGACGATGTCGATCTGCTCGAGGGTGGCGGTGACGGCGTCCTCGCCCTGCATCGAGGACGGAACATACACCGACCAGAACTGCGCACCCACACCGCCGCGCCGCAGGCGGGGAATGTCCGTCATGAGCGTCGGCACCGGCTCGGTGATGTCCGCGCTGGCGAAATCGCGAGCCGGATCCTTCTCGCGGAGCGCCCATGGGTAGTCGTTGTGACCGTCGACGAGGGGAGACTGCTTGTGCAGCGCCCGTGCCCGGGCCGCCAGGTCGCCTTGGGCCTGGATCGTCAGGGATGTGGCGACGAGCGCGGAACCGAGCAGGACGACGGAGGCGACGGAAGGCGCGGTCATGCGGGGGAGAATAGCGTACTGGGACCCGATCTCCCGATCGGCCGGTCTTCGCTTCTCAGAGGCGCAAGAGCGTTTCCCGCAACGCGCGCGACTGCACGCGGCTCACCGGCAGCGTCTGGCCGTTCGCCAGCGTCACCTGCAGCGTACCGCCCGGCATCGGGCTCACGCGCTGGATGAGGTCGAGGGCCGCAAGGGTTCCGCGTCCCAGCCGGACGAACCGTCGCGGGTCGAGCCGCGCCTCGAGCGCGTGCAGCCGGTGCGAGATGGTGAAGCGCTCGTTGGAGATGGTGGTCAGGTGGAGCAGTTCGCCCTCCGCGACGATCGAGGCGATCTGGCGAACGGGGAGGATCATGACCGTGTCTCGCTTCCGCACGGGAATGCGTTCGAGGAACGGGCGTTTCGTCGCCGACTCGATGGCGGCGGACGCTGCAGTGAGCGCGCGCGTCCGTTCGGCGGTGCTGCGTCCGCGGGCGCGATCGAGGGTGGCCGCCAGACGCTCGCGTTCCACCGGCTTCAGCAGGTAGTCCACCGCGTTCAGTTCGAAGGCCTGGACCGCGAACTCGTCATATGCCGTGACGAACGCGATCACGGGCGCCGTGCCCGCCTGGAGCAGCCGTGCTGCGTCGAGTCCGCCGAGCTCGGGCATCTGCAGGTCCATCAGCACCAGGCCGGGCTCGAGCCGTTCGATCAGGTCCAGCGCCTCGCGGCCGTTGGTGGCTTCGCCGACCACCTCGACGTCCGGGAAGCTCTCGAGCAGCCGGGCCAGGAATCGGCGCGCCGGCCGTTCATCGTCGGCCAGGAGCACGCGCAGCGGTGTCGACATGTGGGGCCTCGTCCTGTGCGGCCGCCTCCTTCAGGGGCAGCACGATGTCTGCGATGGTGCCACGCACCGGATCAGTCACGAGCGTCAGGCTGGCGGCCCGACCGTAGTGGCCGGCCAGCCGGCGTTCGACGTTGTCGAGCCCCACGTGGTCGCCGCTGCGATCGGTGACGGTGAGGGGCGCGCCGGTGTTTCGGACGCTGATGCGGAGCCGATCCCCGGGCTCGCGCCTGGCGGTCACCTCGACGTCGCCTCCGTCGACGCTCGGCGCGACGCCGTGCTTGATCGCGTTCTCGACGAGCGGCTGTACCACGAGCGACGGGATGTGCGCGGAGCGAAGCGGGGCCGGCACGTCGATGCGGACGCGAAGCCGCTCCTCGAAGCGCTCGTGCTCGATGTCGAGGTAGTGGGCCACGATGTCCATCTCCCGGCCGAGCGTCGTGAACTCACCGTCCCTGCGCAGCAGCCCGCGCAGGAGCGCCGTGAGGCGCATCAACGTCGTCAGCGCCCGCGGCGGCGCTGTCTCGATCAGGTATCCGATCGTCGTGAGGGCGTTGAACAGGAAGTGCGGGTTCACCTGAGCGCGGAGGGCCTTCAGCTCCGCCTCGGCCGCGAGCTTCTGCATCTCTTCCTCACGGAGCGCCGTCTCGTAGCGTTCGAGCGTCAGGCGCACGGCATCGATCCGGCGCGCAGCGAGCGCGCTCACCGCGTCGAGCAGCGCATCGTCATCGGACAGGAGGCGGCGCCCGCCAGTCAGTTCGCCCACGTGGATCGTGTAGCGGGGCCGATCGGTGGTCGGCACGACCGCCATGCGCGACACGAGGCTCCCGGCCGGCGGCGCGGCTCCGTCCCCGGTCCACCACACCCGCCGCGCGTTGAGCGCGCCGGCGAGCCGCAGCGACACGAGGTCGAGCACCCGGGCTTCGGAGGGCTCGTCCTCCAGTGCACGCGCGATGTCCGCGCGCAGGTGTGCGTAGTCGGTACGTCCGAGGAGCACGCCGTCCACGAAGCGGACGACCACGCGGCGGACCCACGGCGTCACGAGTGCGGTGGCAATCCAGAGCGCCAGCATCACGCTGACCCGCCCGGGCCCTTCCGGAACGGCAGACGCAAGCGAATATCCCGCGACGGCCAGCGTCACGATCGCCAGCAGCGTGAGCGCCTGCTTGAGGAACAGATCGCCGAGCGCGAACCGGTAGTTCTGATAGAGGATCGCGAAGGCGAGCGGAATGGCCGCGTGATGACCGACGAGCTGCATCCACCAGCTGTCGGTGCCCGAGTGAAAACTGCCAAGATGCGTCGCGGAGACCGCGAAGAGCGCCAGCGCGAGGATCCAGAGAGCGCGCCGCCCGTTCGGCTGCGAGCGCGTGATCACGGCCAGCGGCAGCATCACGAGGCCGAAGCCGATCGTCAGGAGCTGGAAGGCCAGCGTCGACGCGGTGGCATCACCCGTCACGATGGTGACGATGTGCAGGGCCGCGGCGGCGAGGCTCAACCCGTAGGTCAGGCCGGTGATGGCGCGCGCGTACGGCAGGCCGCGCGCGACGGAGTGGACCACGACGGCTGCCAGGAGCCCCAGAGCCGGGAAGGACATCGCGGCCAGGCTGACCGACTCCGGCAGGAGGCCGAGGCGAGGCAGCGCGTACGCCGCGAGCTCGCCCACGTTCCACGCCAGCCCGAGCACGGCCGTGGCGAGCGGAAGCCAGTCCACCCGCTCGGAGTCGTCGCGGGCCGCGCGGCGCTGCTGGCGCAGCACGAGCCCCAGGAGCATGGCGTAAAGCGCCGCACCTGCGAGAAAGCCGACCAGGTTGAGGACGTCGGCCGCGTTCGAAGCGGTCACCGCCTGATTGTACCGATGGTGAAAAAGGGGTCAGGCGTCTTTTTGAGGACCAGCGCCAACCGGTCCAATACGAAGCACGAACGGATTCGAACGGCCGATGAGCGGCCGGTACGGAGCGGGCTATAATTCGCGGCAACCACCCCGAAGGAGACCCTCATGCGCGCACGTCTGTTCTGGATCACCAGCCTGGCCTCTCTCGTCATCCTGGCTGGCGTCGTTCAGGCCCAGCGGCCGCCGGCGCCGGCAAATGCCACGCCGTTCGTCGCGCCCAGGCTCGACCCGAGGGTCGTCACGATCAAGGAGACCGCCGCCGCCGATGTCGAGTCGATGTTCGACCTCGGACAGCAGATGGTCGACACCGTCTTCAGCTTCGGCGAGCTCGGCTTCCAGGAGTTCGAGACGCAGAAGTACCTGACCGGCATCCTGGAGCAGAACGGCTTCACGGTCGAACGCGGTGTGGCCGACATCCCGACGGCGTGGGTGGCGCGCTGGGGCTCGGGCAGCCCGGTGATCGCGCTCGGCTCCGACGTCGACTGCATTCCGCAGGCCTCGCAGAAGCCCGGCGTCGCGTACCACGATCCCATCATCGAGGGCGCGCCGGGGCACGGTGAGGGACACAACTCCGGCACCCCGCTCAACATCATCGCCGCGCTGGCCGCCAAGCGCGTGATGGAGCGCGAGAAGCTGCCCGGCACGATCGTGATCTGGCCCGGCATTGCCGAGGAGCAGCTCGGCACGAAGGCGTACTACGTGCGGGCCGGCCTCTTCAAGGACGTCGACGTGGTGCTCTACAACCACGTCGGCAGCAACCTCGCCACCGGCTGGGGCGACAGCGGCGGCAACGGGATGGTGTCGGTCGAGTACACGTTCGAAGGCGAAACGGCGCACAGCGCCGGCGCTCCGTGGCGCGGCCGCTCCGCGCTCGACGCGGTCGAGTTGATGAACGCCGGCTGGAACTACCGGCGCGAGCACCTCCGCCTGCAGCAGCGCTCCCATTACGTCATCACCAACGGCGGGGATCAGCCGAACGTCGTGCCCAGGAACGCCAGCGTCTGGTACTACCTCCGCGAGACGGACTACGACGGCGTCAAGAACCTCTGGGAGATCGGAGACAGGATGGCCGAAGGCGCGACGCTCATGACCAGCACGAAGTGGTCGTCGCGCGTGCTGGGCGCCGCGTGGCCGTCGCACATGAACCGCACGCTCGCCGAGACGATGTTCGCCAACATCCAGTCCGTGGGCCTGCCGAAATGGAGCGAGGCGGACGAGGCGCTGGCCAGGGCCACGCAGAAGGAGCTGGGCGTGGCCCAGAACGGGCTCGCGAAGGAGATTGCCACGAGCCTGCGCGGACAGGAGCTCATCCCGGATGGCGACAAGCGGGGCGGCGGGTCGGACGACATCGGGGACATCTCCTGGAACGTGCCGACGGTCTCGCTGAGCTTCCCGGCCAACTTCCAGGCCGGGCCCGGCCACAACTGGGCCAATGCCATTGCCATGGCGACGCCGATCGCCCACAAGGGCACGATTGCCGGTGCAAAGGTGCAGGCCATGACCGTGCTCGACCTGGTGCTCCGCCCGGACGTCGTGACGAGCGCGAAGGACTACTACAACAACGTGCAGCTGAAGCAGCGCAAGTACACCTCGTTCCTGCGCGACGGCGACACGCCGGCCGTCCATCTCAACAAGGGCATCATGGACCGCTATCGCCCGGAGATGCAGAAGTACTACTTCGACAAGGCGAAGTACAAGACGTACATGGATCAGATGAAGGATCAGTTCGGGTACAGCTATCCGACGATCCGCACGACGACCCCATCCGCCCGCTGAGCGCGACGTGGTACTGCTCATGACTCGGACGATGAACCTGGTTGCCGCGGCCGTCATGGTCGGCCTCGTGCTGACCGCCGTGCCCGGTGCCGAGCCGCAAGCCCCGCCGGCGCCTGCGGATCCGCGCGTCGCGACGCTCAAAGCGCTCGTCGATGCCGACATCCAGTCGCCGGCGATGTTCGACCTCGGCCAGCAGATGAACGACATGGTGTTCAGCTTCGGCGAGATCGGCTTCCAGGAGTTCGAGACCCAGCGGTACCTCGGCAAGATGCTTCGCGACAACGGGTTCACCGTCGAGGACGGGGTGGCCGGCATCCCGACCGCGTGGGTCGCCAGGTGGGGGTCCGGCAGGCCCGTCATCGCGCTCGGCTCGGACATCGACGGCATCCCGCAGGGGTCGCAGAAGCCCGGCGTTGCCTATCACGATCCCCTCGTCGAGGGCGCGCCCGGACACGGCGAAGGGCACAACTCCGGCACGCCGCTCAACATCATCGCGGCGATCGCCGTCAAGCGCGTCATGGAACGCGAGAAGCTGCCGGGCACGCTGATAATCTGGCCCGGCGTGGCGGAGGAACTGCTCGGCACGAAGGCCTACTACGTGCGGGCCGGCCTCTTCAAGGACGTGGACGTCGTGCTCTACAACCACGTCGGATCCGGTCTGTCCACCAGCTGGGGCGACAGCGGCGGCAGCGGCCTCGTGTCTGTCGAGTACACCTTCGAAGGCGAGACGGCGCACAGCGCCGGGCAACCCTGGCGCGGACGCTCGGCCCTCGACGCCGTCGAGCTGATGAACCGCGGCTGGAACTACCGCCGCGAGCACCTGAGGCTGGCCCAGCGGACGCACTACGTCGTCACCAACGGCGGCGACCAGCCGAACGTCGTACCGCGAAACGCGAGCGTCTGGTACTACTTCCGCGAAATCGACGACGACTCGATCCGGAACATGTGGAATATCGGCGACCGGATGGCCGACGGCGCCGCGCTCATGACCAACACGACGTGGTCGTCGCGCGTGCTCGGCACTGCGTGGCCGCGCCACACCAACCGCACGCTCGCCGAGGCGATGCACGCCAATATCGCCCACGTCGGGCTGCCGGCATGGAGCGACGAGGATATTGCCCTGGCGAAAGCGACGCAGCGGGAGATGAAGGCGCCGGAGATCGGCCTCGCGACCGGCCCCATCGGCCCGCTGCGCGGACGCGAGCGCATTCCCGACGAGGAGAAGTTCGGCGGGCCGTCCGACGACATCGGCGACGTCACGTGGACCGTGCCAACCGTGTCGCTCAGCTATCCGGCGAACTTCCAGGCCGGACCGGGGCACAACTGGGCGAACGCCATTGCCATGGCGACGCCGATTGCCCACAAAGGCATCAACGCCGGCGCGCGAGTCCAGGCGCTCACCGTGCTGGATCTCCTGCTCCGTCCGGAACTGGTGCGCCAGGCGCGCGACTACTTCGAGAACGTCCAGCTGAAGCAGCGGACGTACACGCCCTTCCTCCGCGAGGGCGACACGCCTGCGATCTGGATGAACAAGACCACGATGGATCGCTATCGGCCTGAGATGCGGCAGTACTACTTCGATGCGACGAAGTACAAGACGTACCTCGATCAGATGAAGGCCCAGTTCGGCTACAGCTATCCGACGGTGCGCCCGGCGGCATCGCAGTAGCCCGACAGGAGCCCGACGCGCCAGGAGGCGCACGCACCATGGCTGACGACGCTGACGTTTCGAAGACGAACGAGATATCCCGGCGCGACTTCGTCGCGATGTCCGTCGCTGCAGGACTTGCCGCCGCAGTCGGCTCGGCCGACGCCGCCCAGGCCGGCGTCGTGGAGACGAACGTCACTGTGAAGACGCCCGACGGTTCGTGCGACGCGGCGTTCATTCATCCGTCCGCCGGCGCACATCCGGCCGTCATCATCTGGCCGGACGCGTTCGGCCTCCGCCCGGCGATGCGGGACATGGGAAAGCGCCTGGCCGCGGATGGCTATTCGGTGCTCGTTCCCAACCCCTATTACCGGGTCACGCGCGCGCCGGGCATCGCGATGGCGGGTTTCAGCTTCCAGGATGCGGAGGACATGGCCGCGCTCCGCAAACTGATGGGCGGTATTGCTGCCGCCGGCGCGGCCGAAAGCGACGCGGTGGCGTTTGTCGCCTTCCTCGATCAGCAGCCGCAGGTGGACAAGGCGAAGAAGATCGGCACGCAGGGCTACTGCATGGGCGGTCCGCTCGTGTTCCGTACGGCGGCCGCCGTCCCCGATCGGATCGGCGCGGGCGCCTCCTTTCACGGCGGCGGGCTGGTGACCGACCAGCCAGGCAGCCCGCACACGCTCATCCCGAAGATGAAGGCACGCCTCTACGTCGCCGTCGCCTCGAACGACGATGCCAGGCAGCCGGAGGCGAAGGAGACGCTGCGGCAGGCGTTTGCCGCGGCGAAGGTGCCGGCCGAGGTCGAAGTGTTCCAGGCTTTGCACGGGTGGTGCGTGCCGGACATGCCGGCCGAAGTCGGCAAACCGATTTACAACGAGCCGGACGCCGAGCGGGCGTGGGCAAAGCTCCTGGCGCTCTACAAAGCGGCCCTGACGTAGGGCCGAATCGCGGCGGTACACAAGGCGTCTCCCATGTGAGCGGCATTCACGTAGAGCGGGTCGTCAGACCCGCCTTGGGCCGCTCATCAGAGTCGCCTCCGCCTCAGCGCGCGAACACCGTCTTGCCGCCTACCACGGTACGGACGACTCTCGCCTGGCGAATCTCGGGCGCCGGGATCGTCCGCAGATCCTTGTCGATGAGCGTCAGGTCGGCCAGCATGCCTGTCGCGATGCGGCCCTTCTCGTTCTCCTCGTACGACGCATACGCGCCGCCGCGCGTGTAGGCGGTGAGTGCCTGCTCGACGCCGATCTTCTGCGAGGGCACCCAGCCGTCCGGATTCCGGTCGTCGAGTGTCCGGCGCGTCACGGCGGCGTAGATGCCTTCGAGGGGCGTGGGCGGCGCGACGAACCAGTCGCTGCCGAAGGCGAGCGCCGCGCCGGCATCGAGCAGCGACCTGAATGCGTAAGTGCCCTCGGCGCGCACCGGGCCGATGACCCGCTCCGCCCATCGCCCATCGTCGATGGCGTGATACGGCTGCATGCTGGGAATGACGCCCAGCTGCGCGAAGCGAGGAATCTCGGCCGGCGCCAGGTGCTGGGCGTGCTCGATGCGGAAGCGCCTGTCGCGCGGGCCGTGCTCCCTGGCGACGCGCTCGTAGATGTCGAGCAGCGTCCGGTTGGCCCGATCGCCGATGGCGTGCACGGCGACGTGCAGCCCCGCCTTGTCCGCCCCCGAGATCCACGCGTAGAGATCCTCGGGCGTGTTGACGAAGAAGCCGCGGTCTTTCGGCGCGTCGGTGAAAGGCTCATCGAATGCCGCGGTATGCGAGCCGAGCGATCCGTCCACGAATCCCTTGAGGACGCCCACCTTCAGCCACTGATCGCCCAGGCCCTCCGGTCCATGGGTGCGGGCCTTCACCGCCTCGGCCAGCTTCTCCCACGTGCTGAGCGGGACGGCCGCGTACACCCGTGTCCCCAGGCGTCCGGCGTTGCCGGCGCGCGCGATGACGTCGAGATCCTGCCACGTGCCCATGTGGTGCACCGTCGTGACGCCCTGCTCCGCGACGTATCGCATGGCCGCGTCGAGCGCGCGGTCCTGCATCTCCGCAGTTGGCGGCGGCATCCTGCCCTCGACGAAGGCCATGGCGTTGTCCTTGAGGAGCCCGGTCAGTTCGCCCTGGTCGCGCACGATTTCGCCGCCGCTCACGTCCTTGACGCCGCGATTCACGCCGGTCGCGCTGAGGGCCGCGGAGTTGGCCAGCGCCATGTGCCCGTCCAGGCGGTTGACCCACACGGGGTGGTCGGGCGTGACCTCATCGATCCAGTCGCGCCGCGGGAGCTCCCCGCCCCAGAGCTGGTGATCCCAGTCGCCGCCGGTGATCCACGTGCCGGCCGGCACCGTCTTCGCGAAAGCGCCAATGCGTGCCACGAACTCCTCACGCGTCTTCGCGTCACGTAGCTGGACCGACGCCAGCCGCGACCCGCCCTCCAGGAAGTGGACGTGCGTATCGATGAACCCCGGGACGAGGAACAGCCCCTGCGCATCGACGATCTCCGCCGCGCCGGCCATGGCCCGGATGTCGGCGGTCGTGCCGACCGCCGCAATTCGGTCGCCGGCAACCGCCACGGCTTCGGCCGAGGGGTTGGCGGGATCGCCCGTCCAGACGCGGGCATTGACGATGGCCAGAGTGACCGGGGACTCGGATGGCGCAGGCGTGCTCGACGAACACGCGGCGCCGGCTGCGGCCAGGATGACAAGGACGAATCGCACCATGTTCATGTGCGGATGGTACTGCAGGACGCAGATACGCACACAAACACCGATGGCGCAGACGCACGCAGATGCCGCAGGCACGCCCAGGGCGCTCACACAGATGACACCGACGAACGCAGATGCCACAGACGTGACCAGCGCGATCGCACTGACGACGCCGAGGCACGCAGATGCCACAGGCACCCCCCGAGGCGTTCAGCCCGATGCTGCTCGATGACACGTGTGCAGCGGTTGTCGGCGTCGGTCCGGCGGACGGCCGCAACGCGGCCGTCCACGACGGGGCACGCGAGGCTGGCGGAGTGAGCCACCTGGTTGCGCGTACTGCGGCTCGCTCCGCCAGCCTCGCCTGCCCCGTTGGGCGCGGCTGCGCCGCGCCGCCGGACTTCCGGTCGCAGCGTCCCTGCCTGACATCTGCGCATCTGTGTTTGCCTGCGCATCTGTGTT
>CAZJBN010000013.1:48612-54871 GCA_964543955.1 uncultured Bifidobacteriaceae bacterium
TCGCAGCGTCCCTGCCTGACATCTGCGCATCTGTGTTTGCCTGCGCATCTGTGTTGCCTGCGCATCTGTGTTTGCCTGTGTCATCTGTGTTCGTCTGTGTCATCTGTGTCTGACGGCGCATCTGCGTATGCCTGGGGGGGTGGTATGCGGCACAATACGGGGTGATGCCTCGTGTTGCCGCCGATCCCAATAAGCTCACCGGCCTCGCCAGCCGCCTCTCGGCATTCGTCACCGAACGTCACCCGCTGGCACTCGGCATCGTTCTCGAGGTGTTCGACCGCGTGGGTGGACCGAAGCTGAAGCCGCGGGACCACGCGGCTCTCGAAGCGCTTCGGACGCCGTTCCGGCGCGAGTTGGCGCGGCGGCTCTACGACACGCTCAAGGCGCCGGACGGCACGGACCAGACAACTCCCGGAACGACCGCGGTCAGGCGCATGGAGCAGGCACGGGCGGAGCTCGTCGATGCCTGCGACGGGTTCCTGCGGCGCGAGTCGATTGCAGCATCCCTCACGAAGGACGAGCGCCTCGAGATCCTGCACGGCATGGTGCTGACGCGGGCGGTGGACAATCGCCTCAAGCAGTTCTTCATGGGCGGCGAGGTCCGGTGGGGCGACAAGGCGTTTCAGGGGAAGGGATTCCGGTCGCTCGGCCAGGAAGCCATCTACGCCGCCGCCATCCGCCTCAAGCGCGGGCCGCAGTACCGCGGCGAGAACGGACGCTGGCACGGCGACGTCGTCGCGCCGGTCATCCGCGACATCGGCGTGGCCCTGGCCATGCGGCACGACGCCGAGGCCGTCCGCATGATCTTCACCGCACAGATGGGCAAGGACGGCCCGCCGATGTACGGCCGGGATCTGCACACCGGCGACTTCGACTGGGGCGTCCTGCCGGCGACGGCCCCGCTCGCCATCGGGTCGCTGTCGATATCGGGCATGGCCATGGCGTTCTGGCGCGACGCGGGCGAGCGCGTGGCGGTGTCCTTCATCGGCGAGGGCGGGTCGTCCCTGGGTGAGTGGCACGAAGCCATCAATCTCTGCGCGGCGCGCCGTCTTCCGGCCATCTTCTGCATCGAGAACAACCAGACCGCGCTCTCGACGCCCGTGGCACACAACTCCGCCGCACGCGTCTTTGCCGACAAGGCCACGGGGTACGGCGTTCCCGGCATCTCGATCGACGGCACGGACCCCGACGAGGTGGCGGCCGCGTTTGCCTGGGCGGCGGAACGGGCCCGAGCCGGGCAGGGCCCGACGCTCATCGAGGTGATCGCGATGCGCATGTGCGGCCACGCGCATCACGACGACATGCTGTATCTCGGCAAGGATCCGCAGCCGTCGTGGGACTACCACACGCTCCACGAATCCGGTTATGCCGATCGCGAGCTGTACGACTTCTGGGTCAAGCGCGATCCGCTGCCACGTTATGCGGCACGGCTCGAGGCCGAGGGCCTGATCAACCATTCGGAACTGGATCGCATCAAGGCCTGGGCGAGCGAGCTCGTCGAGGCCGAGGCGAGGGCGGTGATCGACATGCCGTGGCCATCCGCGGAGACGGCTGGCGCAGGCGTCTTTGCCGGCGCGGCGGCGCGCACCCGGATCGAGGTGCTCGAGCCATCCGTCCGGCTGGCGCAGCCGCTCTCGTCAGCGCTCCCGCCGCTCGAACCCGGCCTGCCATTCGACCGGAAGGGCAAGACCTTCCTCGAGGCCGTGATGCTCGGCGTCGGCGACGCGCTTCGAGCGGACCCGCGCGTGTTCGTCTACGGCGAGGATGTCGGCGGACAGTACGGGAACGCTTTTCTCCTGCTCAAGCCGCTCCTCCAGGAGTTCGGCGATCGGATCATCAACTCGCCGCTGGCCGAGAGCGCCGTGCTCGGCGTGTGTGTCGGCGCCGCGCTGGCAGGCCAGCGCCCGATCGGCGAGATGCAGTTCAACGACTTCGTGGCGACCGGGTTCAATCAGCTGGTCAACAACGCGGCCAAGCTCCGGTACAGGTGGGGCGCGAGCGTGCCGATGGTGGTCCGCATGCCGTGGGGCGGCCTCCGCTACGCGGGCCCGTACCACTCGCAGAACACCGAGCCGTGGTTCTACCGGACGCCGGGCCTCAAGATTGTCGTGCCCTCCACGCCCGAGGACGCGCGCGCGCTCATGGCCGCGGCTGTTGCCGATCCCGATCCGGTGCTCTACTACGAGCACATCACCCTCTACAGGGATCCGCGGATCAAGCAGGCGCTCCCGACGTCCGCGCCGGCACCGATTCCCATCGGCGCGAGCGCTCTCCGCCGGACTGGGTCCGATGTCGGGATGATTTCGTACGGTGCGTACGTGCACGAGTGCCTGCGCGTCGCCGAGACGTTGTCGGTCGACGGCATCGAAGCGGCCGTCCTCGATCTCCGCAGCCTCGTGCCGCTCGATCGCGAGGCCATCCTGGCCGTCGCGCGCCACTGCAGCCGCGTGCTCATCGTTCACGAGGACTCGCGCACGGGCGGCATCGGCGAGAGCGTGGCCGCCGTCATCCAGGAGGAGGCATTCGAGTCGCTCGACGCGCCGGTGCGCATCCTCGGCGCGCTCGACACGCCCGTGCCGTACTCGCCGCCGCTCGAGGATGCGTTCCTCGTCAGCGAAGCGGAGATCGAAACGGCAGCCCGTCGCCTCGTCGGGTACTGATCGGCCCCGCTCGGTTCCGGGCGAGTGGGAGGTGCCTCGGCTGGCGCGTATACTAAACGTCCCTATGCACACTCATCTCCGCCGCATCGCAACCTCAGCGGTAGTCGTGGGAGCCCTCGCGAGCGCCGCCGTCCTCCTCTCCCAGGAGCAGACCACCCTGCAGGTGCAGGTACCAGGTAGCCAGCAGTGGACGGCGACCAACTTCACGGTGCGCAATGGGGACCGCGTGCAGTTCTCCGGCACGGGAGAGATTCGGCTGTCGGGGGACCCGGACGATCGCGCGACCGTTGCCGGATCCCTCCAGGGACGGAAAGCGCCCCGGTCGCCGGCGCCGCAGTACCTCGCGGGCGCGCTCATCGGCCGAATCGGCGGCGGTGCGCCGTTCGCCATCGGCAACCAGACGTCGGCACTGCAGATGTCGGCCAACGGACCGCTCTGGCTCGGCGTCAACGACGACGTGGTTGCCGACAGCTCGGGCAGCTTCAACGTCACGATCCGCCTGATCCGGCGCGGGCGCTGACGCGGCCGACCGGGCCGCGACGGTCGCCCGGCGGCGCGAGCGTGGCCTCATGTCTGGGAGCCTTGACGGTCGGAATATTGACCAAACGGATCGCGTCTTCCTCCGTCAAAGGCGACGCCGCCGGAGGCGGGCAAAGGTAACAGGCGCGTATACTGAACGCCCCATGCGAACGCATCTCCGCATCGTGACCTCAGCAGTCATCGTGGGACTTCTCGCGAGCGCGGCCGTCCTCGTCTCACAGGAGCAGGTGACCGTGCTTCGTCGCAACGGGGACCGCGTCGCCGGCCGCTTCGAGGCGTGGAACCGCGGCACCGACACCGTGTCCATCCGGGTCACTCCCGGCGACCAGCGGGTCATCCCGATGTCCGATGTCGCGCTGATCGACGTCGGCGGCGATGCGCTGAACCCGCCCGCCAACGAAGTCAAGGCTGCCGGCACCGACGATCACGTGCTCGTGACGAGGGGCGGCGAGATGCTGGTCGGGCGGTTGACGAACATCGAGGGTGGCGAAGGCTCCGGCCGTGAAGACGAGCCGCGCATGGTGACGTTCAACGCGGGCGGCGAACGCCGCTTCCGGATGAGCGAGGTCTCGCGGCTCTTCGTCGGCAACTTCCCGCAGACGACGACCACGCTGCCGGCGCCCGAGCCATCCGTCGTCCCACCCGGGACAGTGGAGGTTCCCGGCAACCAGCAATGGACGGCCACGAACGTCGTCGTTCGAAACGGCGACCGCGTGCAGTTCAACGGCACTGGCGAGATTCGGCTGTCGGCGGATCCGGAGGATCGCGCCACCGTGGCCGGATCGGTGACAGGGCGCCACGCTCCAGGGTCGCCGGCCCCTCAGTACCTCGCGGGTGCCTTAATCGGCCGCATCGCCGGAGGGGCTCCGTTTGCGATCGGCAACCAGACGTCGGGGCTGCCCATGTCGGCCAACGGCCCGCTCTGGCTGGGCGTGAACGACGATCAGGTCGCCGACAACTCGGGATCCTTCGTCGTCACGATTCGCATCACCCGCGGCCGGTAGCGGGTCCGGGCGACGCGTCGGCTACTTCCGGGCGGCGGGTGTCAGCGTGGTCTCGCGCGTCTCGCCGTTCCGGACGTAGACCACCTTCACCGCCTCGCCGATCTTCAACGTCTCGAGCGCGTAGGTGTAATCGTAGATGTTGGCAATCGACTGCCCGCCAAGCTGGACGATGACATCGCCCTTCTGCAGGCCGGCCTGTTCGGCCGGCCCTCCGCCGATCACGCCGCCGAGCAGCAGACCCTTTACCTCGGTCGCGTAATCAGGGATCGTGCCGGTGAAGATGCGGATCCCTGCGCGCCCGCCGCCGGGCGACTGCTGTTCGACCTTCGTGAACGCCGGCGCCTCGTCCATGTTCAGCAGCCGGGTCGTGACCGCGCTCGCGAGACCGACGATCCGGTCGAGGTCCTCGTAGTTGATCGTCTCGGCCGTGTCGCTCGGCTTGTGATAGTCGGCGTGCGCTCCGGTGAAGAAGGCGAGGGACGGCACACCGGCCTGGTTGAAGCTGCTGACGTCGGTCGGCTGGTACGGATCGGGCTGCAGGACGAGGTCGAACCCGGCCGCCACGTTCGTCTGCTCGAGCAGCTTCGGCCACATCGCGCTCGTGCCCGTGGCCTGGACGGTCAGCTTGTTGTCCGTCACGCGTCCAACCATGTCGAAGTTGAGATAGGCCGCGATGTCTGCGACCGGAACCGGCGGCGTGGTCACGAACTGGTTGGATCCGATGAGGCCCAGTTCCTCCGCCGACCAGAACGCGACGATCAGGTTCCGCTTGCGCGGCTCACGCGCGATCGATTCCGCGATGGCCAGCACCGCGGAGGCGCCGGAGGCGTTGTCGTCCGCGCCGTGATGGATCTGCCCGGCCTGTTCGCCCGCCGCCAGCGATCCCCCCGTCGTCCCGCGGCCAAGGTGATCGTAATGGGCGCCGATGGCCACCCACGGGCGACTGACGTTGGCCGCGTCTCCCGTCGCCGGAAGGTAACCGACGACGTTGTGACCGGTCAGACGCTCGCGTTCGACATCGGCCTTGACCGTCAAGGTGAGCCCGGGAACGGCAAAGCCCGCGACGTGCGGATTACCGCTATCGAGATCCTTCTGCACGGCCTCGAGCGACTTGTCCGGCACGGCGGCGAAAATGGCCCTGGCGACCTCGTCGCTGGCGCTCGTCGCAACGAGCCCCGACCCGGCGAGCGCGGTGTCGAAGGTCATGGGGACAACGGCGCCTGCGTTGGGTGATCGCGGACCGGTCAGGACGACCAGCGCCTTCGCGCCTCGCTGCCTCGCGGCCTGCGCCTTGTAGCGCAGATCCGAGTACCGTGCGACGGCTGCCCGCGTCTTCTGGTCCGCATCCTCGGGGAAGTACCGGAGCACGACGACGATCTTGTCCTTGACGTCGAGGCCCTGGTAGCTGTCGTAGCCGAAGTTCTGGTTCTCCGGTACCACGAGGCCGTAGCCGGCGAAAACGACTTCGCCGGTGACCTCGCCATCGTCCGAGTAGGAGAGGGCCATCACGGCGTCGCGCGAATCGAAGCGCTGGGCCTCGGCGCCCTCGCGCTGTACGGTGATCGTGGATCCGGCGTCCTTCGACCCGGCCGTGAACTGGAAGGGCAGGCGATAGTCGGCCTGTCCCGGCAGCGGCCGTGCGCCAATGCGCTTCAGCTCGCTGACCAGGTAGTCCGCGGCCTTCCGCTCGCCCTCCGAGCCGGCGAGCCGGCCCTCCATGGCGGGAGCGGCAAGCGTCTCTACGTGGGCCTTCGTTCGCGATTCGACGGCCGTGGCCGTCTGCGCGTAGGCGGGCACGGCAGCAAGAAGTGACGCGAGAGTAATCGACGAGCGCAGGGCGAAGCGCTGGCGACGGTGGGTCGGATCCCCAGCAACGGCACGGTGCAAGTCCAGAATGCGAGCCATGTCTTCTCCCTGTGGCGTGCCTGTGGGCGGGCCCGGCGGCCGCCCCTTCGGCCTATTTGCGCGGAGGCGCTGCCCCGAGCGCCTTCATGGCGGCGTCGTGGTTCCACCCGGCCAGGAATATCTGTCCGGCGCCGCCGCCCGATCGACTGG
>CAZJBN010000014.1:0-22946 GCA_964543955.1 uncultured Bifidobacteriaceae bacterium
CAGGTGCACAGGTGCCCGGGTGCCCGGGTGCCCAGGTGCACAGGTGCCCGGGTGCCCGGGTGCCCAGGTGCACAGGTGCCCGGGTGCACAAGCGAGCGAAAGCGGGCGGATAATTGTTCCCCATGTTCGGGACAGCGCTCCGCGTGCTCATGGCGCTGCTGGCCGTCCTCGTCCTCACCACGCTGGGCGGCGGATGCTATCTGCGCCATCAGCTTCGGGCGAGTCTGCCCGTCGTGGAGGACACGCACGAGTTGACGGGGCTTTCCTCGCCCGTCACCGTCGCGCGTGACGCGCTCGGCATCCCGACGATCTCCGGCGCCACCCGCGAGGACGTCGCGCGCGCGCTCGGCTTCGTGCACGCGCAGGAGCGATTCTTCCAGATGGATCTGCAGCGGCGCCAGCCGGCCGGCGAGCTGAGCGCGCTCGTCGGAGCGCGTGCCCTCGAAGTCGATCGGCAGGCCCGCCTGCACCGCTTCCGGCATGTCGCCCGCGAGGCCTACGCGCGCACGGATGCGGCGTGGCGATCGGTCATCGACGCCTACACCGCCGGCGTCAACGGCGGACTGGCGGCGCTCGGCGCGCACCCGTTCGAGTACACCCTCCTCGGCGCGGCACCGGAGCCGTGGCGAAACGAGGACGCCATCCTCACCATCCTCGCCATGTTCAACACGCTTCAGGGCAGGCAGCCCGCATTCGAACGCACCGTCGGGCAGATGCGGGCCGCACTGCCCGCACCCCTCGTCCGGTTCCTGACGGTAGCTGGATCGGAGTGGGACGCACCCGTATCGGGCCGTCGAGCGTCGCGACCCCGGATTCCAGGACCGGACGTCATCGATCTGCGCTCGATCTACAGCGGCGCCCTGCATGAACGTGGATCCATCGCCGCGGCGCCCCCTTGCAGCACGCTGCCGTGGCACAACGGGTGGACGCCGTGGTGCACGTCGACCGCCGAGGATGCGTCCGGCATTGGCTCCAACAACTGGGCCGTGGACGATGCACACAGCACGGGGGGCGCGATGGTCGCCAACGACATGCACCTCGAGCTGGGCGTGCCGAACATCTGGTACCGCGCATCGCTCGTCTTTCCGGATCCGTCCGAACCGCTCCGCGCGCTTCGCCTGGACGGTGTCACCCTGCCCGGCCTGCCGAGCCTTGTCGTCGGGAGCAACGGTCACGTGGCCTGGGGGTTCACCAACAGCAACGGCGACTGGAGCGACCTCGTCAGGATCGAACCCGATCCAGCGGACCCGACGCGCTACCTCACGCCCGATGGACCGCATTCGTTCGAAGTCGTCACGGACGAGATCCCCGTGCACGATGCCGCCTCCGTGCCGATCACGTTCGAGTCGACCATCTGGGGACCCGTCGTCTGGACCGACGCCCACGGCCGGAAGCACGCGCAGCGATGGGTGGCACACGACCCCGACGTGCTGTCGAGCGACATCACGCGGCCCGAGCGTGTGCGCACGGTGGACGAAGCCCTCGTGGCCGTCGCGGGACTCGGCATCCCGAACCAGAACTTCACGGCGGCCGACCGCGGCGGGCGCATCGGCTGGACCATTGCCGGCGTCGTTCCACGGCGAGCCGGCTTCGACGGCCTGATGCCGGAGTCGTGGGCCGATGGCACACGACGATGGGACGGCTATCTCGCGGCCCTGGACGTTCCGCGCATTGTCGATCCGGAAGGCGGACGCATCTGGACGGCCAACGCGCCGGTCGTGGGCGGCGCCGAGCTCGCGCGCCTCGGCGATGGTGGGTACTCCGACGGCATCCGCGCGCGGATGATTCGCGATCGGCTGATGGCCATCGAGCGCGCCTCGCCGGCGGACATGCTCGACGTGCAGCTCGAGGACGGTGCGCTGTTCCTCGATCGCTGGCGCAACCTGTTGTTGCGCACGCTGGATCGCGACGCGCGGGGCGAAGCGCCGGTATCAGGTGCCGCGCATGCGGAGGCCCGCCGTCTCGTCGAGAGCACGTGGAGCGGCAGAGCCTCGCCCGAATCGGTGGCCTATCGCTTCGTCCGCACGTTTCGCGCTGCCGTCGTCCGGGACGTGATGGACTTCGTGACGCTTCCCGCCAGGCATGCCGATGCGACCTTCGACTACACGCGGTCGCCGCGCGCCGAGGGGCCGGTCTGGGACCTCGTCTCCGAACAGCCGATGCACCTGCTCTCGGACCGCTACGCGTCGTGGGACGCGCTCGTTCTCGCGGCGGTCGATTCGGCCATTGCCGAGCTCACCGCGGATGGCCGCCGGCTCGCCGATCGCAGCTGGGGCGAGCACAATCGCGCACGCATGGCGCATCCTCTGGCGTCGGCAGTGCCTTTCTTCGGGCGGTGGCTGCGCATGCCGGCCGATCCACTTCCGGGCGACGTGTTCACGCCGCGCGCGCACTCCCCACGCACCGGACCGTCCCAGCGGCTCATCGTCGCACCGGGTCGAGAGGCCGAAGGCGTTCTTCACATGCCGGCCGGCCAGAGCGCGCATCCGCTCTCGCCGCACTTCGGCGACATGCAGCGCGCGTGGCTGTCGGGCGAGCCCGTTCCCCTGCTCCCTGGCGAGACGGTGCAGCTCCTGACGCTTGCGCCGCCGGCGCCCCGGTAGCGCGAACGAGAACGAGGCGAATCGCGCGGGCGAGCGTCCGCCAGGCCTCGTCAACGCCGGCGAGAGCACGCCGTCGTCGTAGAACTCGACCCGGAGTACCCGCCCACACTGAGGGATGTCGGGAGAGCAGTCAGGTGCGGCGCAGCGATGGATGAGTCTCCACCGCCGGCTTCGCGCGGACGTGATCGCCTGGGTTCCCCTCAGTCACACAAAAAGCTCACGCAGGCCACAAAAAAGACAATTCTTCACCTGTGAGCGCGGAGAGATCATGAGCAGGGACACCGGAATGCCCACACCCGAACCGCACGGGTCCGACGACCCGCACCAGACGAACGAGCACGCAATCGGGCCGAGCCTGGTGGCACTCGCTTTGCTTGGCTACCGGCGGCTGACGCGCCGAGGTTACTCTTGATGGTCTCCCAGGCTTTCGACGCCCACCCACCGCTCTCGGCTGCAGCGCCCGTCACGGAATCCGAGCTCCCGGTCTACGATCGCCCGCTCCGCATTGGCGTGCTGCTCGACGGACTGACGGCCCCGCGGTGGGTCGCCAAGATCCTGCAGGACATCGACTCGGCGCCGTTTCTCGCCTTGTCCCTCGTGATCGTCGACGCCAGCGACGCCACGCCAGCAGCCACGTGGCGCGAGTGGTTCGCGCGGCAGCGTGCCGCGGCACCTTACCGGCTGTGGGAGTGGTATCACGCGGCCGATTACCGACGGTTTCGCGGCGAAGGTGCCGACCCGTTCGAACCTGTGGACGTGACGCCGCTCGTGCGAGGGGCCGACCTGCTCCGCGTGAAGCCGCTGCGCAAACGGTTCGTCGATCGGTTCCGTCCGGATGACGTGCAGCAGGTGCGCGATGCAGGACTCGACGTCCTGCTGCGGTTCGGCTTCCGCATCGTGAAGGGCGAGATTCTCGACGCGGCCGCGTGCGGCATGTGGTCACTGCACCACGGCGACAACCGCACCTATCGCGGGGGACCCGCCCTGTTCTGGGAGATGTACGAGGGCAACCCGGAGTCGGGCACCATCCTCCAGGTGCTGACCGATACGCTCGACGGCGGGAAGGTGCTCTATCGATCGATTGGCGGAACGCAGTTCGGATCGTTGCACAAGAACCGCCGCGAAGCGTACTGGAAGAGCGCGGAGTTCATGATGCGCCGGCTCGCGGACCTGCACCGCGACGGATGGGACGCACTGCAGCAGCTCGAGACCTGCCACGAACCGAACACGTACACGCGCGCGATCTATCGGCGGCCGACGAACCGGCACATGGTGCGTTTCCTCGCACAGACGTACGGGTATCGCTTGCAGCAGAAGGTGCTCGGCGCGCTCCACGAACAGTGGGTCATCGCGTTCCGTCGTCGTGGATCGAACGATCGGTTCACGATCGTGAACCCGCCCGCGGGGCACTTCTACGCCGATCCGTTCCTGGCCGAGCAGGACGGCCGCACGTTCGTGTTCTTCGAGGACTACTCGTACCGCGACGCGAAGGGGTCGATCGCCGTCGCCGAGCTCGGTCCGAACGGGATGCGGCCACCGTGCACGGTGCTCGCCGGCCCGGATCACCTCTCGTATCCCTCGCTGTTCCAATGGCGCGGCGAGTGGTTCATGATCCCCGAGACCGGCGCACGGCGCCGCGTCGAGATCTGGCGCGCACGCCGATTTCCGGACGAGTGGGAGCTCGAGCGCGTCGCCTTCGACGGCGTGGATGCGTGCGACGCCACCGCATTCGCGTGCGACGACGGCCGGTGGTGGATGTTCGTCACGCTCTGCGTCCCCGGCGGCCCGCGCGCTGACGAAGTCTCGCTCTTCTATGCCGAGACGCCGCTCGGGCCGTGGCGCGCGCATCGCGCCAACCCGGTCGTGTCGGACGCAACCCATGCACGGTCGGCCGGCGCGTTGTATCGCGAGGGCGACGCGCTCATTCGGCCCTCGCAGGACGCACGACGCGGCTACGGCCATGCGGTCACGCTGAGCCGGATCGATCGCCTCACCCCGCGCGAGTTTCGCGAGACGCCGATCGGCGCAATCAGGCCATCGTGGCACCCCCGCGTGCGCGGCACGCACACAATCGCGCGCTCCTCGGGCTTCGAAGTCGTCGACGGCCGGCTGCTCCGTGTCGGCCGGCGTACCGTCGGTCCATAGACGAGGGTCGAGACCCCACGCACTCTGGGCCCAGGTTGGCGACGTTGGCGCAGGCCACGAGCAGGACGACCGCGACCGCGGCCAGGAGCATCCAAAGCGCACCGGCCACGTTGCCCAGCGTGACACTCTTGAGCGGCCGGGCCGTGAAGGTGAGGCCGGCGTCGACATTGCCTTCCGATCGAGGATCGCCCCATTGACCGAGGCGGAAAACACACCGAAACGCTCGGCGACCTTCTGGGTAGGCTCTGCCCAAACGTCCTCGTAGAGACGCCCCCGCCGGCGATGAGCTCTGCGACCTCCTCAGGTCGTGCCGGCCGGCCGACCTCGCGCCGCCTTCGAGCGGCTGACCAGGCAACACGCCGATGAGCCGGTCGGCCGTCTGTCGGCGTCAGTCGGGCCGCGACGTGGGTGCGGCCTCGACGGGCTCGGGCCGGGACAGATCTCGCCCTCGCTGCCGCAGCGCCTCCATCACCTTCGACAACTGCTCGGGATAGTCAGGCTGGAAGGTCCAGTAGCGGGCGCCGCTCGGTGTCGCCCCCGCTCCCAGGCCGCGCTCCTCCGGGCGCAAGTGATACAGGAGCGTGATCAGCACGTCGCTGCTGATCCACGGGTCCTCGTACCAGAAGGTGTGAGAACGGCGCGACAGGCCGGGAATGTTCTCGGGCCGAATCCTCAGCAGCTCGAGGCCATGGTCCCTGGTGGCTTGCAGCAGCCAACCCGTGGCTTCCGCGCCGATCTCGGCAACGTCGGGCCGTCCGGCGCGCGACGCACGGTTGACGACCTGCGAGAGCCGGAGGGCGGTGTCATCCAGGTTCGCGGAAACCGTCACCCGGCGTGCGCGCCCGGCATAGTCGCGCAGGTCGTTCACGAAGTCGCGAAAGTCGGCGTCCGGGGCGGCATGATAGACCTCGCCGAGCCGCGGCGCGACGGCGCCGGGCTTCGCGGCATCGCGGCCGACGATGGCCAGGGCGCTGCTGCCGACGGTGCCGCCGGCGCTATAGGTGAACACGTCGATGCTCTGGGCCGTGGTGTTCTCCGCGACGAGCTCAATCAGCCTCGCCAGATGCGGCGCCGCGCCGTGCGCGGTGACCATGTCCCGCGAGTACACCAGGAAGTTCTCGGCTGTCGGCCAGGCGAACAAGACGACCACGGAGTTGCGTCCCGTGAAGTGCTGCAGCTGTGCCGCCTGTCCGGCGGCGCGCTCGAGAGTGGTGTTGGCGCCGTGGACGTAGATGACGACATCCTTGTCGCGACTCTGCTCGAGCGCCTCGTTGATTCGCGCAAACCACGCCTTCGCCTCGGGAGGCAGCGGCGCGTCGCGCTCGATCGTTGCGTGCTCGGCGACGGTCTCGAGGTGCAGGAACGGCCGGCGATCACCGCCCGCCCCGGTGGACCACGCGTAAATCGTGTCCCAGGCAGTGCCATCGTCGCCGATTCTGACCGTGGCCACGCCCGCGTGCAGGCGTTCGTCGGACGCCACGTCGTAGACCTGGTTGTCCGGCGGACCGATCGGCCGGCGATTGGTCGCGTAGAAGAGCGGGATGCGCTGGTCGGCGTTCAACGTCGGATTGGCACCGAAGGCATTCGTGCCGCTGTCGAGGAATGCCGCCGGGGCCGGCATCAGCCGCATCGGCGGGTGGTAGAAGGACACGGCAACGATGAGGGCGGCGATGACAGCGCCGCCGATGACGAAGTAGCGCAGCATGACTCAGTGGCCCGTAGCGCGCCGGAAGAGCTCGCGAAGCGTCAGCTCGTGATCGAAACGGCCCTGCTGGAGAAAGTGCAGCGTCTGCGCGATCACCAGCGGGTTGTTCATCATGAACGTGTGAGTGACCGGCAGGACGATGTGATCGTCCATGCCGTCGAGCCTGGTGTTGGCCACCGAGACCTTTCCGTCGTTCGGTCCATCGAACACCGCCGACAGGAGCGGATTGACCGAGCGGTTGCCGGCAATGATGCCAAGCTCGAAGTCCGCGGCGCCGAGCTGCCGGGGTAAGCTGTCCGGACTCGTCCCCAGCTGTTGCCCGGCCGGGCCGTTGACGAGCTCGAGGAGCTTCAGCTCCCCGACCGTGTCGGCCAGTTCCGATCCCTGGTTGGGCGGACCCAGCATGACGACCCGGCCGAGATTCGGGGGGTGTCGGGTTCCAATCCACGCGCGCACCAGGATGCCGCCCATCGAATGCGTGACGAAGTGCACCTTGCCGGTCGTCCCGCAACTCGCAACTGCCGCGTCGACATACGACACCAACCGATCGATCGGCGCATTGGTCGAGGGGTAGGTCTCGTTGACGACGGCGAAGCCGAAGGCCCGCAGCGTCTCCTCCATGACGAGCAGCGAGGACTCGGTGCGTGACAAGCCATGGAGCAGGACCACGCAGTCCTGGGCGAAGGCGCCGGTCGAGAGCAGCGAGAACACGCCGGCGAGCAGGACACGCATGTCACGAAGCTATCCCGAAAACGCCGGCCCGCTCAAGGCCGGTGCCTTCGCCGGGCGGGACGACGACGGTCACGCCGTCGTGAAGTCCGGCATTCCCGCCGGCGTCAGTCGGTCCCGACGATGACGTTGTCCGATTTGATGATGGCGTAGGCCCTGGTCCCGACCTTCAGCTTCAGCTTCCTGGCGGAGTTCGACGTAATCACCGAAACGATCGACACCTTCGGTGCGACCTGAATCGTCACCTCGGTGCTGACCGGCCCGACGCTGATGGCCGTGACCTTGCCGGGGAAGCTGTTGCGCGCGCTGATCTTCATGGGTCGCTCCTGTACTGCTCACGCTACACCATCGCGTGGCGGCGGGATCGATCGCATGCGAAGCGCCCTTCCTGTAACTTTGAACTGTCAACTTTGAACTGCCGTGGGCGGTCCGAAGGAAGCGGGCGGTCAGAACGGCACGCGCACCGTCGCAGTCACGGCCGGTCCCGGCGCTCGATAGAGCGGCGTGCGATGGTTGCTGCCGCGATCGAGCAGGTAACCGATACTGCCGTACACCGCCATGGACTGCAGCACGTACGTGCTCGAGCCGCCGCCGAGGCCGCTGACGATCAACCCCATGCCGGCACCGAACGCCAGGCCCTTGAGCAATCCGTCGGTCGTCGGGTCGCGCTCGCGGTCCACCCGGATGACCTCATCGCGCGTCAGAGCAAGCGTCCGCGGTCCGAGCTCGAGGACCAGCCTATCGTCTGTGGCGGAGATGAGTCGCGTCAGCCGCTCCGCGCCCTGCTCGTCCACGACGTAGATCGACTCGTGCAGCGCCTTCTGGATCCGCGCGAAGTCCGCGAGCTCCTCGGCCGACGGCGCCGGACTCGGGATGACGAACAACCCGATCAGAAGCGGAATGATGAACCCCATGACGACCTCCAGTCGCGAGGCTATCGCCGGGTTCTCGTGAAGTCCTGAGCGGAGGATGAGAAACAGTGAGATGTGGACCGCTCACGCGGCTCGCGGCGTGACAGCGCCAGTGTTTCTCCGCCGCTTGCTGGGCCGCTGAGGCCGCGGGGCTCCGCACCCTCGCCGGGGCAGCACAAGGCGGGTCCAATCGGGCCACATGCAAGGTCGCGGCACGGTCGAGGCCCGGATCTTCCGGAACGTTGCGGACGAGCAGCGGGCCGATGCCGCGTACTGGCGCTCGCTGTCCCCTGCCGAACGTCTGGGGATCATGTGGCAGCTGGCACTGGACGCATGGGCGTTCACTGGTGGCGGTGGTGCTCAACCCCGACTTCCGAGACATACTGTCCGCGTTCATCGACGCCCACGTTGAGTTCCTCGTCGTCGGGGGGTATGCGATGGCTGCGCATCGGCTGCCCCGCGCAACCAGTCATTGCCTCTCGAACCCGTCAGCACTTCGCCGTCAGCGCGCCGGTGTGATGTCCGTCTTCCGGAAGTCCTGCCCGACGAACAGCAGCGTGTCTCCCGCCACCGAGGCTACGGCATAGGCCAGGCAATCGCCGAAGTTCAGCGCCGCGGCGTGGCGGCCACGACCATAGCGATTGGATGCGTCCAGGGCGCGCTGCCACTCGGCCTCGCCGAACGGGACGATGGTGATGCCGAGCTCGCGGACCAGGCCTTCCAGCTCGCCGCCCGCGGGCGTGCCGCGCCGTCCCGCCAGCACCATTCCGGTCTCGACCAGCGTCGGCGCGCCGACGCGGACGAGGTCGGCGTCGAGGATCGCGTCGACGAGCTCCAGGTAGCCCGGCTCGGCGAACAGCATCGCCACGAGCGCCGAGGAGTCGATCGTCATGCCCCGTCCGGACCGTAGCCGAGGATCTCGTCCTCCTCGTCACGGGACAACGGCCGGCCCCGCTGGTCCGGCGGAATCGTCGGCCAGACCGTGCCGCGCAGAAACGCGAGCACGCGGGCGCGCCGTTTGGCCGTGGAACGACCCTTCAGCCGGAGCCGCCGCTCCTCGAGCGCGCGGCGGATGGCTTCGGTCTTGGACTCCCCGGTCAGGCGCGCGATTTCGGACGCCAGCCGCTCGACGTCGGCGTTCTTGAGGTTCAGCGCCATGGTTACACCATGGTAGATCACAACGGGTGTAACGGTGTAACGTGGCTCGCGTCGGCGTCCGGCGTGCCGATACCGAGTGGGTCCTCGCCGAGTCCGAACGCCGCGTGAAAGTCCAGGGCCGTCGCCCCCACGTGCCGGATCGCCGCGTCCTGGGCCTTGGAGCTGTACTCGCGAATCGGCGTCCGCGCCAGCGTCGACAGGTCACGCGGCCCGCGCGGCCACGATGGACAAGAGCGCGTCGAAGCCGGGAGCATCGCGGAGGGGCAGGAACATCGGGTCCGCGCGCAGGTTCCAGCCCGTCGGGCCCGGCGGCGCAGCACCGAGCAGACTCGACAGGCGGCTGACCGCGGTTGCCGGATCAGCAGAGTGTGCCGCCACCGCGGCCCGGACGAGCTGCGCCTCGACCGCCTTCTGCCCTGCGGCAAGCTCGGCAACGGCCGCATCGACGCGTTCGGAAGGGATTGCTCCGCACGCGAACAGCCCGAGCGTCGCACGCGCGGATCCCGGAACGACGGCCAGGGCGTGCTCGAACGCCTCGACACCGCCACGGCGGTCGCCGATGTGCACGCGCACGAAGCCGAGCGCGATGTCGGCATTCACGATGAACTCGCGCGCGTAGAGCCGGCCGGACGGGCCCAACCTCTCACGCGTGAAGCTGACGCTCGCCCTCTCGTATTCGCCGCGCGCCGCGTGAACGAGGCCATCCACCCAGTCGAGACCTGCAGCGGGCAGAATGGCGGATTCGGTTTGGCGGCGCTGCAGCGCCACTCCCTCCGTGGACACCTGTCCCGCCCGTTCGAGCGCGCCCCGGGCGATGAACACCATGGCCGCCAGCAGATGCGCTGCAGCGCACTCGGGCGCGAGCGAAAGGACACGGTCCGTTTCGCGGAGGCGTTCCTCGCCCCAGGATGCCAGCGCCAGCCTGAAGTGATGCCGCCAGCTGCCGGGTTCGACTCGAACGGCCGCGAGCACCGCCGCCCGCGCATCCTCGAGGCGGCCGTCGAGCGCGAGCGCATGGCCGAGGACGGCCCATCCCTCTCCGAGGTGCGGATCGCGTACCGTCGCCTCGCGTGCGGCGGCGACGGCGCGGGCCAGCATCCCGCGATCGGGAACGTTGGCCGGCCGCGTCGCCTCGAACTGAAGCAAGTACGCGTTGGCGAGTCCGGCGTGGGCCGGGGCGAACGCCGGCAGGTCGGCGGCCGTCCGCTCGAACGCGCGTGTCGCGTCGCGCAACAGCGAGAGGTCCAGCGACTCGAGCGCGAGACGTCCGTCCACCCACTGCCGGAGCGGATCGGCCGACGGCGTAGCCACCGCCCCGGGTTGATGGCCCGGCTCCTCGATTGCCGTGCCGACGAACCGATAGCCGCGACGGGCCCGCGTCTGCACGAACATGGGCTTCGACGCATCGTCGTCGAGTGCCTTGCGGATGTCGGCAATGGCGCGTGCGAGCGTGTTCTCGGCCACGAAGGTGTCCGGCCAGAACCGCTCGAGCAGTTCTTCCTTGGTGACGATGGCGCCGTTCTGCGAGATGAGGTGCGCGAGAATCTCGACGAGACGCGGCGACAGGTCGACGGGCCGATCGTCGCGCGTCAGCGTCCAGGTCCGTTGGTCGAGAGCGAATTGCCCGAAGCGGACCATCGGCTGGGACTCGTCCTCTCGATTCACCTGATCGTGGTCGACTGCGCGCTTCGATCAGAGCACGGCGCGCGCGGCGAGCGCCCGTTCCATTGCCTGCTCGACGGTGTCGGCGACGGCCGTGATGTGACCCATCTTGCGGCCGGGCCGCGGGTCGTGCTTGCCGTACAGGTGCAGGCGCGCACCGGGAACGGCCATGGCCGCCACCCAGTCCGGCGCGCCCCTGCCCCAGAGATCGCCGAGCAGGTTGACCATGGCTGCGGGGCGCGGCTGCTCGGTGGATCCGAGCGGCAGGCCACACACCGCCCGCACCTGCTGCTCGAACTGGCTCGTCAGACAGGCGTCGATTGAATAGTGGCCGGAGTTGTGCGGGCGGGGAGCGACCTCGTTGATGAGGAGCGTCTCCTCGCGCGTGACGAAGAACTCGACGCAGAGCACGCCGACATAGTCGAGCTCGTGCATGATGCGCCGCGTCATCGCAGCGGCCTGCTGCGCGATAGCGGGAGCGATTCGTGCCGGCGCCACCGACACGTCGAGGATGTGGTTGACGTGCACGTTCTCGATGGCGCCGAAGTCCACGACGGCGCCGTCGAGCCCACGGGCGGCGACGACCGAGATCTCCTGCGCGAAGTCGACGACGCGCTCGACGATGGCCTCCTGATGGCCCACGAGCGCCCACACCGGCTCGGCTTCCTCGATCGCAGTGATCCTGTGCTGCCCCTTGCCGTCATAACCGAACGCCGCCGTCTTGACGATGGCGGGAAGGCCGATGACGCCGAGGGCAACGGCCAGCTCGTCGAGCGACTGCACGCGCGCGAAGGGAGTGACCGGGAGCCCGCGATCGCCGAGAAAGGCCTTCTCCCGCGCCCGCTGCTGCGTCTGGTGCAGCGCCGCGCCGCCCGGGCGGATCGGCACGAGCTCGGCGGCGGCATCAGTGGCGGCCGTCGAGACGTTCTCGAACTCGAAGGTGATGACGTCCACGCGCCGGGCGAATGCACGGATGGCCTCGAGATCCTCGTAGTCGGCGTCAATCTCCTTGTCGGCCACTTGTCCGGTCGGAGTGTCGAACCCCGGCGACAGCGTGTGGACCCGGTAGCCCATCCGGCGGGCCGCGAGCGCCATCATGCGGCCCAGCTGGCCGCCGCCGAGCACGCCGATCGTGCCACCCGGCAGGACGATGCGGTTCACGGAAGCTCTGCGGACCGGACCTTCTCGGTCTGTTCCGCGCGGAAGGCCCGGAGGCGCTCGCGCAGGACGGGCTGGCTGATGGCCAGAATCGCCACGGCCAGCAGCCCCGCATTTGTCGCGCCGGCCTTCCCGATGGCCAGCGTGCCGACGGGCACACCCGACGGCATCTGCACGATGGACAGGAGCGAATCGAGTCCCTGGAGCGCGCTCGTCTGCACGGGCACGCCGAGCACGGGGAGCACGGTGTGCGCGGCAACCATGCCCGGCAGGTGAGCGGCACCGCCAGCGCCCGCGATGATTACCTGGATCCCGCGCCCTTCGGCCTCCCGTGCGAACTCCGCCATCCAGACAGGCGTCCGATGTGCGGAGACCACGGCTTTCTCGTACAGCACGCCGAAGCGATCGAGCTCGGCGGCGGCATGAGACATGGTGTCCCAATCCGAAGTGGAGCCCATGATGAGAGAGACTTGGGGAGTTGGTGGCATGTGGTGATCTGGAGATCTGGAGATCTGGTGATCTGGTGATCTGGTGATCTGGCGATGAGCTGGTGATCTGTTGATCTATCTGGTGATCTCTCGTGATCTCCATCAACGATACGATGTAGCGAATATATTACGTTCAGGCGTAACGGGCGCGTGGAGCCGGGGTCCGGGAGGTCCCGCGCCTCGTCCCAGGCGTCGTGGACCGACTCGGCGCCTTCGGCTTCGATCCGGGCCAAACCAGAGGACAATGGCGCCATGCGCATCCGTTCTACCGTCCTCGCGCTCGGCCTGGCGGCAGGCGCCGGTGTCCTCGTGGCGGGGCAGGTACCGGTGACACCGGCCGAAGCGCCGTCGAAACTCGAGGTGCCGTATACGCAGTTCACGCTGCCCAACGGGCTGCACGTGATCCTCCATCGAGACCCGACGGTCCCGATCGCCGCGGTCAACCTCTGGTACCACGTGGGATCGGGCAGCGAGAAGCCGGGCCGCACGGGGTTCGCACACCTCTTCGAGCACATCATGTTCGAAGGATCCGGGCACGTCGCGGAAGGCGACTTCGACAACTGGCTCGAAGCCGCGGGCGGCACCAACAACGGCTCCACCTCCGTCGACCGCACCAACTACATCGACGACGTGCCGTCGAACGCGCTGGAGCTGGCGCTCTACCTCGAAGCCGATCGCATGGGCTTTCTCCTGCCCACGCTGACCCAGGGCAAGCTCGACGGCCAGCGCGACGTCGTCAAGAACGAGAAGCGGCAGGGCGTGGACAACCAGCCGTACGGCCAGGCGTTCATCGAGCTCGCCTCGCTCCTCTATCCCAAGGGACATCCCTACAGCTGGTCCACCATCGGCTCGATGGAGGATCTCTCCGCCGCGAGCCTCAGCGACGTCGTCGAATTCTTCAAGACCTACTACGTGCCCAACAACGCCAGCCTGGTCATCGCCGGCGATATCGATCCCGAGGCCGTGCGCCCGCTCGTCGAGAAGTGGTTTGGCGATATTCCCCGCGGCACGGACGCGCCGCCGATGGCGGTCGCACCGGCGAGTCTGACCGAGGTGCGCAGGAAGACGATCACAGACCGCGTGCAGCTGCCACGGCTCTACATGGCCTGGCACACGCCCGCAGCCCTGGCGCCTGGCGACGCGACCATGGACGTCGTGGCCAACCTGCTGACCGAAGGCAAGAACTCGCGCCTCTATCGCCGGCTCGTCTACGATCTGCAGATTGCGCAGGACGTCAGCGCCGGACAACAGTCGCAGGCGCTCGGAAGCGCGTTCTACATCATCGCCACGGCGCGGCCGGGACAATCGCTGGACAAGCTGCGCGAGGTGATCGACGAGGAGCTGGCCGCGCTCGCGGCGACACCGCCCGACGCCCGCGAGGTGACGCGCGCGCTCAACCAGATCGAGGCGTCGTTCTACCGGCGGATGGAGCGCACTGGCGGATTCGGCGGCAAGGCCGATCAGCTGAACAGCTACTACGTCGCCACGGGAATGCCTGACTACTTCGAAGAGGACCTCGCGCGCTATCGCGCGATTTCACCGGTGGACGTCCAGGCCGCCGTCGCACGGTACCTGCCACTGGATCGCCGCGTGGAGCTCAGCATCGTCCCGGAGAAGAAGTGATGCGCCTCCTCTTCATCGCCATCGTCGTTGCGGTCAGCGTGGCCGTCAGCGCGCAGTCCCCGGACAGGACCCGGCGGCCGGAGCCCGGCCCGCCGCCCACGCTCACGCTGCCGGTCATCGAGAAGACGACGCTCGGCAACGGCGTCCCGGTCTGGATCATCGAGCGGCACCGCGTGCCGCTCGTGCAGGTCAACGTCATCCTCAGGGGCGGCGCCAGCCTCGATCGCACCGGGCGATTCGGCATGGCCAGCATGGTCGCGGCCATGCTCGACGAAGGCGCCGGCACACGCGATGCGCTGCAACTGGCCGACGCGGTGGACTATCTCGGCGCGGACCTCTCGACGGCGAGCTCGTACGACTACAGCGCCGTGCGCCTGTCGGCGCCGGCCAGGAACCTCGACGCAGCCCTGCCGCTCCTCGCCGATGTCGTGCTGCGGCCGACATTCCCTGGCAACGAACTCGACCGCCTCAAGAAGGAACGACTGACCGCGCTGATGCAGGCGCAGGACAACCCTGCCGCCATCGTCCAGTCGGCGTTCCCGCGTGTCGTGTTCGGACCGGCACACCGCTACGGCACGCCGGCCGGCGGCCTGGCGCCCGCCATCGAGCCGATGACGGCCGACGATGTGCGGGCGTTCTACAAGGAGCACTACGTCGCGGGGAGCGCCACCATCGTGGTCGTCGGCGACGTCGAGGCCGCCGCGATCACCGCCGCGCTCGAGCGCGTCTTCGGCAGCTGGCCCGGCGGCGGTTCGCGCACGTCGGCGGCCAGGGTGCCGATGGCGCCGCAGCTCGAAGCGCGCGAAGTGGTGCTCGTGGACAAGCCGGGCGCCGCGCAGTCGCAGATCCGCATCGGGTGGGTCGGCGTGCCGCGCTCGACGCCCGACTACGCCACGCTCGAGGTGCTCAACACGATCCTGGGCGGATCGTTCACGTCGAGGCTCAACCAGAACCTTCGCGAGCGGAACGGCTTCACCTACGGCGCCGGATCCGCGTTCGACAAGCGCGGCTCGGCAGGACCGTTCTTCTCGTACGCCGGCGTGCAGACCGACAAGACCGCCGACGCACTCCGTGAGTTCTTCGTCGAGTTGAACGGCATACGCGAGCCGGTGCCCGAGGCGGAGCTGGCGAAGGCCAAGAACTACGTCGCGCTCGGCTTTCCCTCGGAGTTCGAGACCTCGCGCAATCTCGCACAGAAGATGGAGGAGCTCATCGTCTACGACCTGCCGGACGACACGTTCGAGAACTTCGTGTCCGAGGTGACGAAGGTGACGTCGGCCGACGTGCAGCGCGCGGCGGCGGAGCACGTCCAGCCGGCACGCATGGCCGTCGTGGTCGTCGGCGACCGCAAGCTGATCGAGCCGGGAATCGCGGCGTTGAAGCTCGGACCGATCCGCGTCGTGCCCATCACGGAGTTCTTCGAATAGCGCCCATCGTCATCGTCGGTGCCGGCGCGGCGGGGCTGGCCGCGGCCGTCTTCGCGGGCGGGGGATCGACACCGGTCGTCGTCATCGAACGGACGGCCGACGGCGGACGCAAGATCCTGATCAGCGGCGGCGGCCGGTGCAACGTGCTGCCCTCGGTCCTGTCGCCGGGCCGGTTCGTCACCGATTCGCCGGCGCCCCTGATGCGGCGCATGCTCCGGGCGTGGCCGCTGGCGGCCCAGCGCCGGTTCTTCCAGGAAGACGCCGGCGTGCCGCTGGCGCTCGAGGAGGAAACCGGCAAGCTGTTCCCCCGCTCGAATCGTGCGCGCGACGTGCGCGACAGCCTGATCGCGCTCGCGCGCCGGCGCGGCGTCGAGTTCGAGTTCGGACTCGCCGTCAGCGACGTGTCGCCGACACCCGAAGGCTGGCGTGTCGAGACCTCCGGTCGCGCAATCGAAGCCTCGCGCGTCGTCATAGCAACCGGCGGCCTGTCGGTGCCGAAGACTGGCAGCGACGGCACGGGCTTCGACGTCGCCAGGCGGCTTGGCCATCGCGTGCACGACCCTTACCCGGCGCTGACCCCACTCACGGCTGGAGGAGCGTCCCCGCACTCTGCACTCTCCGGCCTCTCGCTCCCTGTCCGCCTGCGCGCCAGATGGGCCGGCGCCACGATCGAGACCGAGGGAGGGTTCCTGTTCACGCATCGTGGCTACAGTGGTCCCGCCGTGCTCGACATCTCGCATGTCGCGGTCCGCGGCGGCACGCGGGAGGCCGCACCCATCCGCGTGGCCTGGTCGCGCCTGACGGCGGGGGATTGGGAGAGCCGGCTGATGGCACGCGACCGGGCCGTCACGGCCGTCATTGCCGGGGAGTTGCCGGAACGCCTCGCCTCGGCTCTCGTGGCCGACGCGCAGATCCCGGATGGCCGGCGGACCTCGTCGCTGACGAGGGCCGAGCGCGTGAGGCTGGTCGAGCGGTTGACGGCGTACGACTTGCCGTGGACCGGTCACGAAGGATACGCGAAGGCCGAGGTCACCGGCGGCGGCGTGGCGCTCGACGAGGTTGATCCCGCGACGCTCGAGAGCCTCCGGTGGCCCGGCCTCTATTTCTGCGGTGAGGTCCTGGACGGGTTTGGTCCGATTGGCGGCCACAACTTCGCGTGGGCGTGGAGCACTGGGCACACCGCGGGGATGGCAGCCCGGTCCTTCCATCCTGTCTAGGCAACCCTGAAGGGTTGCCTCCACAAGATCGGTGTGGTGGGCACAGTTGCGAAGGCGGAAGGGTTGCCTCCACACGGTCAACGGTGACCGCAAGAATGGCTGACCCACAGGCGTGCAGCACGAAGCCGAAACATGCAATAGGCGGGTATTCGTCGCGGTGGTATCGGCCGATAGACGTAACGGTCCCTATGCTCTCGCGCTTCCTCGCCGGGTTCTCGCTCGTCGTCGTCCTTGGTTTTGCCGCGCCACTCGTTCCATCCGCCCAGGATCAGCAGGCGATTGACCTCTTCGCCCCGGCGCCTGCCGGTCTGGTTCCTTCGTCGATGGCCGCGCTCGATCGCGCGGACACGGTTGCGGCCCGCGTCACCGCGCTCAATCCCGCCGCCTTCGACGCCGAGCGCCTGCGAATCGAGCTCTTCGGGGGCATGTCGGTCGTGGCCGAGCGCCGGGTGGTGGACGCGCCGGCATCGGGCGCGCGAGTGTGGGATGGCACCATTCCCGGTTCGCCGATGAGCAGCGTCACGCTCGTCCAGGCCGAAGGGGTCGTGCAGGGCTCGATTCGCACGCTCGACGCCACGTTCTCGATTGCGCCGGTTGCGGGCAACGGCCTCTACGCCCTGCGGCAGGTGGACACGTCGCGCCTGCGGCCCGAGCTTCCGCCGCGGGAAGCGCCGACGCCCGACCTGGCCGCCGATCTCGAAAGCCCCCAGCTGGACAACGGCACGACGTTCGACCTGCTGGTCGTCTACAACCAGGCCGCGCGAACGGCAGCCGGCGGCGAGGCGAACATCAGGGCACGCATCGCTCTCGGCGTTGCCGAAGCCAACACGGCATTTGCCAACAGCCACGTCATTCCCAGGCTGCGGCTGGTGGGCACCGAGTTCGTGGACTATGCGCAGTCCACCAACATGGTCGTGGATCTGGAACGTCTGACATCAACCGTCGACGGGCCGCTCGACGCTGTTCACGCCCGACGCGACGCGCTCGGCGCGGACATGGTCCAGCTCATCGTCGGGCCCGAGACCAACGCGTGCGGCATCGGCTGGCTGATGCGCACGCTCTCGCCCGGTTTCGCCGCCAACGCGTTCAGCGTGACCGCATCCGACTGCATCAGCCCCAACTACACGCTGGCCCACGAGCTCGGTCACAACATGGGCTCGCACCACGCGCCGGAAGATCTGGTGGATCCCTCCGAGACCGCGCTTTTCCCGTACTCGTTCGGCTACAAGCAGCCCCAGCACGTCTTCCGAACGGTCATGGCCTACGACTGCCCGGTCAGCTGCCCGAGGGTGTTGAACTTCTCCAACCCGAACGTCTTGCGCAACGGAAGGGCCACGGGCACGGCCGTCAAGCACGACAACGCGCGATCCATCAACAACGCCAGGCTGACGGTCGCCAACTGGCGTGCCGCGCTCGACGCCGCACCGCCGACCATCTCGGGCATCGGGCCGCAGGCGACGGACGAGGACACGCCGAGTGCCGCCATCCCGTTCACCATCGGTGATCCCGACACCGCGTTCCCGTTCCTCAGCGTCACGGCGACTTCGTCCAACACGACCCTCGTGCCCAACACCCCGGCGGCGCTGACGTTGTCCGGCAGCCAGGCCAGCCGGACGCTCGTCATCACACCGGCGGCCGATCTGTCTGGCGAATCGACGATCACGGTGACCGTGAGCGACAGCAGCAGCGCGGTCTCCACGTCGTTCGTGTTGACCGTCAACCCCGTCAACGACGCGCCGGTGGTCTCGCTCAATCCTGCGCTTGCCATCGTCGGGCAGGGAGTGGTCGCGGAGACCATTGTCACGGTCACGGACGTCGACTCGGTTGGCCCCACCCTGTTCCTGTCTGCCACGTCAGACGACCAGTCGCTGTTGACCAACGGCGCCATCGTCATCACGCCGACGGCGAGCACGGCCACCAGCCGCACGTTCCGCGCGACGATGACACCGGTGGCCGGCCAGCATGGCTCGGCGACGGTTTCGTTCGTCGCCAACGACTTCGGCGTCGCGGGCACGACGCTCCGGACGTTCCCGTTGACCGTGCACGCACGACCGACGGTGTCGCCAATCGACGCCCAGGAAATGACCGAGGACACGTCGCTGACGGTGCCGTTCACGGTGGGCGATCCGGACACGCCGGTCGCGAGCCTGAGCATCAGTGCCGTGTCGTCCGATGCGTCGCTGGTGTCGACTGAGGGACTGGTTCTCGGCGGATCGGGCTCGTCGCGTTCGCTCACGATCACGCCACACGCCAACGCGCACGGCAGCGCCGAGATTGCCCTCCTGGTCGGCGACGGCACGCAGACCGTGGAGCGGACCTTCACCCTGACGGTGACGCCCGTGAACGATCTGCCGCTGTTCCACGCCTCGACGGCGACCAGCGTTACCGCGGTCAATGGCGTGGCGACGACCTTCTACGTGACCGTTACGGACGTCGATTCGGATCCGATGGCGCTCGATGTGAGCGGCGTCGCGTCGGACCCGGCGCTCGTGCCGTCAATCGTCGTCGCGCCCGGAGCCGCGACCGCAAGCAGCCGCCAGTTCGCCGTGACGCTCACCTCCGCACCAGCCGGCACCGGCAGCACGACGCTTCACCTGACGGCGACGGACGCACAGACGGGATCGACAACGCGAGCCATTGCGCTGGCCGTCGTCAGCACGCCCGTTGCGCCCGATCCACCCATCGACCTCGCCGGCAGCGTTTCGGGCGCCCGCGTCACCCTCACGTGGTTCGCCGCGCCAACCGGCGCACCGCCGACGCGCTACTCGGTGGAGTTGGGTACGGCTGCCGGCACCACGACACTACCTACGCAGGAGACGACGGCACCGGTCACGACGCTCGGTCTGGATCTTCCCGACGGTCTCTACTTCGTGCGCGTGCGCGGGGTGAATGGCGCGGGCTCGAGCGCTCCGTCTGGCGAGGCGGTTGTCGCGGTGGGCGCGGCGGCGCTCCTGCCCGGCCCACCGGCGCATTTCACGGTCACGACGTTCCGGACGAGCGCCACGCTCAGCTGGTCGCCATCGTCGGTCGGCCAGCCGGCGTCGAGCTACATCATCGACGCCGGCAGCGCGCCCGGTCTCGGCAACCTGGCCCAGCTCGTCACCACGGGTCCGGCCACGACGTTCGTCGTCCCGTTCGTGCCGCCCGGCACGTACTTCGTTCGCGTCCGTGGCCGCAACGCGCTGGGCGTTGGCGCGCCGTCGCAGGATGTCTCGATCGCGATGGGCCCGACGGGCGTATGCCATGCCCTGGCGGGTCCACCCGTGCTCCTGACACCTGTCGTCGTCGGCAACTCCGTGACGCTGTCGTGGAACGCGTCAACGACTGGAGGCCCAGCGGAGTCGTACGTGATCCGCGCCGGTTCGGCGCCGGGACTCTCCGACCTTGCGGTGCTCGACACGGGATCGAGCGGCACCTCGTTTGCCGCCACCGCCCCGAATGGTGCGTACTACGTGCGCGTCGCCGGCTACAACCCGTGCGGCCTCGGTCCTGCGTCGAACGAAGTCTCGTTCACGCTCGGACCGCAGCTGCCCGGCGCGCCGTCCGGCCTGCAGGCGACTGTCGCCCCGGATCGTCGCGTGACCTTGACATGGACCGCGCCGGCGAGCGGCGGCGTGGCAACCGCCTATCTCGTCGCGGCCGGCAGTGCGCCGGGACTCTCAAACCTCGCCGTGATCTCCACGGGCGGCACGTCCACGACGTACGCCGTCGTCGCGCCGCCAGGGACCTACTACGTGCGCGTGCGTGCGATCAACGGCGCCGGGCTCGGTCCTCCGTCAAACGAGATCGTCGTCGTCGTGCCGTAGGGCGCCGCGGGTTTGTAGGGCGGAACTTCAGTTCCGCCTCGCAGCGGGTCTGAAGACCCGCCCTACACGTCGCCGTTCCGCCTCGCGGTGCCACGCCGGGACACGACACGCTATCATGTGTGCAATCGTGAGCTGTTCTCTCCCCACGGCCTTGCCGATACCCCCTACGTGATTTCTCGTCGCGTCGTCTACCTGCTTGCACTCATCACAGCATCGGTTGTTCTCGGCGCCCCGGTCTCCAGAGCACAAACCGCACAAGGCGTGGATCTCCTCGTTCCCGCGGCGGAGAGTGCCGCAGCCCTCGCAACTGACGCGCTCGACAGACCCGACACTCTGGCCGCGATGCTGGCCGTGGTGAACACGAACGCCCTCGCCGCCAACGACGTGAGGATCGCGCTTCCAGGCGGGGACTCCGTGCTCGCCCGCCGAAGTGCCGCGGACGCGCAGCTGTCACCCGGGCAAGCCTGGACCGGCACGGTACTCTCGTCGCCGCTCTCGAGCGCGACGTTCGTCAGCAACGGATCGATGGTGCAGGGCTCGATTCGGACGCTCGATGCGTCCTACTCCATCGAGCCGGTGGGACGTGACGGCCTGCACGTCGTGCGGCAGGTCGAGAGCGCGCAGCTCCCGCCAGAGATGGAGCCGATCGTTCCGGATCCCCACGATGAACAGGCGGATCTCGACCTTCCACAACCGGACGACGGGAGCGTCTTCGATGTGCTGGTCGTGTACACGCCTGCCGCTCGCGCCGAAGCCGGATCCGACGACGCGATCCGGCTGCGCATCGCGCTCGGCGTGACCGAAGCGAACACCGCCTATGCAAACAGCGGTGTCTTCCCGCGGCTTCGTCTCGTGGGTGCCGAGCCCGTTGCCTATATCGAGGAACCCACCGATGGCGGCATGAACGCCGACCTGTCGCGTCTGCGGATCGCGAATGACGGCATCATGGACAGCGTGCACGCCCGCCGCGACGCGCTCGGCGCGGACATGGTGCAGCTCATCGTGGGCCCGCAGCGCGGCAGCTGCGGTCTGGCGTACGTGATGACGAACCTGTCGGCGGGCTTTGCCAGCCACGCATTCGGCGTGACGGCGTACTCCTGCATCAGCCCCAACTACTCGTTCGGTCACGAGCTCGGCCACAACATGGGCTCGCATCACGCGCCGGAAGACGTTCCGGGCGGCTCCGCTCTGTACGACTATTCGTTCGGCTACAAGGACCCCCTGCGGCGGTTCCGGACGGTGATGGCGTACAACTGCTCGATGGGGAACTGTCCACGCGTCCTGAACTTCTCCAACCCGCTCGTGTCGCGAAGCGGTGCACCGACGGGAACCGCAAGTCAGAGCAACAACGCGTTGTCGATCAACAACGCGAGGGTGACGATCGCCAACTGGCGGGCGGCCGTCGTCGAGCCGCCGCATCAACCGACCGGACTGCGCGTGACCGCCTCGGGGCGGACGGTGCAGTTCTCGTGGACGCCCGCCGCGGATGGACCGCCCGCGACGAGCTACCTGATTCAGGCGGGCAGCGCACCCGGCCTTGCCAACCTCGCCACCCTTGGCAGCGGCAACGACACGCCGTCGTTCACCGTGACTTCGGTCCCGCCAGGCACCTACTACGTCCGCGTCATCGGAGTGAACGTGGCGGGATCGGGCACGCCCTCCGAGGACCTCGTGCTCTCGATGACCTCTTCCGGCGTCTGCACGGGGCTGCCCGGCGCACCAACGCTCCATGCGCCTGACGTCTCCGGCAACACGGTCGAGCTCTCGTGGAACGTTCCCCCAGGCGGGACCCCGCCGGCATCCTACGTCGTCTCTGCCGGATCGGGACCGGGCCAGAGCAACCTGGCCGTGATGGACGTCGGCAGTACCACGTCGTTTGCCGCGGACGCGCCCAACGGTCTGTACTTCGTTCGCGTCGCCGCGCGGAACGCCTGCGGCGTCGGCCCCGTGTCGAACGAGGTGAGCTTCAGGCTTGGACCCGAGATGCCGGGTCAGCCCTCCGCGCTCGTCGCGACCGTCGACAATCGCATCGTCACGCTGTCGTGGAATGCACCGATCGCTGGGGGCGCGCCTACGGCGTACCGCATCGAGGCCGGAAGCGCGACGACATTGGCGAACCTTGCGGTCGTGTCGAATGGTTCGCCGGAAACGAGGTTTGTCGTCAGCGCGCCGCGCGGAGAGTACTACGTGCGTGTGCGCGCGTTGAACGGCGCGGGCCTCAGTCTGCCGTCCGACGAGATCGTGGTGAACGTATCGTAGGGCGGAACCGTCGGGCGGAACCGCAGTTTCCGCCCCGCGGCGTCGTCAGGCAACC
>CAZJBN010000014.1:23046-54768 GCA_964543955.1 uncultured Bifidobacteriaceae bacterium
TGCCCTCATGTAGAAGCAACCTTGCCCTCATGTAGAAGCAACCTTGCCCTCATGTAGAGGCAACCCTTCAGGGTTGCCTGACGTCTGCCAGCTCATCAGATCAGATCGCAACTTCTCCACTTCGAGAGATCTCCAGATCAGTAGAATCTCCTCGGAGGCTTCCATGCGAACGATTCTGGCTCTTGTCGCTGTCGCGTCCGTGTCCGCGGCCGTGGTGGCTGACCAGGCGCAGCCGGCTGCCCCATCGGGTTATCTCCTGCCGCCGAAACCCGTCGTGGACATCCTCGACGCGGCACCGCCGCCGACGGTTTACCTCAGCCCGACCGGCGACGCCCTGGCGGTGCTCGAACGCGACAGCATGCCCCCGCTGGCAGAGATCGCGCAGCCGATGCTCAGGCTCGGCGGCATTCGCATCAACCCCAGGACCAACGGCCTGCATCGTGCGACGAAGTATCGCTCGCTGACGATCAAGAGCCCGGCTGACGGCGCCGAGCGCACGGTCACGCTGCCGTCGTCGCCCGCAATCGGCTGGATGGGCTTTTCGCCAGACGGGACGCGGTTTGCCTACTCCCAGACACGCGACGATCGCATCGATCTCTGGGTCGGCCAGACGGCCACCGGCGCGGCGCGCGCCGTGACCGACGCGCCGCTCAACGCCACGCTTGGCAGCCCGCAGAACCCGCGTGCGTGTCAGTGGGTCGGTCAGGGCGCCTCGCTCCTCTGCGCCTTCACCGTTGCCAATCGCGGTCCCTCGCCAGAGCCGCCGCTCGTTCCCTCCAGCCCCAACATCCAGGAAACGCGCGGCATCGAGGCTCCCGTACGGACCTACCAGGATCTTCTGGGCAGCAAGTACGACGAGGCGCTCTTCTCGCACTACGCCACGAGTCAGCTCGCCTTCGTCGACGTGCAGTCCGGGGCGCGGACTGCGGTCGGCCAGCCGGGCATCTTTCTGACGTTCAGCCCCTCGCCCGACAGCAACTACGTGCTCACCGCGCGCGTGAAGCAGCCGTTCTCGTGGCTCGTGCCGTACCGCGACTTCCCCACGGCCGTCGAGGTCTGGGACCGCCAGGGCGCTGTCGTCAAGACCATCGCGGACCTGCCGGTCGCCGACACGGTCCCCAACATGGGCGTCCTGCCCGGTCCGCGCGAGTGGCAATGGCAGGCGACGGCGCCTGCAACGGTGGCGTGGGCGGAAGCGATGGACGGCGGCGACCCGAAGGCCAAGGTACCCCATCGCGACAAGATCGTCGCCCTGGCGGCGCCATTCACCGGGGAGCCGGCCGAACTGGCGCGGACCGAATGGCGCTTCGCCAACATGGTGTGGACCGAGTCGTCCGTCCTGATGCTGGCAGAGTTCGATCGGCCGACACGATCCACTCGCACGTGGCTGGTCGACCAGCCCGGGGCCGCTCCGCGCAAGCTCTGGGAGCGCAGTACGGAAGACTCCTACGCCAACCCCGGTGTCCCGCTTCGCCGCGACCTCGGCTCGGGCAACCAGGCCGTCCGCCAGGCGGGCGATAGCATCTACCTGGTGGGCGCCGGCGCGACTCCCGCAGGCGACAAGCCGTTCCTCGATCGCCTCGACATCAAGACGCTTCAGAAAGAACGCCTCTTCCAGAGCCCGGACGGCACGTATGAGACGGTGATCGGCCTGGTCACGCCGGACGCCGCGCGTGTGGTCACGCGGCAGGAGGCACGCGACACGCCGCCCAACGTCTTCACGCGCGACCTGACGTCCAACGAGCGCGTAGCCCTCACACACTTCGCCGACCCGGCGCCGTCCCTCAAGGGCGCGAAGGCCGAGATGGTGACCTATCAGCGCAAGGACGGCGTGCAGCTGCGCGCCACCATCTACACGCCGCCGGGCTGGACGCCCGCGCAGGGCCGGCTGCCGGCGCTCGTCTGGGCCTACCCGCGTGAGTTCACCGATCCGCGGACGGCAGGGCAGGTGACGGGCTCGCAGTACCGCTTCACGACGCCCGGCTGGAGCACGCTGCACCTGCTCTTCCTCACGCAGGGCTTTGCCGTCATCGACGACGCGACCATGCCGATCGTCGGCAAGGGCGAAACGGCAAACGACACGTACGTCGAACAACTGGTCGCGAGCGCGCAGGCCGCCGTGGACAAGGCGGTGGACATGGGCATCGTGGACCGGGACCGCGTCGTGGTCGGCGGCCACAGCTACGGCGCGTTCATGACCGCCAACCTGCTGGCGCACTCCGACATCTTCCGCGCGGGCATCGCGCGAAGCGGCGCCTACAACCGCACGCTCACGCCGTTCGGCTTCCAGAACGAACAGCGCACGTTCTGGGAGGTGCCGGACATCTACATGCGCATGTCGCCCTTCTCGTATGCGCACAAGATCAACGAGCCGATACTCCTGATGCACGGCGAGGCCGACGACAACTCGGGGACCTTCCCCATTCAATCCGAGCGGCTCTACATGGCGCTCAAGGGCCATGGCGCGACCGTGAGGTACGTCACGCTGCCGCACGAGGCGCACGGCTACGTCGCGCGCGAATCGGTTCTGCACACCGTGGCCGAAATGCTCAAATGGGCCGACGAGTGGGCCAGGCAGGCCAGGCCGCGGACGACCAGCTCGCAGCGGGAGCTGCGGCACTGAAGCGATATACTGAAGGACTCTACCGGAGGCACTTTCCCGATGACACGCACTATTCTCGCGACGGCCGCGACCCTGGCCCTGGCCGTCCCTGCGTGGGCGGACGTGACAGTCAAGCAGACGACCACCGCCAAGGGCATGGGCATGTCGGGCACCATGCCCGGCACGACCTACATCAAAGGCATGAAGATGCGCACCGACGTCGTGACGGGCGATACGACGCGCGTCACCATCTTCGATGTCGAGAACCAGAAGATGTACTCCTTCGACACGAAGAAGAAGGAAGCCGACGTCTACGACATGCAGGCGTTCGCCGAGACGATGGGCCAGACCGTGGACATGTCGCAGATGAAGGCGACGGTCACGCCGAACGGACAGACGCGGACCATCGCGGGCGAGTCCGCGGCCGGCTACGACATGCAGGTGACCATGCCCACGACGATGGGCGGCAAGGGCGGACCGCAGATGACGGTGAGCCTGGTCGGCCCCATGTGGGTCGTGAAGGGCGCGCCGGGCACGGAGGAGTACATCACCTTCTACAAGGGCGCCGTGGAGAAGGGCTGGATCTTCAGCGACCCGCGCGTCGCGAAGGGATCGCCCGGACAGGCCAAGGCGATTGCGGAGATGTACCGGCAGCTGGCCGAGACCGGCGGCATGCCGTACGAGACCGAGATGGAGATCAAGATGGGGGGCGAAGGCCCGATGGCCGCGATGATGGGCAAGATGGGCGGCTTCTCGTCGAAGACCACCGTCGAGTCGGTCGAGACAGGCACGCTCTCCGCGGACCTCTTTGCGCCGCCTGCCGGCTACAAGCTGAACGTCCGCAAGTGAGGCGTCAGCGGCCGCAGTGAGCTCGTTTCTCCAGGACCTCCGCCAGTACGACTCGGTGATCGCCGTGGAGCTCCGCCCCCCGAGGGCGGAGCTCGAATCGGCCGAAGGCATCGACGCCTGGATCGATCTCCACCACGCGATTCGCACCCTGGCCCGCCAGGGCGTTCGCGTGATGCTCACCGACAGCGCCGTCGGCGCCCAGGAGGAGAACAACCTCCGTCATCTCGTGGCCAACCTCGGCGAGTCGGTGCCACGCCACCTGATCGTCCCGTTCCTGACGACGAAGCACTCCATGGAGTTCTGCCTGTCGTACGCGGACCAGGCCGTGCAGCACGGGTTCCCGTCGCTGGTGATCCTCGGAGGCGACAAGCACGTCGGCCGCCCTCGCATCGTCGAGCACGCGTGGCAGCTCCGGAAGGCCATTCGCGGCCGGCATCCCGACCTGCAGCTGGGCGGCTGGGCCAACCCCGTGGCCGACCCCGTCGGGCAGATGCGGTTCCTGCTCGACGGCGACATGAACGCGGACTTCTTCCTCACGCAGATCGTCTCGCACCACCAGGCCGCGCAGGTCGAAGCCTTCCTGCAGGAAGGCCAGCGCCAGGGGCTCGATCTACCGGGTGTGTTCGGCGTGTTCTACTACCGGAGCGCCAATGCGAAGACGTTGCGGATGCTCAGCCAGTTCCTGCCCGTGCCGGTGGATGCGCTCGCCGCCGAGTTCGAGGCGGGCGCGACGCCTGTCGACATCTGCGCCCGGACACTGGCCGCCCTCAGGTCCCTCGGCGTGCGGCACTTCTACATCAGCAACCTGCCGTTGACCGGCACGACGGCAGTGCTCCGGTCCATCCTCGACAAGGCATAATAAGGGGACAGGCGTCATTTTCTCTGCGTACAGGTGGCAAGGAAAATGACGCCTGTCCCCTTTTCTCGAGATCACAAGATGGGAAAGTTCCTCGACACCGTCCCGCTATCAGCCATCGTCCGCATCCGCGACATGATGTACACGGTCAAGGATCCCTTCCGCCTGGATCAGGGCGACGTGTCCTTCGACGCCCCACCGGCGTTCAAGGAGGCGGTCCAGAAGGCGCTGGCTGACAATCACACCCACTACCTGCCGACGGCAGGCGTGCCGCGGCTTCGACAGCGGCTCGCGGACAAGATGCGCACGAAGAACGGCATCCCCGTCGAATCGCCGGACGATGTGCAGGTCACCAATGGGGGCACGCATGCCATCTACGCGGTCATGCAGGCGCTGCTCGAACCGGGCGACGAGGTGATCGTCCCCGACCCCGAGTGGCCGCCGACGATGGCCATCGTCATCGCGGCGCGGGGCGTCCCCGTGGCGGTGCCGCTTCGCGAGCGCCTCGGGTGGCGGTGGGACCTGGATGAAGTGGAACGCGCGATCACGCCGAAGACCAAAGTGTTGTACATCAACTCGCCCAACAACCCGACCGGCGGCATCCTCACGCGGGCCGACCTGGAGCGCCTGGCCTCAATCGCGCGCGAGCGGAATCTGTGGGTGTTGTCCGACGAAGCCTACGAAGACCTCGTCTACGACGGCTCGCATGTGAGCATCGCCTCGCTGCCCGGCATGTACGAGCGGACGATCCCGCTCTACACGTTCAGCAAGACCTATGCGCTCACCGGCGTCCGCATGGGGTACTACGCCGTTCGCGACGAAACCATCCGCGCCCGTGCGCTGAAGGTGGTCCTCTACACGACGAGCAACGTGAGCTCGCTGACCCAGTACGGCGCGATTGGCGCGCTCGAAGGTCCGCAGGACTGCATCGACGAGTTCCGCACGGAACTGAAGGCCCGGCGGGACCTCTTCTACGCCGGCTTGCACGAGGCCGCGCCCGACGTCTTCTCCGGCGATCCGCCGGCCGGCGCGTTCTATGCGTTCGTGAAGATCAACCCGGAATGGGCCGCGGCCGCGGGGCTGGCCGGCGAGTCGCTCTCGTGGGCCATGGCCGAGCATCTCATCCAGAACGGCCGCATCGGCTGCGTGCCTGGTGTGGACTTCGGCGAGAGCGCCGAAGGGTACATCCGGTTCTGCACCGCACGGAGCCGGCAGGAACTGAACGGCGCCCTCGAGTCGATGAAGCACGTCTTCGCCGCTTCAGGCGCCCGTCAGTAGCCCGGACAATCTGTCGCCTCCGGTCGTCGCACTCGGCGAGCCTGCCGGCTTATTCCGGCAAGGCTGACGCCCGGAGCCGTTCGCGCCGGAGTCCGATGTCGTCGAGGCGAAGCCGCGGCTACCTGACGTGCCGGCCGCCGTCCACGCGAATCGTCTCGCCCGTGACGAAGTCGCTCTCGACGAGGAATCGCACGGCCTTGGCAATCTCGGCCTCGCCGCCCCACCGCCCGAGCGGCGTCGCCTGTTCGACCGCTCGCGACTCCTCCGCGCTCGTGCCCGGCGGCGCCACGATGGGCCCTGGGGCGACGGCGTTGACGAGGATCTGGTCGGCCGCAAGTTCGAGCGCGAGGGCTTCGGTCAGCGCGATGACACCGCGCTTGGCCACGTAGTACGGCACGTAGCCCACGTAGCGCGGCCGCCCGCTTGCCGCGACCCAGTCCGCGAAGTTGATGATGCGGCCGCCGCCCAGGCTGCGCATGATCGGCGCGGCCGCGTGCGCGCAGAGAAAGGCGGCGCGCAGATCGACGTCGAGCTGCGCGTCCCAATCGGCGGCGCTCAGATTCGCAAACGGCCGCGACCGGTAGACCGACGCCATGTTGACGAGCACGTCGAGCCTTCCGAGCTCCTGCGCGGCCCGATCGACGAGCGCGCGACAGGCAGCGGGGTCGGACACATCGGCCTGGATGGTCGTGGCCCGACGACCGAGGGCTCGGACCTCCGAGGCGGTCTCGTCAGCCTCGGCGCGGGATTGGTTGTAGGCGAGCGCCACGTCCGCGCCGCCCCGGGCGAGCGCCATCGCCACGACCGCGCCAATGCGCTTCCCGCCAGTAATGAGGGCTACACGGCCGGCCAGATCCATCTCGTGATTCTACGACGCGGGGCTTGCGCCAGCCGGGAAGCGGGATGCCCGCGCGCGATCTCAGTGTTCGATGATGCCGAGGAGGATCAGTCCGAAGCGCAGCTGGCCGGCTTCGAAGACCACCCCTTTCAGCGCCGGGTCGGCGGCGTACGCGGTCAGCACGGCGTCGGTTGCGACGGCCGGATTGATGCTCAGGCTTGCCGGATGCGACGTGCCGGTCGTCTGCTTTGCGATGGCGACCGAGTCGTCGACGGACAGCGGCGCGACGGTCGTGTCCGCCGCTGCCGGGCTGACCAGCAGGAACTCGCGATTGTCCGAAACGCCGAGGTGATCGCCGTTCTGCGGCTGCAGGCCGTAGCGGAGCGTATAGACGCCCGGGGCGACCGTCTTGCCCCGGATCTCCTTGAACGGCCCCGTCACACGCATCGCGCCGACAACGGCGCCTTCGTCGACGCTGTCCCAGGTGTCCGCGGTGAGCGCGGCCCACCAGAACTCGAGCGTCGTGCCGCCGATGGTGACCTTCGCACCCGCCGTCCCGAGTGCACTCCTGATATCGGCGTTCAGTTCGTCTGGCGGCGCACCCGCGCTGACTTCGGCCGTCGGCGCCTGCGCGGCGGACTCGACGACGAGCGGTCCTGCCGGCAGGAGAGCGAGAGTCAGCAGGCAGGCGGTGCAGACGAGGCGATCGATCACCGTCAGTACGTGAACGCGCCGAAGAACGCTGAACGCTTCCCAGGCGCGCTCCACTTCGTTCCGAGCCCCGAGCCCGAGAACTGGTGCAGGTCCGCGACGCCGAGAGCCGCCGAGGCCAGGTTCGTGAACGGCGTGAACCACTGCATCGCCCCGCAGCTCGGATCGTGCGTCATTTCCTTGTCGACGGTCAGCTGGAGATCGGCTGCGCTCACGTCGATGTACCTGGAGGTCGTCGCAAACCGGATGGGCGCCGACTCCACGCGGACGACTTCCGTGATCAGGCCGCCGGACAACTCGCGCACGAGAGCGACGAGCGCCGTCCGCTGCTCTGCCGTGGCGCGCAGGTCGACGCTGATGACGGCGCGCACGGCAGTGGGTTCTTCGCCGCCCATCTCGCGCATGCCCAGGTTCCGATCGCCGGCAACGGCCGCCACCACGGTGAGGCCGTCGAGCGGCACGCCGCGATAAGCGCCGGACGTGATGCGCCAGGCCATCACCGCCTGCCGGCCCATGGTCTCGGCCTCCGAGTTCATGATGCAGCCGCCGGCAAAGACCTCGGCCGTGCGAGCCTCGACGTAGTCGCCGGTGATCGACCCGTGTTCGCCGGCCACGGCTCCGCTCGAAACGAGAACGAGCGCCGCAGCGAGAGTCAATTGGAGCTTCATGCGGTCCTCCGGTCGGTTCTCAAGGATACCGCAGTGCAGGGCGGGTCTCGCGGGGCGGGTCGTCAGACCCGTCGTCTACGGCGGAGCTGAAGCTCCGCCCTACGGGGTACGGGCCTTCCACGCCGTGAGGACCGCGGCTTCGCGGTCGGGGCTGAGCCCCGCCCCGGCCGGCGTGGTTGGACGGGGAATCGACTGATCGGCCGCGGGGCGTGTCTCGTGCCAGTCGAGCGTGGCCCGCGCGGTGTCCGCAAGCGGGCGGAACGTGAGGCCCTTCGACAACGCCCGCGCGATGCTCACGCGGCTCCAGCCGTCGTTGTCCTTCTCCGACGGCACCCAGACCGGCATATCGCTCCAGCCGCTGACCTTGTGCTCCGCGAGGAAGCTCGACGGCACCCACGTGAACCGAACGTCGAGATCGCCGGTCACGGCGGCGCGGATGCCGGCCAGCATCTCGCTCATGGTCAGCGGCGATCGTGGTCCCGTGGCGTTGTAGGTTCCCGTCACCCGATCCTCAGCGAGGCGAATCACCCATTCGGCGAGGTCGCGCGCGTCGATGATCTGAACGGGATCGGTGCCGTCGCCCGGTGCGAGGACATCGCCGCCGCGCGCGATGCGCACGGGCCAGTAGGTGAATCGATTGCTCGGATCGCCCGGGCCCACGATGAGACCCGGTCGGACGATTGTCGCCTTGCCGGGAAACCACTTCTCGGCTTCCTGCTCGCTCAGCACCTTGAGCGCGCCGTACAGCCCTGGACCTCCCACCTCTTCGGGCGTGAGCGCAAACGGGTCCTTCTCGCCGGTGTACTTCGCCAGCGGTGCCGACTCGTCCATCCAGGCCTTCTCGAAGTTGGCGTATGTCGAGATTGTCGAGATGAAAACGTACTGGTTGGCGCGGCCCGCAAGCACGCGCGCCGCGTCCCGCACCCAGCGGGGATTCGTCGTCGGCACATCGATGACGACATCCCACGTGCGGCTGCCCTCGAGCGCCTTGACGCCGTCGGGCGCGTTGCGGTCGCCGGTGAGATGCTCCACGGACGCGGGAATATCGGCCTGCCGCCGTCCGCGGTTGAAGACCGTGACCTGGTGGCCGCGGGCAGAGGCGTAGTTGACCTGGTGCGGCCCGGTAAAGCCCGTGCCGCCGAGAATCAGGATCCGAAGCGGCGTTGACGCCTTCTGACTCTGCTCGGCGCCCAGCGTGCGGCTGGCAGCGCCGACCGTCAGCGCCGCGCCGGCCGCTGCCGCCGTCGTGGTCGCCACGAAGTTCCGGCGGGAGGTCTTCATGCGGGCACCTCGGAAAAGGCCATCGCCCGCTTGCCCTGGACGCGGCGGGCCTTCCAGAGCGCCAGGAGCTCGGCTTCACGCTCCGGCTTCATCCCGGCCTTGACGGTGAGCGACCCATCGGGACTCTGTCTGCGGAACCACTCGAGCGTATCCACCGCGCTTTCCTCGAGCGGCCGGACGGTCAGGCCTGCCGCAATCTCCGGCGCGAGATCGAAGCGCGCAAACCCTGCCGTGCGGCCCGTGCCGAGCTGCCAGACCGGCAGGTCGGCGTACGGCCTGACGCCGTTGGCGAGCAGGAAGTCTGTCGGCACCCACGTGTAGCCGCCAGTCCCGCCAATCATCTTGTGCGAGGCTTCGAGGAAGTCCTTGATCGGCCTGCCGTGGTTGGGGCCGACGACGTTGAAGACGCCGAAGGTGCGGTTCTCGATGAGCGTGGCCTCGAAGGCGGTGAGATCGCGGACGTCGATGATCTGCACGGGGTCGGAGCCGTCACCAGGCGCGAGAATCTCGCCGCCGCGTGCGATGCGCGCCGGCCAGTACGTGAAGCGATCCGTGTCGTCGCCGGGACCGATGATGAGGCCGGGACGCACCACGGTGACGCGGCCCGGCATCGCGGCGTGTGCTTCCTTCTCCGCGTAGGCCTTGCCGTGCCCGTAGGTCATGGCCTGCCCGGGTCGAAGCGGCGTGTTCTCGAGCGTCAGCACGGGCGCCGCCGTGCTCATCGGCACGCGGCTGGTGTCGGCATAGACCGAGCGCGTGGACACGAACACGTACTGCGCGACCGAGTCCTTCAGGAGGTTGGCGGTGGCTTTGACCCACGCGGGCGCCGTGGCGCCGTTCGACGCGGACTCGTCAATCACCGCGTCCCACGAGCGGCCCTTCAGCGCGTCGAGATTGGCGGCGCGATCGCCGACCAGCTCCTCGACGTCCCTGCCGAACATGCCGGCGCCGCTTCGGCCGCGATTGAAGAGCGTGACGGCGTGGCCGCGAGCCAGCAGCGCGCGCACCTGGTGCGGGCCGATGAACCCGGTGCCGCCGAGGATGAGCACCTTCTGCGGCGCACGCGACGCCAGGATGCTGGCCGGTCGAAGGCTGGCGGCCGCCCCAAGCGCGGCCGCAGTGGTGAGAAACTCGCGCCTGGTGGGCATCATGATGGCTCCCTGGTGAACAGCCCCGTCACTCTAGCAGGCACCCGGAACGGCAGGCAACCGAACCGGTGTCGACGGCCGTCCAGCGAGGCCGGATTGACACAGCGGCGTGACAAGGCAATCATGGCGAGCGCAAAGAGGCGCAAGGAGTCGCGTTACATGGCAAATACTTTTCTTTCCCGGAACGCAATGCTGGCAGTCGGCGTGGTCCTCCTGCTCATCATGCTCTGGGCCTGGTCGAACATCGGCGGCGTAGCCATCAGCCGGTGGTTCGGATTGGGGTAGATCGGCACGACCTGCCTCGGCCAGGACAATGGCCGGGGATCGCGTGATCACGAGGCTGGATGGAGTGCGTCCAGCCTTCGTGGACCACTGGCCATACCATCGGTCTCTGTCTTCACACCCGTTGGTTCCGCGCGCGTCCCTTTCGCTCCCTGCCACAGCAGACACGGCATCACTTCGGCACTGAACCCGGCGGCTCAGCGAAGCCCTGCACGATCTTCAGGGCAACGCCGAACGTGTCCGCGTAGGAGGCGTTCGACATCACCGACACGACGATGTCGTGCTCGCGGAACGTCATGTCTCTGTCCGGTTCCAGCTCTTCGACGCGTTCCCTCGTTTCGAGCGCAGCGTCTTGCGTGCGGTTGGCACACAGGATCGCCGCACAAAGGAGCCGCCGTCATGACGGTACGGTGACGACGAGATGAGATGTCGGTGAGCTGTGGTTCAGGAGGCCCGTGCGCTGGGCCCCCGCCGTGTCAAACCGAGGGCCAGGCCGAAGCCGAACAGGGCGCTCTCGCCGACCGCGATAATCGCCTGGGAGACGGGACCGAAGTCGGGCTCGCCGACGAGCCGCCCGAGCGGCGAAAGCGTTGCCGAGGAACCATCCGCGGCACGCGCGATCTGGTGGATGGTGCCGCCGACGAGCGGGCGGTCGGCCAGGCTGAGCACGAACCCGGCCAGGCCGCACATCGTGGCGGTCAGGGCGGCGGCACCGACGCGCCGCCAGCCGCGCGGTGCGGCCATACCGTCGTGCACGCTCCGCGTGGCGATCGCGTAGCCGGCGCCCGCGGCAGCGCCAATGAGCAGGCCCTCCACTCCGCCGCCAACGCCGATGCGGACGCCTACGAGCGCGGCGAGGGTCCACGTGGCGACCGACTGCACGGTGAGACCGGTCACGGCGCCACCAAGTGCCGCGCCGGCAATCAGGGCCATCTCACGGCGTGAGCGAACGCTGGCTTCTGCCAGCGAGAGTCCCGCTCCGACGCCCACACCGCCAATGGCGCCGCACGCGCCGCCGATGGCTGCCAGGACCATTGCGATGGCCAGGGGTGCGGCGCTGTCGGGGGCGGCCGCCAGGACCAGTCCTCCGGCTGCGCCGGCAACAAGCCCGGCCAGCCCTCCGCCGATCGAGGCGCCGGCGCAGCGCGTGGTTGCCAGACGCGCGGCGCGGCCCAGGCGGAGCCGCACGAGCGCGGCGGCCACGTGAAGCGGAGCGGGCGCGCCAAGGATGGGGACCGTTCCCGCGCCTGGCGTATCCCAGGCGGCATCGCGCAGGAGCGCACGCGCGGAGGCGTGGCCGGGACGCCGGTCGAGGCGCGCGAGCGCCTCGGCCGTCCCGAGCAGGTGCAACCGTTCGGCTGCGTCGCGCCGGTCTTCGACGTTCAACGCGAGGGTCGTGAGACGCTCGAGCAGCGGTGCGAGCTCGTCGGCGGGTGGATCCGCGTAGGTCGGTGCGAGGTGCGTCGTCGCGGGCGCCGTCACGAGATCGCGGTCCTCCTCTTCCACAACGTCCGGAAAGACGAAGCGGTAGCCGTGGCGCGACACGGTGCGGATGAATCGCGGTTCGCGCGAGTCGTCTTCGAGCGCGCGCCGAATCGTGCGTACCGCCTGGCTGAGCGCGCTGTCCGAGACGATGACGTCGGTCCAGACGCGGTCGAAGATGTCGCGGCGGTGTACGGCTTCGTGACGCCGCTCGACGAGCAGCACGAGGAGATCGAAGTAGCGGGGGATGAGCGGCACCTCGCGCTCGTCGCGCAGGAGGATCCGCCGCATTGGCGAGAGGGTGAAGTGGCCGAACCGGTAGCGGATCACGACCTGCCATTATCGCGGCGAATCAAGGTTTGATTGCGGCTTTCGCCGGAGGTGCGCCTACACTACGACAGTACGGCCAGGCGCCCGACACCCTACGGAGGATCGTCGTGATACATACCGATGTGCTCAAGTCGTTCTTGATTGTTCTGCTGGCGGCGGCCGTCATCCCGGCCTGCGCCCCGTCTCCTCGACAGCGGCCCATCAAGACTTCGCCGGTCGAGACCGGCACCGGCAGCCTGGCCGAAGCCCGCAAACAGATCGAAGGTTCGTGGACGCTGGCGAGCTTCACGTCCTATTCGCCGGGTGGCGAGGCGCAACCCATCAAGGCGAACGGGCGTCTCACCTACGACGCGTTCGGCAACCTCGAGCTGACCGGTGCATTCGAGGACCCGGCGGACCAGGCGCGCGCGGGCATGCAGCTGCTCTCGTTCAAGGGCCGCGCCGTCATCGACCCGGCCCGCAAGCTCATCGTCCTGGCAGACGTGGAGGGGAATGTGCCGGCGAGCGTCGTCCCGGAGGAGATGTCGCCGGATCGCGTGCGCCACTACGAAGTCTCGGGCAGTACGCTGACGCTCACCACGCGCGAAGGGGATCGGCCGCTGGCGCAAACCGTGTGGACGCGCGCGCAATAGCGCCGGCACTGTCGCAACCCCGAGCGAAGGCCCGGGAAGAGTCCGCGTCATTCGAGGTGCTTGACGAGGATGACCTCGTTGCCCTGCTCGTTGTAGTGCACCTCGTCCACGAGCTTGCGGGCAAGCAGCAGGCCGAATCCGCCGGCGCGAAGTCCGGCCTCGCCGCGCGCCGACAGATGGCTGATCGGATCGTCGTCTCTGGCGACGTGTGCGGGCGCCGCAACGTCGAAGCCGGGTCCGGGATCCTTGAAATAGAACACGATCGTGCGCTGGGTGCGGACCGCCGCCACGTCCACCACCTTGGCGGGATCGAAGCCCGCGCCGTGCTCCATCGCGTTCAACAGGATCTCCCGGAACGCGGCAATCAACCGGTCCCGCTCCTTGTCGGGGAGCTCGGCCGCCAGCTCGCCCATGAAGTGCGACAGCCGGTCTGCATTGACGCGCCGGCACGCGACGCGAAGCGCGATCCAGTGGGGCACTCCCGACAGCACCTCGATGCCGCTCTCCGCGCCGTTGGCGTCGAGCGCGTCGCCGACGATGGCCCGGATGGTCCCGGGTTCGGCGGGGAGTGTGAAGCACGCGAAGACCTGGCCCCTGAGCGCCGTGATGATGTCGGACGGCGTCAGGGCCGGTGCCAGGACAATGATGCGGACACCGGGCTGCAGTCTTCGCGCCTGCTGCGCGAGACCGAACACGCGGCTCGTCGACGCGCCGCCGCTCGTGAGCACGACGTCCACCGCGCGCGTACGGAGGTGGTCGAGCGCATCGGCTTCGCGGCACACTTCGGTCACGTGGCAGTCGGGCCAGTCGTCGGGCGAGAGGCCAACCTCGGCCCAGGAGAAAGGGAAGACGACCAGCAGCTCGCGCATGGACCGTAACGTGAGGGATGGACGGAGCTGCTACTCGCAGCAGCCACGCTCGCTGCCGTGCGCGCACGATCCGGGGCCGACGGCGGCGCGGTCCGGACCAAACCCTTTCTGCGTACATGCGCACCAGTACGCCGTCGCATCGTAACGATCGTAGAAGGCGAACTCGTCGGGATCGGCCACCGCCATCACGTACATGCCCTTGTGCCGCAGGTGCGAGCAGTGTTCGGCGGTGACGAGGGGCGAGGACAGCGTCGGGTGTTCCATGGGTCGGTCCACTGGTGGCCTCCTGCTCACGCGATCGGCAGCTCGCCAGCCCGGAGAATCGCGCGCTTCACCGCGGTCCGTGCGATCTGGATCTTGTACGCGTTGCCGCTCATCGCTCGCGCGCCGGCGACGGCAGCCGTGGCCGCCTCGAGTGCCGTCGCCTCGCTCAGGGACCGGCCGACGAGCACGCGTTCGGCCGCCGGGACGCGCCAGGGAACCGGCGCCACCGCGCCCATCACGATCCGCGCGAATCGGACCGTTCCGCCGTCCAGGGCGAGGTTGACCGTCGCCATCGCCAGCGGCCAATCGTGCGACTGCTTGAGGCGCACCTCCGACGTCGCGCTCCGGAAGCGATCGCCCGGCACCTGCGCCAGCGCGGACGGCGACGGCACGACGATGTGCGTCACGATCTCGTTCGGGTGCAGCACCGTTTCGCCGTACAGGTTCTGGTTCGGCATCTGGTAGATCTCGCCGAGATCGACGTCTCTCGCTCCCGACGGTCCGACGACCCGCACGCGGGCGCCGTACGCGATGAGCGGCACGGCCAGGCTCGACGGGTGGACGATGTAGCACGGGCCGTCGCCGAAGATGGCGTGGTACTGGTTCTCGCCTTCGACCGCGTAGCAGCGCGACCCGCCCTTCTTGAGGCAGGGAAACTCCTCGTTGCGGAAGTACCAGCAGCGCGGCCGCTGCATCAGGTTGCCGCCGACCGTGCCCATGTTGCGAATCTGCGGTGTCCCCACCTCGGCAGCCGCCGACGCCAGGGCAGGATAGGTCTGCCTCACGTCGGCGTGTGCCGCAAGATCCACCAGCTTGCAGGCGGCGCCGATGCGCACACCGGCCTGCGCGGACGAGGTGATCGTCGCGTCCAGGTTGCGGAGGCTCACGACGCGCTCCGGCGAGACGATGTAGTCCTTCATCAACCCGAGCAGATCCATGCCGCCCGCCATCGGCAGCGTGCGTCCCCGCTCGGGACCAAGCGCGGCAACGGCTTCCCGCTCGTTCGCGGGGCTGACGTACTGGAACGCCTTCAATCCGTCCCTCCGGCCTTCTGCAGTTCCGCGAGCACCTTGTCCGGCGTGATCGGGATGCTCCTGACCGTCGCGCCGGTCGCGTTCCTCACGGCGTTGGCAATTGCCGCGGCAGTGGCGACGGCCGGCGGTTCGCCGATGCCGATGACACCGCGCTCGGGCTGGTTCATCAAGACGACGTCGATCTCCGGTATGTCGGACTGGCCGGCGATGAGGTACCACTCCATGTTCGGGTTGACCATGTTGCCGGTATTGCGGTCCAGGATCCGCTCCTCCATCAGCGCGTAGTTGACGCCGCTGATGATGCCGCCGTAGCACTGCGTCTCCGCGGTCTTCAGATCCAGCACGAGGCCGCAGTCCTGCACGCACACGACCTTCAGGACTCTCGTGACGCCGGTCTCGATGTCCACTTCGACCTCGGCGAACTGCACGCCGCTCGTGCCGCCGGCCGAGAGACCGGCCTCCCATTGGCCGTCGACGCCAACCGGCGTGGTTCCCAGCAGCTTGCACGCCTCGCGCCAGGTCACACTTCGCGGGCCCTGCTGTCCTGCGATCGCGACCTGTCCCACGCCAGTGGTCAACTGGTCGGGCGTGGCGCCGAGCGCCGGTGCGATCCGTTCGAAGAGCGCATCGCGCGCCCTGCCCGCCGTCACCCGCATGGCCGGCGACACGGCTGCGGCCGTCGTCGATCCGCCGGAGCCGGGGGCAAAGGGGAAGTTCGAGTCGCCGATCTCGATCGTGATCTGGGCGACCTCGAGCCCCAGCGTCTCGGCCACGATCATCGCCATGATCGTGCGCGTGCCCGTGCCGATGTCCTGCGTGCCGCAACGCATGACGACGCTGCCGTCCGGGTTGATCTCGCAGTGGGCCTGCGCACCGCGGCCGGCGCCGCCCCATCGATTGGCCGAGCAGCCAAGCCCGCGCTTGATCGGACCGCGGGCAGGATCGCCGGTGACGTGCCGGCGGCTCCAGCCGATGCGCTCGGCGCCGATGGGGAAGTAGCGGCGCCACATCGCGTTGGGCCCGAGGGGCGGCAGGTTCTTCAGCCGGAACTCGACCGGGTCCATGCGGACGCGGTCGGCGAGCTCGTCCATCAGCACTTCGGTGACGAAGCAGCCTTGCGGGTGGCCCGGCGCGCGCATCGCGCGCTGCTGGCCGGCGTTGATGTAGACGTCGGTGTGCGCGCGTCTCCGATTGGGGAAGACGTAGATGTACGGCAGCGGGAAGTCGGATCCCGCACCGGCCCCGCCCGTGCCCCAGGTCTCGGCGTCGAAGGCCGTCAACGTGCCGTCGGTCGCGACGCCCGCCCTGATGCGCGCGTAGGCCGACGGACGATTCCCCGTCGCCAGGTGCTCTTCCTTCCGATCGAGCATCATCTTGACGGGCTTGCCGGCCAGCCGGGCCAGGCGCGCGCAGAGCACGCCCTGAGTGTCGGGACCGAACTTGCTGCCGAACCCGCCACCCATGTACTCCGTGATCACGCGAATGCTGGTCTGAGGGATCTTCAACGCCTGCGCAAACCCTTCGCGCGTGCCGTGCACGGCCTGCGTCGAGACCCATGCCGTCAGCCGGTCGCCGTCCCACTCGCACACGCATCCGTGCGTCTCGAGCGACGTGTGGGTCTGGACCTGCGTGGAGTACACGCCGTCGACCGTGTGTGCCGCGGCCGCAAAGCCCGCAGCGAGGTCGCCGTCCTCCTGCGCGCTCCCCCTGCGGGTGTTGGACGGCTCGAAGACCTTTGGCGCCTCCGGGCGCATGGACTGCTCGACGGTCGCGAGGACCGGCAACACCTCCCAGTCGACCGTGATGGCACGAATGGCGTCTTCGGCCTGCTGCTCGGTGTCGGCTGCCAGCGCGGCAATCTCCTCTCCGGGGAAGACCACCTTCTGCCCCGGCTCGATGAACGGCAGGACGGCTCTCACCCCGGGCATGGTCCCGGCCGGAGACACATCGATCGCGGTCACTCGCGCGTGAGCGTGCGGCGATCGAAGGATGCGGCCGTAGAGCATGCCCGGCCGCACGACGTCGAAGGTATACCTGGCACGGCCCGTCACCTTGGCGGCCGCGTCCACGCGTGTCACGCGCGTGCCGAGCACCCGGGGCTTCTCGGGCCAGGCGTACCGCGCGTGCTGCGCCGGGCGTGACGGGGCCTGGACGTCCGGCACCTGCGCCGTGCCCGCACCGCGCTCGTCAGCCACGGCCCGTCCCCTCTACGCTCAGTGCCGCCCTGAGGAGACCGACGTTGGTGCCGCACCGGCAGACGTTGCCGTCGAGCGCACGCCGGGCCTGTTCAGGCGTCGGCCTGGGTGTCGACTCGAGCAGGGCCACGGTGGTCATGACGAAGCCGGGCGTGCAGAAGCCGCACATGAGCGCGTCGTGGTCGCAGAACGCCTGCTGGACGGGATGGAGCGCGTCGCCCCGGGCAAGGCCTTCGACCGTGCGGATATTCGCTCCCTGCGCTTCGATGGCGAGCATCGAGCACGCGTAGTAGGTGCGCCCGTCGATGACGACGGTGCAGGCGCCGCAGGCACCGCGATCGCAGACGCGCTTCGGGCCGGTAATGTCCAGGCGCGTGCGGAGCGCGTCCAGCAGGGTCACGCGCGGCTCGACCTCGAGGGTGTGCTGCCGGCCGTTGACGGTGAGCGTGATGGGCGCCTCGCCGGGACCGACCGCGGCCGGCCCCTGCGCGCCGGCGTCGCGAACACCCGCCACGACCGCGGTGGCCACCGAGCCCACGCCGACCGTCTTGAAGAAGTCCCGGCGGGAGACGTCCGATGCCATAAGAGGTCCAGCATACACCTGTCACTCGACAACCGCCCGGCGGCGATGGGGTACACTTGTTCGGCCCCATGAAGCTGTCGGTGATCATGCCTGCATACAACGAGCAGGCGACCATCCGCGAAATCGTGCGGCGCGTCCTTGCCGTTGACCTGGGCGGGGTCGAAAAGGAGCTGGTCATCGTCGATGACGGCTCTCGCGACGGCACGCGCGACATCCTGAAGGAGCTCGATGGACAGGACGGCGTCCGCGTCCTGCTGCAGCCCGTGAACCAGGGCAAGGGCGCTGCCGTCTGGCGCGGCATCCAGGAGTCGACCGGCGACCTCATCATCATCCAGGACGCCGACCTCGAGTACGACCCCTGCGAGTACTCGCAGCTCATCCGGCCGATTCTCGACGGCCAGGCCGATGTGGTGTACGGGTCGCGCTTTCTCGGCTCGCCGCGAGGACACCGCGTCTTGTACTTCTGGCACTCGGTCGGGAACCAGATCCTGACGACGCTCTCCAACATGTTCAGCGATCTCAACCTGACCGACATGGAGACCTGCTACAAGGTCTTCGTCCGTCCGGTGGCGCTCAGGCTGGATCTCCAGATGCGGGACTTCGGCATCGAGCCGGAGATTACGCAGAAAGTGGCGCGCATGCGCGCGCGGGTCTACGAAGTCCCGATTTCCTACCACGGCCGGACCTACGAGGAAGGGAAGAAGATCGGCCTGAAGGACGCATTCAAAGCCGTCTACACGATCCTGCGCTTCTGGCGGTGGACACCCCCTCCAGCCGCCTGACGCGCGCGGGTCGCTCGCCGTGGACGGCGGCCCTGCTGTTCCTGGCCCTGACGATTGTCGTGACCTGGCCGCTCGCCCCCGGTCTCGGCCGGGACGTGCCGAGCGACTACGGCGACCCGCTGTTCGTCGCGTGGGCCATGGCGTGGGTGATGCGGCAGTTCGGCCGTGCGCTCACGGGACACGTCGACGCCATCACCGGCTTCTGGGATGCCAACCAGCTCCACCCCGAACCGTCCGTGCTGGCGCTCTCGGATCACTTCGTGGCGCAGGCCGCGCCGCTGGCGCCCGTGTACTGGCTCACGGGGAATCCGATCCTCACGCTGGGCCTCGCCTACATTCTCGCGTTCGCCCTGTGCGGGTTCGGCACCTGGCTGCTCGTTCGCGAGATCACCGGGTCGAGCGCTGCCGGTATCCTCGCCGGATCGATCTTCGCGTTCAACGAGTTCTTCGGCTCGTTCGAGCTCGCGCACCTCCAGATCCTCTCCGCCCACTGGATGCCGTTCACGCTCTACTTCCTGCGGCGATACTTCGAATCGGGATCGCGTCCCGCGCTTGCCGGCGCCGTCGCAAGCCAGGTCGCGCTCAACCTCTCGTCCGGCTACTACCTGTTGATGTTTCCCCCGTTCGTCGCGCTCTACGTCGCCTGGGAGCTGAGCACGCGGCGGCAATGGCTGGATGGGCGGACGTGGCGCGACCTCGTCGTCGCAGGCCTTGCGGTCGGCGCCTTGACCGCGCCGTTCGTCTGGCCGTACGTCAGCGCACAACAGCGTCTTGGTCTCAGCAGGACGCTCGTTGAAACCTCGTCGATGGCCGCGTCGGTGGATGCGTACGTCGCCACCGCGCCGCGAATGCTGGTGGGATATGCCGCGGCGGCCCTGGCGGTGCTCTTTGCGGTCGTGATGCGGGCACGCGGCGTCCGCCGCGCGCTGCCGCTCTTCGGCTTCGCGGTGGCCGGGCTCGCCGTGTCGTTCTGGCTCTCGCTCGGACCGACGCCGACGTGGGCGGGAGGCACCTATCCGTGGCTCGGGTTGTACGGGTGGGTGCAGGAGGTGGTGCCCGGCATGAACGCGGTCAGGGTCACCTCGCGGTTTGCCGTGATCTTCATCCTGTTTCTCGCGGTCCTGGCCGGAATGGGCGCGTCGCTCGCCGCCCGGCTGCCCCGCGTTGGCGTGACCATCGTGCTCCTCGCCGCGAGCCTCTCGATCGCGCTCAACCATCACCGGCCGTTCCGACTGAATGGCGTGATCGAACCGGTCGGCCTGCACCTGCCCGAGCCGTACCTGACGCCTTCTCCCGAAGCACCCGCCGTCTACCGGCTCCTCGCCAGCCTCCCCGATCCCGTCATCGTCGCGGAGCTCCCCTTCGCCGATCTCTGGTACTCGACGCGGTATCTCTACTTCTCCACCGTTCACTGGAAACCGCTGGTGAATGGCTTCACGTCGTTCTACCCGCCGTCGTTCCTGGAGCGGGTGCAGTGGCTCGTCAACCCGGTGAACACGCCCGATCGGGCATGGCAGGCGCTCGTCTCGGCGGGAACGACCCACGTCGTGGTCCACACGGGCGCGTGGGATCCGGCGTACGCGGAGCAGATACAGGAGTGGCTGATCGGCCACGGCGCAAGGGCTCACGGGCGGTACGACGGCGCGGCGGTCTACCAGTTGCCCCACCCGAGCCTCCAGCGCTAACGCCGCTGTCGCCTCCCGGCTCGCGGCTCCCGGCTCCCGTACAGAAGAAAGCCCTCGGCGGTCTCCCGCCAAGGGCTTCGGGGCTGTCATGCGATCCCGCCCCGAGGGCGGGACCAGTGGTGCTGTTACGCGAGCACCTTGATGACGACACGGCGGTTCTGGGCGCGGCCGTCGCGGGTGTTGTTCTCGACGGCGGGCCTGGACTCGCCGTAGCTGATGGTGTTCATCTTGTGGAGCGGCACCTGATGCTGCTCGTAGAGGTAGCGCTTGACGGCTTCGGCGCGCTCGAGCCCGAGCCGCTCGTTGTAGTCCGCGGCGCCGACGCTGTCGGTGTGGCCTTCGATCTCGATCCAGATCGCCTTCTTGTCGGTCTTGAGTCCGGTCACCATCGAATCGATGGCGGCCTTGGCCTCGTCCGGGAGCTCGGCGGCGCCGAACTTGAACTTGCCGCTGTCCTCGCTGATGACCGTCTCGAAGATCAGCTTGCGGGTCTCGGTCTCGATGGCCGTCGCGCGGGCGTCGGCGCGCTGGCCGACTTCCTGCGCCTGTCCGGAGGCGGTGTCGGCCGCTTTCTGGGCATTGGTCGCCGCGGTGTTGGCCGCCGCGGCCCGCGAATCGACTTCGCCGATGCGCTGCTCGTTCTGCTTGACGCGCTCCTGAGTCTCCTCGAGCGACTTGCCGAGCGTGGTCACCTTCTCGTTGACCTCGCCCACCGACTGCTGCACGTATCCCTTGCTGGCGCACGCCGGCGCGACCGCCAGCGCCGCCGCCGAAATCGCGAACACCATCATCTGTCTACGCATAAGGCCTCCTGGCATTGCCCCTTCACACATTTCCATTACCGCGTATCACTGCTTTGGCCATCCGCCTGCCGGCTTCGGACCATCTGATCCACCTGCGACGTAACCACCCCGGGCGCGAACCCTGAGGTCCTTGTGGCGGGTCCGAATCTCGATCGGATGCCAGCCGGCGACTCCGGGCTCGAACGCAATCAGGTACACGTGCCTCAGCTCGTCCACGACGTCCTTGGTGGCCTTGCTCGTGGAGGAGGGATTGCTCGCGTAGTGAAACGACCCGCCCGTCCAGCGGGCGAGGTCCTCGATCGTGCCGACGCCCGGCTCCGCCACCTTGACGGACTGCGGTGCGCCGCGCCTGTGACCGGGATCGTCGATGGGCAGAACCGTCGCGATGATGTAAACGGGGATGTCAATGCCTGCCGCGACCGCCGAGACGTCGGCGGGGCTCATGCGGCTGGCAGTGTCCACGCCGTCGGTGAGCACGACCACCGCGCGACGGGCATTCGGTCGAAGGGCGACGCGAGCGGACGCTTCCGCGATCGCATCGTGCAGAGAGGTGGCCCCGAACGGATCGACCTCCCCCAGCGCGCCGTTCAGAGCACGCGTATCGACCGTAAACGGGGCCACCTCTTGCAACCGGCTGTCAAACGCAAACAGCGCGGCTTCGTCGCGACCCTCCTCCAGCCAGGACAGGAGGTGATGGGCCGCAAATTTCGCTGCGGTCAAACGGTCAGCGACGTTCATGCTGCCGCTGATGTCGAACAGGATCGCCACGCTCACCGGCGCGGAATCGGTCCGGAACTGGCTGATGGACTTCTTCTCGCCGCGGTCCAGCACTTCGAAGTCCGAAGCGGTCAGACCCTTGACCAATCGACCCCTGTCGTCCCGAACCGTGGCGCTCACCGACACGAGCGAGACACCGGACCGGAAGACCGCGTCCTGCCCCCCCTCCTGGCCTTGATCTGCAGCCAGTGACGAGCCCAGGAGAAGGCTCATCCCCAGACTGCAGCTAGCGAGGAGGCGCTGGCGCATGCCGACCTGATAACCAAAGATCTTGCCAAGTATGTAACTCATTGTGATTCCAAACGTTACCGTCATTCTGGCCCCGGTTGGCACCCAGCCGATCCATGTAAACATGTAGCTTTTACACCTCCCGTCGTGGGCCGGTGCCCGGTTCGAGCCGAGGCCGGGGCCGGTCCCGCTCCAGTTGCGCTAACATCCGCCGGATGTCCACCGCCACATCGGCTGCCATTCGCACTGCGAAACGTGTCGACCGCTTCACCTATGCCATCCGTAATATCGTCGCCGAAGCGCGAAAAGTTGAGCAGGGCGGCAAGAAGGTCCGCTACCTGAACATCGGCGATCCGAATCAGTTCGGCTTCCGGACACCCCCGCATCTCATCGACGCGGTGGCCAGGGCCATGCGGGACGGGCACAACGGCTACACCGCGTCGCCCGGCATCGTCGAGGCGCGAGAGGCGGTGGCGGCCGACTTCACGCGGCGCGGCGTCGAGACCTCACCCGATCGCGTCCTCATCACCTCCGGCACATCCGAAGGCATCGAGCTCGCGCTGACCGGCATTGTCGACGAAGGTGAGGACGTGCTCGTCCCCTCACCCACCTATCCCCTCTACACCGCCGTGCTCGCGAAGATTGGCGCCAACCCGGTCTACTACCGGACGGATGCGGCGACCGGCTGGATGCCCGATCTCGATCATCTGCGCAAGGCCATCACGCCGAAGACGCGGGCGCTTGTCGTGATCGACCCCAACAACCCCACGGGCGCCATCTATCCGGACGACATGCGGCGGGCGCTCATCGAGATTGCCGACACGCAGGGCCTGGTGATTCTCGCCGACGAGGTATACGGCGATCTGGCCTACGACGGTCCGGTGCCGCCGATGGCAATCCTGGCACCCGACGCGCCGATCATTTCCTATTCGAGCCTGTCCAAGGCCTATCTCGCGCCGGGTTGGCGTGCAGGGTGGATGGCCGTGGGGCGAACGCCGCGGCTCGACGGCGCACTGGCTGCCATCAAGAAACTCGCCGATGGACGGCTCTGCAGCCCCGGCCCGATGCAGTACGCGGTCACGGCCGCGCTCAACGGCGACCGCTCGCACCAGGTGGCGTTCCGTGCGGAGTTGAGAGCGCGCGCCGAGCTCACGACCGATCGCCTGAACCGGATCCCGGGCATGTCGTGCGTGACGCCGCGCGGCGCGTTCTACGCGATGCCGCAGATGGCGCTTCCGCCCGGCAAGACGGACCAGGACTACGTGCTGGGACTCCTCCGCGCGACCGGCATCCTCGTCGTCTACGGGTCGGGCTTCGGCACCAACCCCGCCGACGGCTACTTCCGCGTCGTCTTCCTGGCCGCGCCCGCCGAGCTCGAAGCGATCTACGCAGACATGGCTGCGTTCGAGATGTAGGCTGAAAAGGGGACAGACGTCTGTCCCCTTTCTCGTCAGCGGTCGGCGGCCAGGCCTGCGAATGAACACGGCCATAATCAGAGGGTGAGGTCGGCCAGGTTCCGCACATCGCTGGCGTGTTTCGTTGCGTACGCCGCGTTGACCGTGGCGCTGACCTGGCCGGTCACGGCGGGACTCGCCTCTGATGTTCCCGGCGACCTCGGGGATTCACTGCTCAACATGTGGATCCTCGCCTGGGGCGCGGACCACATTCCCGGACTCCTGGCCGGACCTTCGGGTTGGACCGCGTACTGGCACGGCAACATCTTCCACCCGGAACCGTACGCGCTTGCGCTCTCGGAGCATCTCTTCGGGCAGGCCCTGCAGATCGCGCCCGTGTACGCGGTCACGGGCAATCCGATCCTCGCGTACAACCTCGTCTTTCTCTCGACGTTCGTGCTCTCGGCCTTCGGCGCCTTTCTGCTCGTTCGCGATCTCACCGGCGACTGGCGGGCGGCGTTCATCGCAGGACTGGTCTACGGCTTCCTGCCGTACCGCGTCGCACAGATCGCGCACGTGCAGGTCCTGAGCTCGCAGTGGATGCCGTTTGCGCTCTGGGGGCTGCACCGCTACATCGCCCATGGGTCCGCGCGTGCGCTCGCCGGCGGGACAGCCGCGCTCGTCATGCAGAACTGGTCGTGCGGCTACTACCTGCTCTTCTTCGCGCCCTTCGTCCCGCTCTTCGCCATTCACCAGCTCTGGATCACCGGGCGCGTCGGCGATCGGCGTGCCTGGCTCGGCCTGGCGGCGGCGGGCGCGGCCACGATGCTCCTGACGCTGCCGTTCCTCCTGCCCTATCTCGAAGTGCAGCGCCTGTACGGGTTCGAGCGCCCGCTCGGCGAGGTGGTCCACTACTCGGGCAACGTCTGGTCGTATCTGACCGCGTCCGCCGACGTGCACGCGTGGGGCCGCATCCTGCGATGGCACGAGGGCGCGGAAGGCGACACGTTTCTCGGCGTCGCCGCGACGATCCTGGCGCTCGTCGCGATCGCCGCGTCGGTGGTCGATACCCGCCGTCCCGACGCGACGAGGTCTCCTCTCGCGCGCTGGCGGCGATGGCTCGCATGGGTCGCGGGCCTCGCGTGTCTCCTGCAGGGTGCCGCGTTCGTGATGGCGTTTGTCGCGGGAGGCTTCATCATCGACGTGGCCGGCGTGACCATCCGCGCGACGACGCCGGTCAGGCTGCTGGCGCAGTCGACCGCGCTCTTCACGCTCCTGCTGGCGATGGCGCCGCCGATGCGCGAGTGGATGCTGCGCTGGATCCGCCTGCCCGCGACCTTCTTCCTGGCGTCGCTGCTGCTCGCGATGTGGCTCTCGCTCGGGCCGGAGCCGCATTCCGGACCACATCTGATTTCGGGAATGGGGCTCTACAACATCCTGTACGAGCAGGTGCCCGGGTACACGGGCCTGCGCGTACCCGCCAGGTACGCCATGGTCGCGGGACTCTTCCTCGCGGTGCTGGCGGGTTTCGGCGCAGCCGTCCTGCTGCGCGTACGCGGCTGGGGGCCGGCGCTTGTCGCCGGTGCCGCCATCCTCGTCGTGATCGACGGCGGCGCGGCACCCCTGACGGTCAACCGCACGTGGGGCGAGCGCGAGACCACGCCCCCTGCGCGTGTCCATCCGATGGATCGGGCGCCCCGCGTGTACCACCGCATCGCCGCGTTGCCGGAAGGCACGGTCGTGGCCGAGCTCCCCTTTGGCGACCCGGCCTGGGAGATTCGCTATGTCTATTACGCGAGCCTCCACCGCAAGCCGATCCTCAACGGCTACAGCGGCGCGTATCCGCCCGCCTACAAGAACCGTGTCGCCGCGCTGACGCTGCACGCGGCCGATGGGGAGAAGGCGTGGCGCGCGCTCGTCGACGCGGGCGCGACGCACGTCGTCGTGCACGTGCCGGCATTTGCCAACGCCGACGAGCCGGGAGCGATCGCCTCGTGGCTCGAACGGCACGGGGCTCGTCTCGTCGAGCGCTTCGCTGATGGTGATGCGCTGTACGAGCTGCCAGAGCCCTGAGCCCCTCGGCGCAGCTCGGGGCTCCCTGAGCGTGTCGAAGGGAGCGAGGCGCGAGGTCGTTGCCGAGTCGAAGGGTATACTCACCCGATGCGCGCTGATCCGCTTTCGTTCCTGGGACACGAGCTCGACTCGCTGAAGCAGCAGGGCCTCTATCGCACGCTCCGCGTCCTCGAAGGCGAGCAGCTCCCGCATGCGACGTTCGATCACCGCTCGGTCGTCAACCTCTCGTCGAACAACTACCTCGGTCTGGCCACGCATCCACGGCTGCGGCAGGCGGCGCTCGACGCCGTGGAGAAGTACGGCGTCGGATCGGGCGCCGTGCGCACCATTGCCGGCACCATGGAAATCCACATGGAGCTCGAACGGCGTCTCGCGGCCTTCAAGCACGTCGAGGCCGTTGTCGTCTTCCAGAGCGGATTCACGGCCAATGCGGGCACGGTCTCATCCATCCTGTCGAAAGACGACGTCATCGTCTCGGACCAGTTGAATCACGCGAGCATCATCGACGGCGCGCGCCTCAGCCGCGCCACGATCAAGGTGTTTCCGCACAAGGATGTCGACGCCGCCCGCGCGATTCTCAGGGAGCTGCCGACAGCGCAACGGAAGCTGCTCATCACCGATGGCGTGTTCTCGATGGATGGGGACCTCGGCCCCCTGCCGGAGCTCTGTGCGGCGGCCGAGGAGTACGGCGCCGTCATGATGGTGGACGACGCGCATGCGAGCGGTGTGTTCGGCAGGCATGGCAGCGGCACGGTGGATCACTTCGGCTGCCACGGCCGCGTGGACATCCAGGTGGGCACGCTGTCGAAGGCCGTCGGCGTGCTGGGCGGGTACGTCGCCGGCACGCGCACGCTCATCGAGTTCCTGTATCACCGCGCGCGGCCGTTCCTGTTCTCGACGTCGCATCCGCCGGCGGTGGCGGCGGCGTGCATTGCCGCGATCGACGTGCTCGAGACCGAGCCGCAGTGGATGGAGCAGCTCTGGGACAACACGCGGTTCTTCAAGTCCGGCCTCGAGGCGCTCGGATTCAACACCGGCCGAAGCCAGAGCCCGATCATTCCCGTCATTGTCGGCGAGGCGAGCCGCGCGATGGCCATGTCGGATCGCCTGTTCGAGAAGGGCGTCTTCGCGCAGGGAATTGGTTTTCCGACCGTCGCCCGCGACCAGGCCCGCCTTCGAACCATCCCCACGGCGACGCACACCCGCGAGGACCTGCAATACGCGCTCGACACGTTCGCCACCGTGGGCCGGGAACTGGGTGTGATCTAGCGCCGTAGTACTGAAGGATGCCGGCCGGTTCGAAGGCGCGGGACCTCTTCTCGACTTACACACAGGACCTCAACGCGGAGGACCTGGGCAAGCTGTTCACGCGCGAGACGCCTGAGGCGTACCGGTTCTTCGCGCGCGGCGTGAACACGGCGGAGCTCGAGGGCCTGCCCTGGCATCGGCGTGCGGCGGCCTATGTCGAGGCCTTCTTCCTGGCCTTCACGATGCGGCTCTCGCCCGCGCGGCGTGCGATCTACGCGCTCGCGCTCCTCGCGTCGGTCATCGGGCTCTTCCAGCTCTTCCAGGGCATTGGCGTCGTCGGCATCCGGATGCCGATCATCCCTGTGTTCGTGCGCCTGGGCATCCCGGCGCCGGCGTTTGCGAACGGCACGCTCTGGCTGCTGTCCGGGTTCCTGCTGCTCAATCTCCTCGTGCTGCTCGAGGTGGCCGATCGGCTCTCGCTCAAGCGCGACCTCGAGGTGGCGCGCGAGATCCAGCGCGCGATGCTGCCGGACGGCACGTGGTCGGGTCCGGGCATCGAGGCCTTCGGCCTGACGCAGCCGGCCAACACCGTTGGCGGCGACTTCTACGACATTCTCCCGCAGCCGGATGGCACCGTGATCGTGGCGCTCGGCGACGTGGCCGGCAAGGCCAGTCCCGCCGCGCTCCTGATGGCCCTGCTGCTGGCCATCCTCCGCACGCTCGTCGACGATCGGATGCCGCTCACGGCGCTCACCAGACGCCTCAACGTCCAGGTGACGCGGCACGCACCGCCGTCGCGGTTCATCACGCTGTTCCTGGCCGCCTACGATCCCGCGAGCGGCCGCCTGCGTTTCGTCAACGCCGGCCAGACGCCGCCGCTCCTTCGGCGGGAGGACGGGTCGATCGAGCGCCTGACGACAGGCGGCGTCGCTCTCGGAATGTTCGACGGCTCGGAGTACGAGGAAGGCGAGACGACGCTCGGCCCGGGCGAGGCGCTCGTCATGTACAGCGACGGCATCACGGAGGCCGAGAGCCCCGACGGCACGCCCTTCGACGAAGCCGGACTCGAGCGCACGCTGGCGCTGCATGTCGGCGCGTACGGGACATCCGCGGCGGCCGAGCTGGGGCGGGCGATCTTCGGCGCCGTGGAGCGTCACCGGCGCGACAAGCGGCTGGGCGATGACCTGACGGTGCTGGTCCTGAGCCGGTCTCGAATTCGATAGCTGAATCCCCCCAACTGGCGTCTAATTGCCATATGCGGGGAGCTCTCGTCCTGTGCTTCGCCGTGATGCTGGCGCACTCCGCGGGGGCCCAACCGAGCATCGAGCCCCAGGATCCCGAGGAGCTGTCGCTCCAGGCCTTCTTCGAGGCCGTCGAAACCGCGGTCTCGACGATGGACCGGGCACGGTGGGCCGACCTGCTCTCGGTCAACGCCGATCGCGAGCGTGCCCTCGAGTTCTTCGACGTCATGGTGCCCCAGGGCATCACCCGCGTGGTCGTCAAGGAGCGCGATCGGTCGCCGCTTGCCGGAACGCTCCCCGGCGAGGGATATCGCTTCGTCACCGAAGTCTTCGTCGAGACCGGGCCGCGCGGGCGTATTGCGACGTGGAAGCTGGATGTCCGGCGGCCTCGCGGCGAGGAGATTGGTCGCCAGCCCTGGCGCATCGTCGCCCTCGATCGCCTGTCGTCGATCGAAGGCCTCCACCGCCTCGAGCTCCATCCCGAGAAGCAGTACGCCGCGCAGAACCTGGTGCTGCGCTCCGTCGACCTCGAGATCGCGCTCCCGCAGGGGCAGGTCTTCGTCGCCGAGACCACCGAAGGCGTCACGGCGCTCGTCCTGATCGGCGACGGCGTCATGCGCTTCTCGCCGGCGCCGAAGGAAGAGCGCGGCCAGGTGCACATCTTCGCCGGCGCCGACGTGCTCGACGCCGCCTTCACCGCCGCATTCGTCAGGCTCAATCCCTACGAGTTCGACGCGCTCGTCGGCAGGGATACGCTCGCACTCTCCGCGCGCGATGCACGGGGCTTCCGCCGCGCGCGGGAGATCTTCGACGCGGACGTGAGCAACTCGTTCAGTCTGGACCTGAGCGACTTGAGCCGTGACACGTGGTCCCTGCTGCCGCAGCCGGGTGACTTCGTCGCCGAGGTGCGCACGCGGCGGTACGATCAGCTCACGTTCGCCCGATCGGCCGGCGAGCCGGAGGACGTCTCGCTCTTCCAGCGTTCGCGCAAGCGGAACATCTCGGTGTACGCCTCGGAGCAGAAGCTCGCCAGCCGCGGACGTTTCTACGACGAAGACGACCTCGTCGAGTACGACGTGCTGGACTACGGGATCGATGCCGCGTTCTCGCCGGATCGCGAGTGGCTCGATGGGCGTGCGAGGGTGCGCCTGCGTGTGCGAGCCTTCGCGCTCACGGCCATCACGCTCAAGCTCGCCGAATCGCTGACGGTCAACTCGGTCGTCAGCGACGAGCTGGGGCGCCTGCTCTTCCTCCGTATCCGCAATCAGAACGGCATTGTCGTGAACCTGCCCTCGCCGGTCGGACGCGACTACACGCTGACGCTCAACATCACCTATCAGGGGCGCCTGCCGCGATTCGGCATCAACGACGAGAGCGCCGGCGACCAGGCGCGTGGCCCTCAGCGATCGATCGATCCTGACATCCCGCTCGTGGCAGCCGAGCCCAGCTGGCTCTTCAGCAATCGCGCCCTGTGGTACCCGCAGGCCACGGTCAGCGACTACGCGACTGGCACGCTCAGGATCACCGTACCCGCCGAGTATGCCGTCGTCGCGACCGGCGTCCATGCGTCGGGGTCGCCCGTCGTGACGGGTGTGCAGCCGAACGGCCAGGGCGGTCGGGCGCTGTACGTGTTTGCCGCCACGCAGCCGGTCCGCTACCTCAGCATGGTCGTGAGCCGCATGACCCGCGTCGACGCCGCAACGGTCGCGCTCGACATCGTGCCGGGCGCGGTCACGGCCACCAACGGCAATCGATCCGACAACGCGGCGGGTGCCGCGCCGCACAAGGCCGAGCACCCGCCCGTCGGGTCGCGCAACACGGTTCTGCTGAGCGTCGACGCCAATCGCCGGCAGGAAGGCCGCGGGCGGAATGCGCTGCCGGTCGTCGCCGAGATCCTCCGCCTCTACGCGTCGCTGACGGGCGACATCCCGTACGACTCGCTCACGGTTGCCATGGTCGAGTCCGAGCTGCCGGGCGGCCACGCACCGGGCTACATGGCCGTCATCAACAACCCCCTTCCGACAACGCCCTACTCGTGGCGCAACGACCCGGCCGCCTTCTCGGGCTTCCCCGAGTTCTTCATGGCCCACGAGGTCGCACATCAGTGGTTCGGACAGGCCGTCGGCTGGAAGAACTACCACGAGCAATGGCTGAGCGAGGGCTTCGCGCAGTACTTCGCCGCGCTCTACGCACGCGAACAACGAGGCGACGAGCAGTTCACGCAGATCCTCAAGCAGTTCCGCCGGTTCGCCCTCGAGGAATCCGACGAGGGGCCGGTCTACCTCGGCTACCGGCTCGGCCACATCAAGGGTGAGTCCCGCGTGTTCCGCTCGCTCGTCTACAACAAGGGCGCGTCGGTGCTGCACATGCTGCGCCGCCTCGTGGGCGACGATGCGTTCTTCCGCGGCGTCAAGCGGTACTACAGGGACAACCGGTTCCGGAAGGCCGGGACCGACGACCTGCAGAAGGCGATGGAGACGGAGAGCGGACGCGATCTCACACGCTTCTTCGATCGCTGGATCTTCGACGTCGGCATCCCGCAGCTTCGCTATTCGACGACGACTGCCGACAACGAACTGGTGGTCCGGATCGAACAGACCGGGGACACGTACGACGTGCCGGTAATGGTCAGCCTTCAGTACGGCGACGGTCGAGTCGTCGAGCACGTCGTGCCCGTGACCGAGCCCGTCGTCGAGACCCGGTTCCCGCTGACCGGCTCGCTCAGAAGCGTGGACCTCAACCAGGACGGCGGAGCGCTCGCCCACATCGAACGCGCTCGTTGACCCGCGCACCCGCCTTCGCTCGCCTGGCTTTGCACTGCGAGCTACGGCGAGGCAAGCCTGGCACCTGTGGCGCGTGGGCACCTGTGCACCCCGCGCACCCGTGCACCCCGCGCACCCGTGCACCCCGCGCACCCGTGCACCTGTGCACCCCGGGCACCCGTGCACCCTGCGCACCCGTGCACCTGTGCACCCCGCGCACCCGTGCACCCCGCGCACCTGTGCACCTGTGCACCCCGCGCACCCGTGCACCTGTGCACCTGTGCACCCCGGGCACCCTGAGCCCCTGTGTCTTGCTATTGAACATAAATCGCCGTCACCCGCCGTTCGGTGTTCGGCGCTGTTCGCTCGAGGGTGATCCAGAACCGGCTCTGGTCGATGCGGTAGCCGATGATGTGGCGTTCGCCGTAGACACCCTGCTCGGTCACGCGCTCGCCTACCTGCCACCGTTCCGGCAGAATTCGGCGCACGCTGCGCTCGTCGGCACCGACCCGCACGACGGCGCCGTCCGGGAGCATCACGAACGCGGTGCCCTCGGCGGAGTTCGGCACGCCAGTCGGCATGGCGGGGCTGGCCGACTCGACCAGCGTCACTGGCGCCTGAGTGACGGGGAGCCACTGGAGGACAACCGGCGCGGCGAGCCACACGGCTCCCGCGAGCACGCCAAGCGCCAGCAGCCACTCGAGCAGGGACCGCACGGCCGCACCTTAACCCATCGATGAAGGGGGAGGAAGGGCATCCAAAGGGTGCACGGGTGCACGGGTGCCCGGGTGCCCGGGTGCCCGGGTGCCCAGGTGCTCAGGTGCTCA
>CAZJBN010000015.1:0-52619 GCA_964543955.1 uncultured Bifidobacteriaceae bacterium
CGCTGCCTCCTCAGATGGCTGCGGCGCGTCATCGCCTGACGATGTCGTACTCGAGTCCGACCGTGCCGGTCGTCGCGTAGCGACGCCAGCTCCGTGCGATACCGGTCGGCCGTGTCAGTCTGGCCCATCGCGACGTAGAGAGCCGCCAGCCGGGCGATGGTGGACTCGATCTCCGACGGGCGCGTAGAGGAGGACCCCTCGAGGTCGCGGCGCGCGTCGAGAAGCACGGCCTCGGCTTCGCGGTAGTCCTTCCGGGCCGTCAACACGGCGCCGAGCAGGCTCTTGATGGCGCCAATGCTCCAATCGTCTTCGAGGAACGTCCTCCGCCGGCCCGGGACGAGCCCCGGTGCAAGCGAGCGGATGCGCAGGCCTTCGCGCACGAGCGCTTCGGCTGCCGCAGGATCGTTTCTCGCCAGCTCGACCTGCGCGAGGTTGATCGTGTAGATGGCAACCAGGGGATGGTCCGCGCCGAGCGATGGGCGGGCGATCCCCAGCGCTTCCCTCAGCGCAGCCGCCGCCTCGTCGTGCCTCCCTTGCGCGAGCCACACGTGGGACAGGTTGTTGAGCGAGATCGCGCGGTACGGATGCTCGTCGCCGAGCGTCGTTCGATGGGTGTCCATGGCCTGCCGGAAGAACGTCTCGGCAGACCGGAAGTCGCCCCGCTCGGCAGCCAGGACGCCGAGGTCGTGGAGCGACGTTCCCGTGTTGGGATTGCCTTCGCCACGCGTCTTGCGGTTCAGATCGAGGGCCTGCCAGAGCAGCAGTTCGGCCGTATCGAGGTCGCCGTTCAAGCGCAGCACGGAGGCCAGGCCGCTCAGGCTGACGGCGGTTTCCCGATCCTCCTCGCCGAGCACCTTCCGCCTCATCGCCAGCGCTTCGCGCTGGAGCGGTTCGGATCGGTCGTTGAATCCCTGATCCTGGTAGACGCGGCTGAGCTCGACCAGGGTCACGGCAATGTCCGCGTGCTCCGGACCCAGGAGCTTTCGGCGCATCTCGAGCGCGCGCGAGAGATACCCTTCGGCCGTCGCGTAGTCGCCTCGTTCGGTCAGGAGCGCCCCGAGATCGTTGAGCGTCTGGGCGACGCGGATGTCCTCGGCGCCGTAGATGGACTGGCCGCTCGCCAGCGCCTGTTCCAGCAGTTCCTGCGCCCTGTCGTAGACCGCGAAGCGACGGTAGATGCGTCCAAGGACGGTGAAGATCTCGGCCTCGGCCTCCGGCTCGCCCTGGAGCTCCTCGCGCACGCGCTCGGCACCGGAATCGAGCAGACCGCGGATGGTCAATCCGTCGCGCGTCGAACGGCTCGCAATGGGGTCGGCGCCCAGGAGAAGTCCCGTCAGCGCCACGCTCACCTTGGCGGCCTTCGCGGCCTCGCGCTGCGCCCGGTCGCGCTCGGCGGCCAGCCGTGTCGCGTAGCCGGCGGTCAACGCGCCGATCAGGAGCACCACGCCGGCGACGGTCGCAACCGCGGCCGCGTGGCGCTGGACGAACCGGCCCGCGCGGTAGCGGAGCGTATCCGGCCGGGCACCGATCGGCTCGCGACGAAGAACTCGCCACAGATCGTCGGCGAGCGCCGTGACCGAGACGTACCGCTCCGGCGCGTTCTTCTTCAGCGCCTTTGCGACAATGGTGTCGAGGTCCCCCCGAAGCGTCCGGCGCAGACGTCCTGGCGTCGTCCCGCACCGCGCGGCGTGCCGCGCGAGCGCATCGGACGACTCGCCATCGCCGACGACCGCGTCCGACACGCGCTGAGGCTCCGTTTCCACGATGGCGTGGATGAGCGTGGCAGGTGATCGAACGGCCCGGCCCGCCGGATGCTGGCCGCTCAGCAGCACGTACAACAGCACGCCCAGGGCGTACACGTCTGTCGCCGTTGTCACGGTTCCGCCGGTGAGCTGCTCGGGCGCGGCATACTCGGGCGTGAGCGCGCCGCCGCCCTCCCGCGTGAGGGGCGCCATACCGGACGGGGTGGCCGTCCAGTCGGCATCCCGCTCGATCAGCTTCGCAATACCGAAGTCGAGCAGCTTGACCTGGCCATCGATGCTGACGAGCACGTTGGCGGGCTTGATGTCGCGATGCACGACGAGGTTGGCATGCGCGTGCGCGACGGCCTCGAGGACGTCGAGAAACAGCCGCAGCCGCGCCTCGACGGTGAGCGCATGGTGGTCGCAGTACTCGTCGATGCGCTTCCCGTCGACGTACTCGAGCACGAGATACGGCTGGCCGCCCGCCGAGACACCGGCGTCGATGAGGTGTGCGATGGAAGGATGACGCACGCGGGCCAGAATGGTGCCCTCGCGCCTGAAGCGCTCCTGGCCGTTCCGGCCCATCAGGCCGACGTTCAGCAGCTTGACGGCGGCGCGTCCCTCGAAGTGACCGTCGCAGCGCTCGGCCAGCCAGACGCTGCCCATTCCACCCTGGCCGATGAGAGACACCAGGCGGTACGCTCCGAGGACCTGCCCGGCAAGCGGCTCGGCAGGCGCGAGGCCCGATACCAGGATCGCGCCCTCCAGGAACCCGGATTCGGCCACGACGTCCTGTTCGGCCAGCATGGCCCGCAGATCGGCGGCGAGCGACTCGTCACCCCGGGCGACCGATGCGAGCCACGCGTCGCGCGCCTCGGCCGGCAGTTCCAGCGCGTCGTCGAGATACGGGCTGAGAATGCGCCAGCGATCAGGGTCGAGCGGCGGCATGGCCGTCCGGCGTCGCAATCGGGCCCGCGCCACCGATTGCATGGTGCAGATAGAGACGGCCCTTCTCCCAGGCGCGCTGGATGGTTCGCTCCGAGACGCCGCGCATGGCCGCGATCTCGATGAACGAGAAGCCGCAGAAGAACTTCATCTCGATCACCTCGGCCAGCTCCGGCTCGATCCTGGCGAGCTCGTCGAGCGCATCGCCAATGCGCGCAAGGACCAGGGGATCCTCGGCGGCATCGACCGGATCGGTCTGAAGCCGCGTGATCTCGAACAGCCCGCCCCGTTTGGCCGACCGCCGGCGCCGGACGTCATCGATGATCAGCCCTCTCATCACCCGGGCGGCGTAGGCGAGGAACCGCGCATGATCGACGAACGTCGTACCGGCGGTCCTGGCAATGGACAGGTAGGCCTCGTGGAGGACCGTCGTCACGCCGAGGCCGCCGATGCGTCCTCGCCGGTTCACCTCGCGGCGCGCGAGGCGATGGAGTTCCCCGTACAACGTGGAGAAGAGCATCTCCTTGTCCACGGGCTCGTCGAAAGCGACGTCTGGCGCTTCTGGTACTGAAGTCATCATGGATGCAACAAGGGCCTTTCTCCCCCATATGGATATCGAAAAGCACGGGAGAAAGCCGACACGCCGCGACCGGGCGAATCAAACGCGAAAGCGCTGCGGGACCACGATGCCGGAGTATACGCGCAGGCGATGGCTTGACGTGCACCCTCGCGGGCGATAGCTTGCGCCATGCCAGCCCCAGCATCCGATCGGCTTTCGTCACGTCCAGGCTCCGCGGCAAGCACACCCGGCATCACACGGCGCGAGTGGCTTGCCGGCGCCGGGGCCGGCGCCGCCGTCCTGCTGCTCGAACAAGGCGGTGTCCAGGCCCGGCAGACGCCGGCACGGACGGTCGTCTTCTCCCATACGACGGTCGTGACGGTCGACGCCGTGCAGAACGACGTCGCGCTCGCGGTCGTGGGCGACCGTATCGCCGCAATCGGTCCGACAGACGAGGTGATTGCGAACCATCCGCAGGCCGAGGTCTACGACGGGCGGGGCAAGGCGCTCTTTCCCGGCCTCATCAACTGCCATGCCCACCTCGCCCAGACGCTTTCGCGCGGGTTCAACGAGGACTTCGGGTTCCCCAACAGCTTTCAACTCGCCTTCTCGCCCGCCAGCCGCCTGTCGAGGGAGGAGTCCACGCTGATGGCGGTCGTCGGCGCGATCGAAGCGATCCGGACGGGCAGTACGACAGTGGTCGAGAACGTCGGCGGCATTGCCAACAACGCCTCGGCGCTTGCCGACACCGGCCTGCGATGGGTCTTCGCCGAGTCGGCCACCGACCGCGTGGGCGGCTCGCCGATGTCGCCCGCGCAGCTGGCGAACAGCGGACCGCCCGAGTTCTCCCAGAAGATGCGCGACGACGGGCTGCAGCGGATCAGCGATCTCCACTCCGCGTGGCATGGCAGGAACGACGGGCGAATCAGCGTCTTCCCCGCCGCGGGGCTCGCCGAGAACTCGTCGCCCGAATTGCTGCGCGCGGTCAGTGCCTTTGCCGAAAAGCACGACCTCGGCTACACGATCCATCTGTCGCAGAGCCGGGCCGAGGTGGAGTACATGAATCGCCATCACGGCATGAGCCCGGTGGCATTCCTCGCCAGGCACGGCTTCCTCGGTCCGCGGCTCTTTGCCGCGCACTGCCGCTACGTCGACGCGGCCGACATTGCCCTGCTCGCGAAGTCGGGGACCGTCGTGTCGCACCAGGCGGGCATGGCGGCCAACCGCGGCGTGGCACCGCCCATTCCGGCGCTCCGCGCGGCAGGCTGCACGATTGCCAACGGCACCGACAACAACACCACAGACATGTTCTCCGTCATGCGGACGGCGATGCTGATGGAGCGCGTGCTCCGCGGCGACGACCCGATTCCCGGCATGAACCCGCAGCCGGAGGATGTACTCGAGGATGCCACGCTCGGCTCGGCCAGAGCCGTGCGCCAGGAGATGACCATCGGCTCGCTCGAAGTCGGAAAGAAGGCCGACATCCTGGTGCTCGACACCCAGCGCATCCATATCGTGCCGGCCGTGCGCATCGTGTCGGCGTGGATTCACAACGGGCAACCCTCCGACATCGAGTCGGTCATGGTGGACGGCCGGTTCGTGATGCGCGACCACGAGATCCTCACCGTGAACGAAGCCGATCTCATCGCGCGCGCCGGCGCGGTGGCCCGGAGGGTCTGGGCCGAGGTGGAGGCGGCCAACCCGATTCGTGTGCCCGGGAGACCACGCCAGAGGAAGTGAGGAATCCCGATCGCCCAAAGTATTGAGTTAGAATCACTTATGGCTGTCTGGCCCGAACTGTCACGAGGCCCGGAATAGTTCGCCCCTCGGGCTTCGACTCGGCGGGGACATCGCCTGCCCCGTGGCGTCTCCAGGCCACGGGTAACTCGCGGAAGGCGCTCGACGTCCAATAGATAGCGTTCTCTCCGCGCCGGACGATCTCGACCATGCCCTTCAGCACACGCATCCACTCCACGCGCCACGCTTTGATGCGAGGCGCCCGCCTCCTCGTGGTGGCGGTCGGCCTTGTCGGCGCGACCGGATGCGCGGCCAACTACGTCCGATCCGCCCCGCTCACGACGGCCGTGGCCCCCCCGGCCGCGAGCGTCAGCCGCAACGTCGTCGTGGTGTCGGTGGACGGCCTCAGACCCGACGCCATCCAGGCCTACAACGCGCCCACGCTGTTGCGCCTGATGCGCGAGGGCAGCTACACGCTCACGGCCAGCACGATCGACCCGAGCAAGACGCTGCCGTCCCACACGTCGATGCTGACCGGCCAGCCGCCGGAGCGGCACGGCGTCACGTGGAACAACGTGACCACGGCGCGCGCCGATACGATTGAGCTGCCCAACATCTTCAGCGAGGCTCGCACGCACGGCTACAGCACGGCTGCCTTCTTCAGCAAACCCAAGTTCCAGCCGCTGCAGCGGGCCGGCACGCTCGACTACTCGCAGGCGCCCGGAGGGCTGTGGGGCGGGTGGTCGGCGGATCGCACGGTCTCCGACGTGGCGACGTATCTCGAAACCGTGCGGCCCAACGTGCTCTTCGTTCATCTCAAGGACCCGGATGCGGCCGGACATCGGTCGGGATGGATGACACCGGAATACGGACGCGCAGTGCTCACCGCCGACTCGGCGGTGAAGAGGCTGCTGGAGCTTGCGGAGCAGGCGTACGGGCACGGCAACTTCACGCTGATCGTCACCGCCGATCACGGCGGGCACGAGAAGAATCATGGCAGCCGCGATCCGCGGGACGTGCTGATCCCGTGGATTGCCTGGGGCAGGGGCGTGAAGCCCGGTTCCCTGGTCCAGTCGAAAGTCTCCACGACGGATACCGCATCGACGGTGCTCTGGCTGCTCGGACTGACCCCGCCCGGCGACTGGGCTGGTCGGCAGGTGACCGAGGCCTTCGACGCGCGACCTGCGCTCGGCGGCGGCCGGTAACATCCCCGGCCCGTCTCAGGTCTGAATGGAGATCGAGCATGGAGTCCGATCGTCCGGCGCCTCGAACGTCGCTTCGGATCTGGCCCGGTGTGCTGGCCGTGTCCATCCAATGGCTGGCCTGGCTGGCCCTTCCCGCGCTCGTTCCCGAGTGGGGTGGCATCGGCATCATTGTCACCTTCCTCATGAGCGTGGTCGTCGTCGTCTGGTGGCTCTTCTTCAGCCGCGCGACATGGTCCGAGCGCCTGGGTGCGGTGCTGCTGATGGCCGCCGCGGTGTACGCCACATCGTTCCTCGTTCACGAGTCCATTTCGAACGGCATGATGGGGATGATGCTCGTCGTCTATGCCATCCCCGCGCTGAGTCTCTCGCTCGTCGGCTGGGCGCTGGTCGGCCGGCGCCTCCCGAAGCGACCGCGCCTCGCGCTGATGGCTGGAGCGGTGCTGCTTGCGTGCGGAGTGATGACGATGGTCCGCACGGGCGGTCTCACCGGCAATGCCGATTCGGACCTGCACTGGCGATGGACTCCCACACCAGAGGAGCAGCTCCTGGCGATGAGCGCCGGCGAGCCTCGGCTTCTGCCGCCGCCGGTTCGCCCACCCGAGAGTCCCGTACCGGCTTCGCCACCCGTTGCGGCGCCGCCAGTCTCGCTGCCGGGAGAGGCTGGCGTAACCGCCGACCGGCCTGCCGCGCGATCGGAAGCAGAAGCGGCGAGTCCGTCTGAGGTACCTCCCGCGTCGGCGGTCTCGACGTCGACGCCCGAGGCCGAGTGGCCCGGCTTTCGCGGACCGCAACGCGACGGCGTCGTTCGCGGCGTCCGCATCGAGACCGACTGGTCGGCCTCGCCGCCTCTCGAGTTGTGGCGCCGTCCGATCGGACCCGGCTGGTCGTCATTCGCCGTGGCCGGCGATCGCGTGTTCACGCAGGAACAGCGCGGTGATGACGAGATCGTCTCCGCGTACAGCCTGGGCACGGGCGAAGCGGTGTGGATGCACCGCGACACGGCCAGGTTCTGGGAGTCGAACGGCGGTCCGGGTCCGCGCGGCACGCCGACTCTCGACAACGGCCGCGTCTATACGCTCGGTGGCACAGGCATCCTGAACGCACTCGACGCGCGCGACGGGTCGGTCGTCTGGTCGAGGAATGCGGCCTCGGATACGGGCAGGCAGGTGCCCGACTGGGGCATCGCCAGCTCTCCGGTCGTCGTCGGGGACGTGGTCGTTGCGGCAACCGCCGGATCGCTCGCCGCCTACGACGCCGCCACCGGCAGCCCGCGCTGGATGGGACCGAAGCAAGGGTACGGATACAGCTCGCCGCACCTGTCGACCATCGATGGCGTCACGCAGATCGTGCTGGTGAATGGACCAGGAGCCATTGGCGTGTCGCCGGCCGACGGCACGGTTCTCTGGAGGCACGAGTGGGGCGGCGACAGCATCGTGCAACCGGCCATCCTCTCCGGCCATGACCTCCTCATCGGGAGCGGATCCGGCCTCGCGGGCCACGTCGGCATGCTTCGTCTCACGGTCGCGAACGGGCCCGGTGGCTGGACCGCGACCGAGCGCTGGACGTCGAGCGGCTTGAAGCCGTACTTCAACGACTTCGTCGTGCACGAGGGCCACGCGTTCGGCTTCGATGGCAGCATCCTCGCGTGCGTCGACCTCGAGAACGGGACGCGCAAGTGGAAGGGCGGCCGCTACGGTCACGGACAGATGGTCCTGCTGCCGGACCAGGACCTTCTGCTCGTGCTGTCCGAAGACGGCGAGCTGGCGCTCGTCTCCGCCACGTCCGACAGGTTCACCGAGATCGCGCGTGTCCCGGCAATCGAGGGCAAGACCTGGAACCATCCCGTGCTCGTTGGCGACGTCCTGCTGGTGCGCAATGGCGAGGAGATGGCCGCGTTCAGGCTTGCGCGAGCGCGACGGTGAGGAGGTCGCTTCATCGCTCCGGGAGGCTCGAAGACGCTGGGCCCCGATTCTCGGCGCCGGCGCGGGCGCCGCCGTGTTGTAGGGCGGAACTTCAGTTCCGCCGTTCAGTTCCGCCGCGCTCAGCGACTACCGCGACCCGCGAAGGCCGACGGCGTGATGAAGGTAGAGGCGTGCCTTCTGCCAGTTGCGCTGCACCGTCCGTTCCGACTGGCCTTTCATCGCGGCGATCTCGCTGAGCGAGAACCCGCAGAAGAACTTGAGATCGACGAGGTCGGCCAGTGCCTGATCGACCGTTGCCAGCTCGTCGAGCGCCGCACTGAGATCGGTCAGTTCCCGCACGTCGGTCAGCGGATCGGCGACGTCGGTGCCGATCGTGGTCAGCTCGAACTTCCCGCCGCGCTTCTGCGCCTGCCGGCGCCGTGCGTAGTCGATGATGAGACCACGCATGACGCGGGCTGCGTACGCCATGAAGCGCTGTCGATCGGGAAACCTGCCGGCGTCGACTCGCGCGAGATCCAGGTAGGCCTCGTGCAGCAGGCTCGTGGCGCCCAGCGTGACCTGCCAGCCCTGACGTGACAGCTCGCGCCGCGCGATGCGGTGCAGCTCCGCGTAGAGCGCCGTGAACAGCGCCTCCGAGGCACCGGCCTCATCACGCTCGGCTGCCTCGATGAGCGCCGAGATCGAGGTATCCATGCAGCGAGGGGAACAGGGCAACCGAGTGTAGCAGGAGCGTTGCCGGCGGAGGTAAGGAAACGGTAGAGGTGGCGGCTTCAGCCGCTCGATCTCGATATCCCAGGTGAAGCAATCAGCACATCGACTCACTGGGGATACCAACGATGACAGACGTTCTCTTGAAGACTGCCGTCCAGCCGCACAACGAGCGACCAGCCGCCGTCTGGAGCTCGGGCGGCAAGGACTACGACCAGATCAGCCGCGGCATCCAGGATGCCATCGAGCATTGCGTGTCGAGGCTCGACCCGCAACCGGGCGAGCGGATTCTCGACCTCTCCACCGGCACGGGCTGGACATCGCGCGTGATGGCCCGGCGCGGCGCCACGGTGACGGGTGTCGACATCGCCGCCGACCTGCTGACTGCCGCGAGCGAGATTGCCGTGGCCGAGCGCTTGACGATCGACTACCGGGTTGGCGACGCGGAAGCGCTCCCGTTCGAGACCGGAAGCTTCGACGCGGTCATCTCGACCTTCGGCGTGATGTTCGCCACGCGTCCCGACGCGGCGGCCATCGAACTGGCCCGCGTCTGCCGCAAGGGCGGCCGGGTCGCGCTCGCGACGTGGACTCCCGAGGGCAACGTCTTCGGGATGTTCAAGGTGATGCGGCAGTACATGCCGCCGCCGCCCGCGGATGCGCCTCCGTCCCCCTTCGAGTGGGGCCGTTCCAGCCGCGTTCGCGATCTGCTCGGCAGCGCCTTCGACCTTCAGTTCGAGAAGGGCATGTCGTACTACCGTGAGCCGAGCCCCGACGCGGCGTGGGCCACCTTCTCCAGGGGGTACGGTCCGACGCGCGCCCTCGCAGGCAGCCTGGATCCGGACCTGCGCATGCGGCTTCGCACTGATTTCGTGAGCTTCCACGCGAGCTTCGCAACCGAGCTCGGCATCTCGGTGCCGCGCGAATACCTGGTGTCGATCGGCAGACGGCGGGATTGAAGAGAGGTCCGGGGAGGTCCCGCCTTCGCCAAGGCTTCCACCTTCGCCCTGCGGGCTACGGCGGACAAGTCGGCGGGCTCGCCGCGGCGAAAGCGCAGGCGGCCGGGAGGTCGGTGCAACGGGGCGGCCGGCGGGGTCGCCCCCGGCCCGCGGAAACCGGCGACCTGCTACTCCACGACACGCAGCGTGACCTCGACACGCACGACCTCCCCGCTGACTCGATCGGAGGCGGCGACGTATTGACGGGATTGACCATCCTGCAGCACCAGCGTGTTCCGCGACCTGAAGCTCCGGAAGACCGGCATCGATCCGACCATCGGCATGGGTGTTGCCGACTTGTCGCTCGTCAACACCGACGTGTCGTCAACCGCTCCAGGCTCCTCTCGAACTCCGCCCGGAGGGTGTCGTCCATCACCAGGGACGCGCTCGGAAGGTACTGAACGCCCTCATGCATGTCTGTTTCTATACCGCAAGACGCCGCCGCCACGCTCCCGGTTCACTCTCAGCGCGGCGCTCGCGTGCTCATACCTCAGCAGCAGCACCACTGCGGTCAGTGAACCAGGCGGGTGACGGGAATCCGCGGCGGATGCTTGCGATCGGACTCGCTTTGATCGTCTGATCGTTGGCGGAGCCTGCTGGCCGTCCAGTCACGTTCCTGTCTCTGGCGTCCGCCGCCGGGCGCCATGAAGAAATCACGAGGTGATCGTGTTCCCGCACATCCTTGAAGGCGAGATCTTCGGATTTCGCACCATGGTCCTCGCGCTGTGCGCGGGCCTCCTGCTGCTCGTCGGCATCGCGCACGCCGCGCTCCGGTGGTGGATGCGACGCAAGGCGAGAATGGAGGAGCTGCACGCCAGCCGGCTGGCGGACGGGGCGACAGGCATCCGGCTGTGGCTGCCGCGCGCACTGCGCGAGACGGGGCCGCCCATCGCACTCCTGATCTGGATCCACGGACTGAACGTGGTGTTGTCGCTCCTCATCGGCGAAGTCGATCGTCCCGCCACGGCCTCGCGACTCGAGGACATCCTCGGCTGGGGCTATCGCCTGCTCGTGCTTGCCGCCATCGTCTGGCTCCTGGGACGGCTTGGGCGGCTCGCCGACATGACGTTCACCTCCATCGCCCAGCGAAGCGACAGCACATGGGACGACATCGTGCTGCCTTTCCTCGGATTGGCGCTCCGCCGCGGCCTGCCGCTCTTCGGCCTCGTCGCGGGCGCGCCGGCTCTCGCCCTCACGCCGGGGTTGACGGACATCCTGAAGGTCGCCTTCAGCCTCTTCGTGATCGGCACGGTGGGCTACCTGCTCTATCGATTCGTGGATGCGGCGGCCGCGGTCGTGATCCGTCAGCACCGCGTGGAGACCGCCGACAACCTCCAGGCTCGTGCCGTGCAGACGCAGGTGGTCGTGCTCAAGAAGGTGGCGACCACGGTCATCGTCGTCTTCACGCTGGCCTCGATGCTCATGGTCTTCGATTCGGTGCGGCAGTTCGGGACCAGCATCCTGGCGTCGGCCGGCATCGCGGGCATCATCATCGGCTTTGCGGCCCAGCAGAGCATTGCCACCCTGCTGCACGGCTTCCAGATCGCAATCACGCAGCCCATCCGCATCGACGACGTGGTCATCGTCGAGAACGAGTGGGGCCGCATCGAGGAGATCACGCTGACCTACGTCGTCGTCCGCATCTGGGACCTGCGGCGTCTCGTCCTGCCCATCTCCTACTTCATCGAGAAGCCGTTCCAGAACTGGACGCGAACCTCGGCCGACCTGCTGGCGACGGTGTTCCTGCACACCGACTACACCGTTCCGCTCGACGCCCTCAGGGCCGAGCTGACGCGCGTGCTGGCCGCCTCGCCCAAGTGGGACGGCAAGGTGAACGTGCTCCAGGTGACCGACTCCAGAGAGCGGACCCTGGAGCTCCGCGCGCTCGCGAGCGCGGTGGACGCCCCAACCGCCTGGGACCTGCGGTGCGAGGTTCGGGAGAAGCTGGTGGTCTTCCTGCAGCGCAACTATCCCGAGAGCCTGCCGAGGCTTCGGGGCGAGATCGACACGACGATGGCGGCGGCCGGCAGGCGCTGACCCCGGCCGCTCAGACCTTCGCCGCCGCGAGCGCACGACGCACGCGCTCGTCCCTGAACGGCACACGGCGAATCCGCACGCCGGTGGCGTCGAAGATGGCGTTGCCGACGGCCGCCAGTGTGGGCTTGCAGGTCGTCTCTCCCGCGCCGTAATGCGGCAGGTCCGGCCGGTCCGGCCTGGGATCACCATTCACCAGCACGACGTCGATCCGTTCGGGTGTGTCGGCATGGGTCAGCGTCGGAGACGACGCCCAGTTCACGCTCGTCACCTTCGTCGTGTCGAACCGCACCTCTTCGTGGAGTGCACGGCTGAGCGAATGCAGCATGCCGCACTCGACCGCGTGCCGGAGCGCCACCGGATTGACGACAAGGCCGCAGTCGTGAGCGCAGACGAGGCGCTTGACGCGAACGTGACCCGTCTGCCGGCTCACCTCGACCTCGGCAATCTGTGCGACGACCGTCTGGCTGCGATAGGCGTAGGCCATGCCGCGCCCGGTCAGGAGGTCGCCCGTCGCCTTCGGCCCTGGTGACGGTCTTGCCTCCCATCCGTACGCCTCAGCGGCCGCCTTGATCACGGCAATCGAACGCGCCCGCTTGAACCCATCGTCATCGTCGGTGGACGCCGTGAGAAGCCGAAGACGGAACTCGACCGGATCGGCGCCGGCGGCGGCGGCCAGCTCGTCGATGAACGACTCGGAGGCGAAGGTCACCTGCGGGCCGTCCGGATCGCGCAGGTTCCCCGTTCTGAGCGGCGTCTCCCAGACCAGAGGCAGCGACACGACGCTCGTCAGCAGCCGGCGATTCGGGATGGCGTACTTGTCCGACGGCACCGACGCCCTGCCGCCTGCGGGCTGGGCGCGTCGAACGCCGGTCAGTTGTGCGATGAGCACGGTGTCGTGCTCGTTGTAGCCCACGTGGTTGTAATCGGCCGCCCGCGCGTCGTACTCGAGCGCCACCAGGTTGCCCGTGCCGTCGAGCCCGCCGCGCATCTTCACGGCGTAGGCCGGGCCCTTTGTGTCCCACGCCGTTTCCTCGTCCCTCATCCACTGGACGCGCACCGGGCGCCCCAGCTCCTTTGCGAGAAACGCCGCCTCGAATCCGGCATCGTCTGCGGCCGTGCGGCCGTAGGCCTGCGGCCCGTCCATCCAGACGACGCGTACGCGATCGCGCGGCATCCCGAGAAATCGCGCGACGCCGTTGCGCAACCCGTACGACTTCATGTCGTTGGAATAGATCGTCATCTGGTCGTTCGACGGATCCGCCGTCGCGTGTGCGGGACCAAATGCGGTGTGCCCCTGGAACGGCACCTCGTACTCTGCTTCGACCTTCCTTGCCGAGGCTGCGAACCCACCATCCGGGTCGCCGGCGACCTGCGGCTTTCCGGTCGAGGTCGGTGTCGCGCCGCGCATGTAGGTGAAGAGATCCTCTGACGAGGGGAAGGGCGCGGTGGATGGGGGCTGCCAGTTGACCTCGAGCGCGCGTGCCGCACGGACCGCCTGCTCTTCCCGCTCGCAGATCACGGCGACGTAGTTGCCCTTGCTGACCACACGCACGAATCCGGGCAGGCCGCGAACCGTTGAATCGTCGATGCTCACGAGGCGGGCGCCGGCCACCGGCGGCTTGACGTTCCGGGCGTGCACCATGCCGGGCAGCTTGACGTCCACCGCCCACTCGAGCGAGCCATCGACCTTGGCGGGAATGTCGTCGCGCGGCGGCGACTGGCCGACGTTCCTGAGCGCCTGCACGGGCTTGAGCGTGGCCCGGCCGGTCACGGCATCGATACGGTCGCCCGTCAACGTGACGTTGAACTTCCGGCTGCCGATGAGCTCGCCGTAGGTGATCGTCCTGGCGGGGTCGGCGGCGACGCTGATGACGCCGTCGCTGACCGCCAGCGCCGCGACAGGCACGCCAAGCTTTTCCGCGCCCATGTCGAGCAGCACGCGCCTCGCCTCGGCCGCGACACGCCGCATCGGCCAGCCATCGGTCTGGAGCGCATCGGATCCGCCGGAGCCGCCCTGATCCACCGTCACGTCGGTGCTGCCCATGACGCAGGTCGTCTTGTCGAAGGCGATGTCCAGCTCGTCGGACATGATCTGCCGGAACGCGGTGCCGGTCCCCTGGCCGAGATCGGTCTTGCCGACGTAGAAGGTGGCCGTGTTGTCTTCGCGAATGACAATCCACGAGTCGAGCTGGCGGAAGTCCGGATCCGGATAGGGTCCCGCGGCCTGGCCGGCGGCCGCCGCTGACTGACCGGCGGCGGAGAGCGGGCCGGCCATCGAGGCGGCGCCGATCCCGACCATGAGGTAGCCGGACGTCTTGAGGAAATCCCTACGGGTCTGACCCTCGCGAGAGCAGCCGCGCTCGACGTCATCTGGACGCGTCACATCCCTGGGGATTGCCGGAGTCATCGCTCTCCTCCCTGACCGACTGCCTGCGACGAAGTGGTGCCCCGCGCGACACGCTTGATGGCGGCCTGCACCCGGTAATAGGTCATGCACCGGCACAAGGTCCCGTCCATCGCCTCGCGAATCTCCGCGTCGGTCGGATTGGGATTGCGATCCAGCAGCACCTTGGCTGTCAGAATCTGCCCGTTCTGGCAGAAGCCGCACTGCGGCACCTGCTCGTCGATCCACGCCTGCTGTACGGGGTGCAGCTTGCCGTCGACAGCCAGCCCTTCGAGCGTGGTGATCTCGGCACCGCCGACCGACGAGACGGGACGGACGCAGGAGCGGACGGCCTCGCCCTTGATGATCACCGTGCAGGCCCCGCATTGCCCCAGCCCGCAGCCGAAGCGCGGGCCGTGCAGGTCCAGGTCGTTTCGAAGGACGTAGAGCAGCGGCGTCGATGGCTCGACGTCCACGGTGTGGCTCGTGCCGTTGACGGTCAGCGAAATCCTGCTCATCTGTGGCTCTCCTGCAGATCCTGCGGCAAGCCTACAGCGTAGGCGGAGGATGGGCAAATCCCGAGTGTGTGATTTTCTCGCCCTCCGGTGCGAATCACTGGAATCATGAGGGCCGCAACGGACATGGCCGACTCGACGGAGCGAGCCGCACGCGAGGACGCTGCCCGAACGGACTTCGAAAGCCTCCTCACCCGGCACCGGGGCATCGTGCTGAAGGTGGCCGGGACCTTCTGCCGCGACGCCGAAGATCGGCGCGACCTCGCGCAGGAGATCTGCACCGAGGTCTGGCGCGCCTATCCGTCCTTCGACGAGCGGCGCCGCTTCTCCACGTGGATGTACCGGATTGCCCTCAACGTGGCGATCTCCCATCGTCGTCGTCTCGTCCATCGCCAGCGCCACACTGCCGAAGCCGAAGGTCTGGACCTGGACGCACTTCCGGATCGCGGGGCGCACGCGCCCGATGATCGCGTGCAGGAGCTACACCAGGTGATTGGGCGGCTCGACGACCTTCATCGTGCGCTCGTCCTGCTCTACCTCGAAGGCTACGGCTACCAGGAGATCGCCGGCGTGCTCGGCATCACCGAAACCAACGTGGCCACCAGGCTCAATCGACTCAAGACGCGGCTCCGCGACGAGCTGTCGGGAGAACACCATGGAGCTCGATGATTTGAGGCCGGCGCTGGCGGCATTGACCGATCGGATGGATGCCCTCGAGCTGGATCTTCGGCGATCGCGCGCCGACAGCCGCGTCGGGAATGCCCGGCGTGTCCTGCGCCATCTCGGGTGGTGCCAGGCCATCGTCCTGGTGGTCTGGATTGTCGTCGTGGCGACGATGGCGTCGTTCTGGATCGAGCATCGGAGCGTGCCGCATCTGCTCGCCGCGGGCCTCGTGCTTCACGCCTACGGCATTGCCGCCATCTGGGTGTCGGCAGTCCAAATCCTCCTGGCGGCACGCACTTATCACACCGTTCCGGTCGTCCTGTTCCTGCGGCGTGTGAGCGAGCTGCAGCGATTCCGAGCCGTCAGCTCGCTCGCGCTTGGCGTGCCGTGGTGGATCCTCTGGCTGCTCGTCACGATGGTCGGTGCCCGGTGGCTCCTGGGTATCGATCTCTACGAGCGCGCGCCGCTCTGGATCGAACTGTCGCTCGCGATTGGCCTTGGCGGCATGGCCGTCACAGTGTGGATCGCGCGGCGCCTCGACGAGCCTCCGCCGAACGCGCGTGGGTTCCGCCGGGTGCTCGACGACCTCGCGGGGCGGAAGATCCGGTGCGCCAACCTCGAGCTCCGCCAGCTTGCGGGATTCGAGAGCGAAGACGCGACTGGCGCCTGAGCGCGCGCGTCGGTCACTTCGAACCGGCTGCGGGACCGTGGTCCGGGAAGGGGCTGAGGTTTGAGCGCCTCTCGCCGCGGCTCAATCGGGCGACTGGAGTGAGTCGACGTAGCGCTCCAGCGTCTCTCGCGCCGGGCGGAATCGCACGCCCAGTTCCTGCCGGGCCAGCGTGCTGTCGTACACGATTCGGGGCGCGCCAGCCGGCTGCCTGCCGTTCAGGATCGCGTGCACATCGGAGACACGGTAGCTCTCACTGGCCAGCAGATAGTTGCGGCCATGCAGCCCCTGCGTGGTGGCCGCCCGATAGACCGCCTCGGCGACGTCGATGACGTCCACGATCGACCACTCGATATCCTGATCGTAGAACATCTGGATGAACGGGTTTGGCGCGATCCAGTGGGTGAACAGGTATTGCACTCCCATCGACGTGGAGTCGGACCGCTGCGAGAGGGCCGCCCCCATCACCCCGACCGGCGAGACCGATGTGATCCCGAACGCGAGCCCGGGGTGTCCCTCGATGAACTCCGAGACCGCCCGGTTCGCGATGAACTTGGCCTGCGCGTACGGGTGGCTTTCCGTGTTCAGGTACGGCGCATCCGCCTCGCTCACCCGATCGCCCGGCGCCTTGCCTTTGGGGAGGAGCGGGAAGTCGGTGTTGTACGCAGCTACCGAGGCGATCATCACGACCTTCTCCAGCCCGGGCAGGTCACGCACGGCATCCAGGAAGTTCCGCGTGCCCTGAACCGTGGGCTCGAGCAGATCGCGCTGGGGATCCTGCACGTCCAGCTGGAAGGGCGTGCCCCCATGCACCACGATGTGACAGCCCGGCAGGAACCTGTCGAGCTGCGCGCGGTCGCGCACGTCCAGCGCGACGACATCCAGGCGCTCGGCGCCCGGCAGGCTGCTCAGGTGCGCGTACTTCGCCGTGCTGGCGGGGTCCGAGGCCGACACGCGCACACGGTAGCCCTCGGCCAGGAACTTCCTGGTGATGTGGCTGCCGATGAATCCGGCGCCGCCGATGATGCCGGCGGTCTTGACGGGATCCCGATTCGATGCGTTCGCCACTGGGGAGTCCTCCGACGTGGACCGCTTGTTGCCGATCGTCCTTCTCCCGTCGGTCTCGAGGAGGGACAACGAGTGACCGAAGCGCTACCGGTTCGTACCGCGTTCGACCGGCTCCATTCGGAGCACCGGCGTCGGCTTGCCGTCCCGATCCTCGATGACGAGGTAGATGTAGCCTTCGGCATCCTGGCGGACATCGCGGATACGGCCAATGCCCTGTGCCAGCGTCTCCTCGTTCACGACGTTCCGTCCCTGCAGGGTCAGGCGTGCGAGCTGCTGTCCGGCCATGCCGGCCACGAACATGTTGCCGCGCCACTCCGGGAACTTGTCGCCGGTATAGATCAGCATCCCCGAAATCCCGATCGACGGCACCCAGATGTGCACCGGCTGCTCCATCCCCTCGCGGTGCGTGCCGGAATGGATGGCCAGCCCGGTGCGGTAGTTCACGCCGAAGCCGATGACAGGCCAGCCGTAGTTCCGGCCCGGCTGAACGAGGTTCAGCTCGTCGCCGCCCTGCGGCCCGTGCTCGTTGGCCCAGACGTCCCCGCTCTCGGGATGAATCGCAAAGCCCTGCACGTTGCGGTGGCCGTAGCTCCAGATCTCCGGCCTGGCGCCCGCCTGCTTCACGAACGGGTTGTCCGCCGGCACCCGCCCATCGTCGTGGAGGCGGACGATGGTGCCGTGATGATTGGAGAGATCCTGGGCGGGGTGTTTCTCGAGATCGCCTTCGGGCGGAACCTGGCGGTCGCCGAGCGTGAGGAACAGATAGCCGTCCTTGTCGAAGGCAATCTTCCCGCCGTAGTGACTGCGGCCTTTCGACACCGACTCGAAGAGCTGCTCGACGCCGGTCAGTCGATCGTTCTCGAAGCGGGCGCGAACGAGGGCGGTCGTGGAGTCGTCACCGCCAAGTGGCTTGGCGTAGCTCAGGTAGAGCCACCTGTTGTTCGCGAAGTCCGGATGGGGCGCCACTTCCAGCAGCCCGCCCTGCCCGCGGAAGTGCACTTGCGGCACGCCCTCGACGGCCTGCGGCAGCAGCGTCCCCTGCCTGACGATGCGGAGCCGGCCGGGCCGTTCGGTGATGAGCGCGTCGCCACCAGGGAGAAACGCAATCGCCCAGGGCTGCACGAGGCCCTCGGCGAAGGCGACGAGGCGATAGTCGTGAAGCGCGGAGCGCTCGGGGCTCTGGCCGGATACCAGTGCGTCGCCGGTGAGGATGAGCGCAAGGGTCAGTGCAGACGCAACAAGTCGAGCCATGTCGATACTCCTGGGGCCCTCGAGGAACCGGATAGGGCTGCGAGACGGACTTGTGATTATCGGTGGGAGGGCGCACGGCGGTCAAACGGGCTTGCCGCGGCACTGCCGGGTCGCAGGGCGGCTCTTGGCCGCTACTTCTTCGAACCGACGAAAACCTCGTGGTCGCCGGGCTCCACCCCGGAGATCGTCAGCGGCAGCACGCTCGGCTCGAATCCCGCCTCCCTGAGCGCGCCCATCCATGCTCCGCGCGCGAACAGGCCTTCGATGTGCCGGTCGTGCTCGATCCGGACCGGGCCATTGTCCTCTCGCAGCACGAGGACGTAGTCCACGGTGTAGGTCGAATCCGTCGGATCGGGATCCCACGTCCATTCCAGGTATCGCAGCGCGCGCGTCGGCGCGTCCTCTCCGCCGTGGTCCGTCGACTGCGCGAAGTTCTCGGTGACGTGGTCGGGGGCGAAGAGCACGGCGCCGCCCGGCCGGCAGTGCTCGAATGCGGTCGCAATGGCCTGCCGGACATCCTCCAGGCTCGTCATGTAGCAGACCGCGTCGTGTACGAAGACGGCGTCGAACTGCCGTCCGAGCCGGACGGTCCGCATGTCGCCCTGGACGTGTTCGCACTCCGGGTTGAGCGCCCGGCTCACGGCGAGCATCCCGGGCGAGGGTTCGACGAGGACCATGTCGAACCGGGCCTTCATGTGCGAGGCGTTGTTGCCGCCTCCGCTCCCCAGCTCGAGCACCCTCCGCATCGGCCCGTCGCAGGCAGCCTCCAGCGCCGCGGCGTAGAAGGCGGCTTCCTCCTCGTAGTCACCCGGCGGCGAGAGGAGCGGCCACCACTCCGCGAGATCGTCATACATCTTCATCATTGTTGTGGAGGCAACCCTTCAGGGTGGCCTGCGACGCACGGCATCGCTCGAGCTATACGTTCCGATAGCCCGCCGGGCCGCCGGGCACAAGGATAGATCAGCCGGCTGCCGACTTCCGGACGTGTCGATCCGGGGCCCGGCCGTTCGACGTTGAAGTACGGCGGCAGTCAAGTGCCGCCTCAGGCGGTTTCAGTCCGCCAGGGAGCAACGACAATGCGATTCCTGTGCCTTTACCGGTCGGCCAAGCCCGAAACGACCCCCCCAACCCCTGACGAAATGATGAAAATGGGCCAGTTCATCGATGAGATGACCAGGGCCGGCATCCTGCTCGCGAGCGAGGGCTGCCAGCCGTCCGCCAGGGGTGCGCGCGTCCGGCTCGAGAAGGGTTCCTTTACGGTCGTGGACGGTCCGTTCGCCGAGACGAAAGAGATTGTCGGCGGGTTCGCGATGATCGAGGCGGCGTCCAAGGTGGAGGCCATCCACTGGATCAAGCGCTTTCTCGAGGTCGCTGGCGACGGCGAAACCGAGATTCGCCAGATCCACGAGGCATCCGACTTCGACCCCGAAGCCCTGCAGGCGTTCGAAACGGCGGCCAGAGGCAACTGACACCGCACAGGTTCCATCCCAGACGTTGAAGAGATCTGTATGAGCATCATGACCGACCTTCGCTACGCGGTGCGCTCCCTGATCAGGGAGAAGGGACTGGCCATCACGGTCATCCTCACGCTGGCGCTCGGCATCGGGGCCAACGCCGCCATCTTCAGCGTCGTGCGCGGAGTGCTGCTGAAGCCTCTCGCCAACGACGACGAACACCGGCTGATCTACATCCGGCAGAGCGCGCCGGGCATCGGCGCGGAGAACGCCGCGTTCTCCATCCCGGAGCTCCGCGACCTCCGCGCCCGCGTCACGACCATCAGCGAGTTCGGCGACTTCTCCACCATCCCGTTCACGATGGTCGGCCTGGGCGAGCCGCGCGTGGTCCAGGCCGGTGTCGTGGGCGGCTCGTACTTCAGGGTGATGGGGCTCCAGCCCGTCCTCGGACGCCTGCTGGGGCCGGAGGACGACGGGCCGCAGGCAGCCGGGGCGGCCGTCCTGACCCATCGCTTCTGGACGACGACGCTCGACAGCGATCCGTCGGTGCTGGGCCGGACGATTCGCCTTGGCGATCGCTCGGCGACGATCGTGGGCGTGCTCGAACCGTCGGTGCCGTACCCGGCCGAGACGGAGATCATCGCCAATGTCGTGACGAGTCCCCACCACCTGGACGCGACAATGGTCGACGGTCGCGTGCACCGGATGACCGAGCTCTTCGGGCGCCTGGCGCCAGGTGCGGACCTCGAATTGGCGCGCGCCGAGCTGCGCACCGCCCACGCCGCCATGGTGACGGAGTACCCGGAGTCCTACACACCGCAATCGCGCTTCGCGATCGACGCGAAGCTGCTGCGCGACCAGATCACCTCGCCGGCACGGACGGTGCTGCTGGTCCTGCTCGCAGCCGCGGCGCTCGTGTTCGTCATTGCGTGTTCGAACGTCGCCAACCTCATCCTCGCGCGCGCCGTGCGGCGCGAAGGCGAGCTTGCGGTGCGTGCCGCTCTGGGCGCGGGCACGGGAGCCCTCCGGCGCACGCTTCTCGTGGAGAGCCTCGTTCTCTGCAGTGCCGGCGCGGTGCTCGGCGTGCTCGTCGCGCAGCCGATGGTCCGCGTGCTGTCGCGCTATGCCGCGCGCTATTCGGTCCGCGCGCTCGACGTGTCGGTGGACACGACGCTGCTCTGGGTGGGAGTGCTGCTTGCGCTGGCGGCCGCCGTGCTCCTGGCGTTCGTTCCGCGGCTCCCTGCCTCGGACACGTCGACCGGCATCGGCATCTCCACGGGGAGCGTACGCATCACGTCGGGCACCAATCGCCGCCTCCGAATCTTCGCCGTCACGCAGATTGCCGCGTCGTTCGTCCTGCTCGCGGGCGCGGGCATGCTGGTCGCGACGCTCATTGCCCTGCAGTCCGTCCAGACGGGCTTCGAGACGAGGAACGTGCTGGCCATCAACGTGCCCGTCACTTCGTACGAACGCGGTCCCGAAGCCATCGTGGATTTCTATCGCCAGGCCATGCGGCGCGTCGCCGAACTGCCCGGCGTGACGCGCGTGGCCGTGGGAACGGTCGTGCCCTGGAGGGATGCGGGTCCGCTGGGTGGGACGTTCGCGTTGAGCTTTACGGTGGAAGGCTACGCGAAGGCAGACGGCGAGGAAGACCCGCGCGCAGGGTTCCGTTCCGTCTCGCCCGGTTTCTTCGCGTCACTCGGCGTGCCGATCACCGCGGGGCGCGATTTCACCGAAGACGACCGCGCGAAGGGCGAGAAGGTCGTCATCGTGAGCCAGAGCCTGGCGCAGCGGATGTTCCCGAACCAGGATGCCGTGAACCGCCGGTTCATGTGGACCGACCCGGTGCTGAAGTTCATCGATGTCAGTCCCGAGGCGCGGCGAATCGTCGGCGTGGTACCCGATGTGGACGACGAGCACCTGGTGCCGCAGCCGGTCATGACCGCCTACCTGCCGCTCGAGCAGGGCTTTGGCGGCGGCCGCCTGTTCGTCCATGCCGGAAGCGATCCGTACCCGCTCGTGCCCGCGATCACACGAATCATTCGCGAGATCTCCGCCGAACAGCCTGTCGAGCAGGCCGCCACGCTGGAGGATGTGCGGATGGAAGTGCTCGCGCCGAACCGCCTGAACGCGCTTGTGTTCGGCGGGTTCGCCGGCGTCGCGCTGATGATTGCGGTCGTCGGCGTGGCCGGCGTGCTGGCCTTCTCGGTGAGCGCGCGGACACGCGAGTTCGGCGTGCGGCTGGCGATTGGATCGGAACCGCGCCACCTGCTGCTGCGTGTGCTCGGCGAAGGCACGGTCATGGCCGCCGCGGGGATTGCCGCGGGCGTCGTCATCGGGCTGGTGATCGCCCAGCTGGCGCGGGGCTTCGTGGACGAAGTCCACGTGCCGGGCGTCCTGACCCTGGCGGCTGCGGCTCTCGTGCTGGTGGGCGCGGCGCTTCTCGCGTCGCTCGTACCCGCGGCGCGGGCGTCACGGGTGGACGTGATCGAGGCGCTGCGATCGGAATAGGGCCCGCAGAGCGGAGCTGGCGAGGCCGGGCATGCTCGGCGGTCGGAGGCTTGCCTCACTAGACATCTTCTCTGGCCTGATGCGTTACGAATGAAGCACGTTCTTCGACCGGCCAGAGAAGATGTCCGCCCCGCCGGAGGCGGGGCAAGACGACATAAGGGACCAGCGAAGCGGAGCCCACTGGACGGTTTGAGGCGGAGCTTCGCTGGTCCCCTGGAAACGTGATGACTTGCACAAGGCCCGAAGCGCGGCGCCCGGATCGCCAGGCGCGACGACCGAGCATCTTGAGCATATGTGAGGAAGGAGCAACGCCGCGAGGCGGGATGCCGCGTCCGGGAATTGTGTGAGTCATCACGTTTCCAGGGGACTAGGTTACACTGCCGCCCACAGGAGGCTGACCTCATGCGACGACTGCTTGCGACTCTGTGCATGCTGGGGTTACTGGCGCCTCTCGCGGCGGAGGCACAGGCGCCGCCGAAGCAGGCAGGCGGCGAGGCAAAGACCACGTGGTACTTCTACACGGTCAAGTGGGGTTTCCAGGACGAGTTCCTCGACCTGTTCCAACGGAACCACTACCCCGTCCTCGAGGCGCGCCAGAAGGCTGGGCAGTTCGTGTCGGTCAAGACCTACGTCCCCGAGTTTCATGGCGACGGCCGTGCCGACTGGACCTTCGCCGTGGAGCTCGTCGTCCCGCCCAATGCGCCGGCGACGCCGACGACGGAGGAGATTGTCGGCAAGCTCTACCCCGATCGTGCGAAGTTCAACCGCGAGGAGGCCAGGCGCTTCGAGATCCTGGTCGCCCATTGGGACGTGCCCCTCAATCGCGTCGATTTCGACGCCCGGAAGACGCCCTGAGGCGCCTTCAGACGCCGTCTTGCGGGTCCCGCCACTCGATCGACGCGGGACCGGTCTCCCGCGCCAGGACCCGCATCCGATCTCCCGTGGCGATGCCGTCGATCCCGCACACGACGATCGGACATCGGCCCCCGTAGAGCGACTCGGCGACGAGCGCGCCGACGGCCAGGATCGGGTCCGGCGTGGCCAGCACGATTGCCGCGGGCGCGGTGCCCCGGCGGATGGCTTCGGCCAGCACGGAGGAGGACGACGACGAGCCGCGGCCGGCCGGCATCACGAGGACGCATCCTGTAATCCGGGCGCCGTGTCCGGGATGGCGCCTGTCGATGATGAGGCCCGTCTCGGCATCCACGCCTCCCCAGAAACCAAGCGGCTCGGACAACACGAGCGCTGGGGCGTCGGCGTCGCCCGCGGTCAGCCGGCGCGCAGTTCGCGTCATGGCCCGCTTCTCACGACGCGGCCTTCGGCCGCCGACCGGACGCAGTCCTCGAGGTCGCCGAACGCAACCTGTACGCCGATGTTGGCCGGCGCGTAGTAGGCCCATTTACCGGAGTTGGTCATCACCACGCCCTGGGCGGCGCGGAGGATGGGCGTGAGGTAGGTGCACGTGTCCGTCACCACGACCACGCCCGCCCGATCGAGATCGCCCGTGACGCCGTCGGCCTCGAGGCCGTGCAGGACATCGCGTCCGGTGTTGACATAGATCGGCACGCGCGGCCGACGCTCGAGAGCCTGCAGGAGCGGCAGCAGGCGGCGCCACTCGTCCGCCGAGAAGTGTGGCGTGCCGAGGCACACGGCCGTGATCGGTGTGCCGTTCGGCGCCGACCCGATTTCCTCGAACACGCGCCGAACGTCGGCCGGCGTGAGCGTCATCGTCTCTGCTGGTTTCTGTCCGCCGCATGCGTCTCCGAGCGTCGGCGCCTCGGGCGTCATGCCGACCACGTGAAAGAGCGCGACCGATCCGGACGAGGCCGCGGCAGCGCCCAGCGCCTTCAACTGGTCGTCCGATGGCGCGGGCGGCAGGCCTTCGATGACGGGAATCCGGTCTCCGCTCAACCGGCCGACGATCAGGCCCACGCCGACGTAGAGCGTGTCGGTGGCCGGCTCGTCGTGGCGAAACCCGGACAGGCGGAACAGCACCTGCCCGCGGCGATGCTCGTCGAGGTGCAGGCCCCATGCGGGCGCGCGACCCGTCAGCGCGCAGCAGAGGTCGATGAAATCGCCGTATCGATTGGTGCGCGCGCCGATCACCGAGTTCGCGAAGACAATCGCGTTGGACTCGCCCCAGGCGATCTGCTCGCCGAAGACAGGACGGAATCGTGTCTGGTAGGGTGCGCACGTGAACGACGGCTGGCACCCGAGCTCCTCGTGCGCGTGCATCAGCCGGCGGGCCGGGTCCCGCTCGCGCGGCGACAGCTGCACCAGCTCCGGATGGATCAGGTCCATCGCGCCCACGTTGAGCGTCGTGGGCACGCGAACCGTCCCGCCGGCGGCAACCATTCGCTCGACGAAGTCCACGTTCACCTGGCCGTGATAGAGGCAGCCGTCGATGTGCGCGCGCGAGATGTCGAGAAGGCGTCGGGCGCCGACGGCATCGGCGAACGCGACGAGCAGTCCCATGGCCAAGGCCGAGGCCTCGCCGTGCTCGCCGCCGAGCATGGCTCTGTCGATCGCGTCCAGGTGAAGGGCCATCGTGGGCGGGATGCTGTCAGGAATCGGGAACGAGCACCGCGGCGCCCGGAAAACGGCCCGCCTCGAGGTCCTGCAGCGCCTGCAGCCCTTTGTCGAGCGGATAGGGACAGGTCGTCACCGACAGTCGGTGGGTGGCCGCGAACTCCAGGAACGCCTGGCCGTCCTGGCGCGTGTTGGCCGTCACGCTGCGAATCTCGCGTTCGTAGAAGACATGCCGCTCGTACACGAGCGGCGGGATGTCCGACAGGTGAATGCCGGCGATCGACAGGATGCCGCCGCGATCGAGCGCGCCAAGTGCGACGGGCACGAGCTCGCCGACCGGCGCGAAGAGAATGGCGCCGTCGAGCAGCTCGGGCGGCGCGTCGGCCGCACCTGCCGCGCTGGCGGCGCCGAGATCGAGCGCCAGCTGTCGTGACGCCGCATCCCGGGTCATGACGTGCACGGTGGCACCTCGTGCCAGCGCCACCTGCACCGCCAGGTGCGCGCTGCCGCCGAAGCCGTAGATGCCGAGCCGGCCGCCCGGCGGCAGAGTGACGCGTTCGAGCGCGCGGTAGCCGATGATGCCCGCACACAGCAGCGGCGCCAGCTCGGCATCCGTGTACCCGTCGGGCAGCGCGTAGGCATAGTCGGCGGGCACGGTCGCGTACTCGGCGTAGCCGCCGTCGGCGTCCCACCCGGTGTACTGCGAAGCCGGGCAGAGATTCTCCGCGCCTCTCCGGCAGAACCGACACGCGCCGCACGTGCGGCGCAGCCACGCGATGCCGACCCGGTCGCCGTCGGCGAAGCCGCGGACCACTCGCCCCCTGCCGGCGACGACGCCGACCACCTCGTGGCCGGGGACGACGTGCGGCCGGTGAACGGGCAGGTCTCCCTCGCTGACGTGCAGGTCGGTGCGGCAGACGCCGCACGCCCTGACGCTGACGAGCAACTCATCGTCTGCGGGAGTGGGTACGGGACGTTCGACGAGCCGCAACGGCCCCTCCGCAATCGGTCCCGGACGGAGAACCTCCCAGGCCAGCATCGACGTTCGACGCCGGCCTCCGTCCTTCTCACTTCCCACGTCTCACTTCCCTCCCCGGACCCCGGAATACTCCAGCATCTGCGCCGTGAGGTCCATCGGGTACGAGATCGAGACGTCCGTCACGGCGCCGTCGGCACCGACGACCGGCGTGAGCTTCGGCATCACGAATCCCGTGTACGAGGGCAGGTCGAGCTCATCCACGCGGGCGACGACCTCGTCACGAAGCGCCGGATCGAAGTGCACGCCGTAGTCCTCGAAGAGCCTCTTCGCCGCCGCGTAGTCGCCTTCGGACTTGATGCGCTGGACGTCGGCGAGGAGGCGTCCCACGCCATCCCGGAACGCGACCGGATCGACCATGACGAGATAGGTCTTGCCGTCGCGCGTCCGCTCCTCGATGGCCTTCGTGTGGGCCATGAGCCACCGGACGATCATCTGGCGGTTGCGCATGTGGTCTTCTTCGATCTGCGTGCCCTCGCGGATCCGCCGCAGCTGGACCAGCGCGTTGCGCGTGTAGCCCTCGTACTCGGCGCGCACGATGTCCGCATGGTCGGCCGCCGGGATGATGCCGAGCTCGACGAGTCTGGGATCGGCGATGAAGTAGAGCCCGACGAGATCCGCGCGCCCCTCCTCGAGGGCGGAGAACTGCTCCTTGATGAGCTCCTGCGGCGAGGCTGTCAGGCCCGGCGCCTGCCGCCCGGACGCGTGGCCGATCACCTCGTGCATGTCGGTCGTCAGCGACGAACTGAACTCCGCGAACTTCGCCGCCCGCCCGGCTTCCTCCGGCGACCACGAGAACTCGGCCCGCATCCCGCCCGGCGTCGAGAGGTTGTAGGCGTCGACGACATTCGAGAGCGCCACCGACTTGCTCCCGTGCTTCTCCCTGATGGCCTGATCGTTCGGCAGGTTGATGCCGATCGGCGTGACCGGGCCCGAGTCGCCCGTCTCCACGACGACGTCGATGGCATTGGCCACGATGCCCTGCACGTTCGGCTTGCGATAGGCCGGATCCCACGGCATGTGATCCTCGAACCACTGCGCGTTGTCAGCCAGCGTCCGGATGCGCGCCGTCTTCTCCTCGTTGACATAGAAGACGAGACCTTCCCACGCCCCCTTGATGCCACGGGCGTCCATGTACACCTCGATGAATCCGTTGATCGTATCCACGGGCGACGCCTTGTCCTGCACCCAGGCGATGTCGTACCGCTCCCGGTCCGCGGCCTCGCCGGTCCGGTAGAACTGTGCGAGGGCCGCCAGTGCCCTGGCCATCGGTTCGGTCGCGTAGGGGATCGCCGCCTCGAGGTGTCTGACGATCTCGGCGATCTGCGTACCGTAGCGGCCGTCGATCCGATACACCTCCTCGACGAGCGTGCCGTCTCGCTTGACGAGCCGCGAGTTGAGGCCGTAGCGCTCCGTATACCCCTCGAGATCCTTCATCGTCACACCGGAGTACAGGTTGTTGGCACTGGCGTCCAGAATGTCCCTGCCTGAACCGGGATTCTTGTTGGTGACGATGGGATCGACGGCGGGGTCGAAGAACATCGGCTGGAGGCGCGCGAGCATGGCGTCCAGCGACTCGCCCGGTCGCGTGTCGAAGGTCGCGCCGTTCCCGGCGGCCTTCTTCGCCGCGGCCGTCAACGCCTCGGGTGTCGTCTTCAGCACGAACTTGCGTGCCGTGAGGTTGTTGTACGGCCCGTTGTTGATCCAGAAGAGCTTCGTGTACCGCTCGATCTCGGCCAGCGTGGCGGCATCGACGCCCGCGGGTCGCGCCACGATCTGCTCGAGGACGCCCCGCATCTCGAGCGCGCTCTCGTGTTTCTGATCGATGAAGATGTCCCGGCCGGCGAGCGCCGCCTGGTAGAGATGCCAGACGAGGATCTTCTCCTTGACCGGAAGTGCCTCGAAGCCGTCCGCGTAGAGCTGCACCACGGCGGCATCGTCTACGCGTTCGAGGAGGTACTTGCGATCGGCGGAGGATGCCGCGGGGGTGCTGCCTGCTGTTGAAGCGGGCGATTCGGCTGGCGCCGGGCGTGAACACGCCAGGGCTGCGACGGTGACGAGTGCGAGAAGGGCGAGTCGGGTGGGGACCATGGCTCGATCCTAGCGCCTTCGCTCCCTTCGACCTACGCTCAGGGCGTCCCGAGCCGGGCCGAGGGGCTCAGGGCTGCCGTTCCCCGGCTTCCGCTCGGCGCTGGCGCGTTTTGCTTGATCTGGACGGCAGTCCGACGTAGCGTGGGCCGTTCGCGCACGGACTCTGCCAGGCAACCCCACTGGAGGACTGATGAAGCGATTCCTGCCGGCGTTCTCCCTCCCCCTCTCAGCCGCGCTCCTGCTCCTCGGCACTGTGCCGATGGCAACAGCCAGCAGCGGTCCACGCTGGTCTCCGGAACAACTGACCGACTTCTCGGCGGCGATCGTCACCGGACGAGTCGCCGCTCTCGCGACGGCGACCGACGCCACCGGCGGAATCTACACGTATGTGACGATTGACGTCACCGAGGTCCTGAAGGGATCGATTCCGGGAGCGCAGGTCGTGCTGAAGCAGGCCGGCGGCGTCATCGGCGACCTCGGCCTGGCGGTCTCCGGCCAGGCCGCGTTCTCGGTGGGCGAGGACGTGCTCGTGTTTGCCGAGGTCAGGCCTCGCGATTCCACGCTGTACACCACCGCGCTCTGGCAAGGCAAGTGGGTGCTCGAATTCGATGCCGCGACCGGCGCGCGCGTGGCGGTCCAGAACGACGACAGCGTTCGTTCCGGTTCGACCGAGATGGCGCGCCTGGACTTCGGCGCCATGCGCGATGCGATCGTCCGGCGCGCCGAGCCGGATCGACGGGCGTTCGAATTCGACGCCGTTCCTGCAGAGACGCCGGGCCATTCAGAGGCGCCCTTCGCGCTCTTCTCGAGCCCCGCGAAGTGGCGAACCTTGCCCGCGCGGTTTGACGTGCAGGCCGGTGGCCAACCCGGGCTTCCCGGCGGAGGCTTGAACGAGCTCGCCAATATCGTCTCGCAGTGGAACGCGCCGTCCACCTTCAAGTGGAACGTGGGATCGCTGGCCGGGACCGTCCGCTGCGGACAAACGCCGCCGCCCAACACCACGACGAACTTCCTGATGATCGAGGCCAACGACCCGTGCGGCGAGATCTCCGACGCGGGTGGAACGCTCGCGGTCGCGTTTTCCTGGTTCACGACCGCCGTCGAGGAATTGTTCAACGGCATCGGGTTCCGCCGGATGATCCAGGTGACGGTCATCACCAATAACAGCGCCACAGCCCAGCAGTTCGTCACCAACAGCAACTGTTACAACCAGGTGATGCTGCATGAGGTGGGCCACGCCCTCGGGTTGAGCCATTCGGCGGTGTCGACGGCCGTGATGGCACCGACCGTCTCGTTCAACCAGTGTTCGGCCGCGCCAAGGCCGCTCCAGCCAGACGACATCGCGGGTGTCCAGTTCATCTACGGCGGCGCCGGCGGCGGGCCGCCCGGCCAGCCAGTCATTACGGCAGCCGGCGCGGCAGGCGGCGTGCTCACCGTGCAGTGGACATCCGGGGCCGGCGGCGCACCAACGGCCCACGGCCTGGAGTTCCTGTCCGGAGCGGCGGTCGTCGCCGCCGCCAACGTCGGGCCAGGCACGACGTTCCAGACCGCGGTGCCGGCCGGGGTCCAGGGCGCGTTCGCGGTTCGTGTGAGAGCCGGCAACGCGAGCGGGATCAGTCCCTTTTCAGCGCCGTTTGGCTTCACCATTGGCGGCGGTGCGCCGGGACAGCCCACCATAACCGCGGCCACTGCGAGCGGCGGCATCCTGACGGTCAGCTGGGCGTCCGGCGCCGGACCTTCGCCGACCGCACACCGCCTCGCTTTCTTCCAGGGGGCGGCACAAGTCGCCGCGGTTAACGCCAGTGGCGCGACGTCGATCGGCGTCCCGATTCCGGCCGGAGTGCAGGGTGCGTTCTCGGTGGTGGTGACGGCGCTCAACGGTGCCATCCCGGGTCCCGCGTCGGCACCGTTCGACTTCACGATTGGGCCGTTGTGCACGGTACCGACGGCCCCGGCCGTGAGCGGGGGCGTCGCCGGCGGCACGGCCACGGCGAGCTGGCCCCCTGTTGCCGGGGCAACACGGTACGTGGTCACGGCGGGAACGGTACCCGGCGGCACGCAGTATCTCGCGCCAACGAACGTCACGGGAACCAGCGTCAGCGCCAGCGGGCTGCCGCCCGGATTCCAGGCATGGGTCCGCGTCGTCGCGGTGAACGCCTGCGGACAGGCTGGCCCGCCGACCGACTTCCTGGTGCAGTAAGAAAAAGGGGTCAGGCGTCTTTTTCGGTGTGCCACGAACACGCCTTCGGCGTGTCGGCACACGAAAAAGACGCCTGACCCCATTTTTTTCGATTCGTTCACGTAATATATCTTGTATAACAATATATTTGCTGCAACAATAGATCCATGGTGGACGTGACGGCCGGTCGCCCGGACGATCGCCGCGGCATCGGGAGGGAATTGCGCCGGGGGTCGCTGGAGCTGATCGTCCTCCACCTGCTGTCGGCGGACGAGGCCTACGGGCTCCAGATCGTCTCGACGCTCTCCGCGCGGACCGGCGGGGCCATCGAGGTCAACGACGGGACGCTCTATCCCGTCCTCTATCGCCTCGAACGCGGGGGCTTTGTCTCGGTCCGCTGGGATACGACAGGCCGCGGCGTACCGCGGAAGTACTACGCGCTCACCGATGCGGGCCGGGCGGAGCTCGCCGAGCTGACGCGCGAGTGGACGACCTTTGCCGGCGCGATGGCGGGCTTGCTTGGCTCGGACGGGCTGACGCCGAACGAGCGCGATTGAGGGGTCTTCACGAGGAGAGAGACGATGACGACCGCAAACGACTACATCACGAGCGTGCTCGGGGCATTGCCAGCAGACATGCCGTCGCGCGACCAGATCGCGATGGAGCTTCGTGGCCTCATCGACGAGCGGCTGGAGCGGGGTCAGTCGATGGACGCGGTTCTCAGCCAGCTTGGCGACCCGGGCGTGCTGGCCGATTCGTACCTGTCGGCCGTGCCGCTAATGCCGGCCAGCTTCTTCAGCCGGGTCTGGGCGAAGCTCGTCGACGGGGCGCTCTTCGTCACGGCGGCCGTCGTCCTGTCGGGCATCGCCTGGATCACTGCGCCGCGCGAGACCGCCATCTTTCTGCTGTTCGCGATTGTGCTCGCGGCCAGCTTCGGCTTCGCCATCTACACCGTCGTGGCGGAGAGCCGCTCGGGGCAGACGGTGGGCAAGCGGATGATGGGCCTGCGCGCCGTGCGCGAATCGGGCGCACGCATCAGCCTGGGCCAGGCCGTCGTGCGGCAGCTGCCGATGTTCCTGGAGCTCTTCGCCATCGATGCGCTCTTCGCGCTCTTCACCGAGAAGCACCAGCGCGCCTTCGAGCTGCTCTCGAAGACGCGGGTCGTCAAAACCTGAAGAACGGAAGATCGCGCGATTGGGAGATCGGAATCGCTCAATCGTCAATGGAGATGCTGCACCAGCAGTTCCGTGACGACGCGAGGCGATTCGGCGTGGATCCAGTGACCGCCCTGTCGCACGTAGAGATGCACCTGGTCCCCTTCGGCAGCCTGGAGACGCTCCAGGGCAGCGGGCGAGATCGCGTTCGACTCCGATGCCTTCAGGACATGGATGTCGTGGCGGGGCGCCGGCGCCTCGACGACCTTCCAGAGGTCGGTCTCGAAGAAGCTGTGGAGCATCTGCTCCATCACGTCGAAATCCAGCTGCCAGACCAGGCCGTCGCCCTCGCGAACGAGGTTGGTGGCCATCCACTGAGCCACGCCCAGCGAGGAGCCGCCCTCGACGAGGGCCTGCACCGCGTCGGCGCGTGCGGCAAACCGTGATGGCAGCCGACGGACGATCCGCAGCATCTCCCACGCGCTTCCGGACGACGGCTTTGCTTCGGGCGTGGAGTCGATGACCCACACCTGCAGCGGCACGTCCCTCGCCCGATCGGCGCACGCGAGCGCGACCTTGCCGCCCAGCGAATGACCGAGGATGGCGTCGGCAGTAATGCCCTCGGCGCTCATCCAGTCCGTCACATCCCCGGCAACGCCTTCGATCGTGTCACCGTGCGCACCGCCGGCCGAGTCGCCGTGATGCGGCAGATCGACGAGCCAGCAGGCGTACTCCGGCCGCGCGCCGACGAGCGCGCGCGCGATGCCCTGCCAGTTGCGGCCACGTCCGTAGATCCCATGCAGCATCACGAGCGAGCGCGACGGTGTCCCGGCCGCGGCAACGCGTGTCGCGGCCAGCGTAGGAGTCATTGGTCGAGCGTACCACGCGCAACTCCCCTGTCATGATTCGCGGCCTCGCGTCGCTTCGTCGTTGGCGCGACCCAGCTCCTCGCGGAGCATCGGGAGCCGCTTCCGATAGCCTTCGGCGTCGCCGTAGGCGACAAACCCTCGATAGCGCCCATGCGGCGCGGCCACACGCCTGGCGTGCCGTATCGGACACCAGTACTGCTCGGTGCGGCCTGCCACTTCCCGCACGTACGCGAAGACGCCGTTGACATACCCGCAGTACGCACAGTTCAGCTTCTCGATGCCGTTGAGATACGCGAGGTGGTGGCGATCGATGACGACGAAGTCCGATCGGCGGACACGGGGGATCCGGTAGATCGGAAAGCAGGCCCACTGATACACGCTGACCCAGAGGTCGAGCAGAGCGACCGGCAGCACCAGCGAGTAGATCAACGGCGCCGTCAGGATCGTCAGCAGCTGACTTTCCGCCAGGAACTCGAGAATGCCCTGCCTGAGGCGCCGGTGCGCCAGGATCGCATCCCGCTCGAAGCGGATGCGGCCCGCTTCGATCCGGTAGCGCCAGTACTCGCGCGTGTGGTTCAGCTCCTGTTCGAGCTCGTGCTCGAGGTGCGCGAGACGGGCCTGCAGATCGTCGATGCGGGACGCCATGAATGCTCCAATCGGGAATGCCGGCCGGGGTGGGTCGAGGCAGTATGCACTAAGATTCCCCATGCCGATGGGCCGGGCGTTCCGCATTCTCGTGCTCGGCGCGGCCGTTGCCGCGCTTGCCGGTTCCGCGCAGCCATCGCCCAACTTCGATCTCCTGATCAAGGGCGGGCGGGTGTTCGACGGAACCGGCAACCCCTGGTTCCCCGCCGACATTGCCGTTCGCGACGGACGCATCGTGGCCGTGGGCCGGCTTGCCGACGCCCGGGCCTCCACGACGGTGGACGCCTCCGGCAAGTACGTCGCCCCCGGCTTCATCGACATCCACTCGCACGCCGATGATGGCGCCAGGCCGCAGGGGGGACTGCGAGACCCGAGCGCCGCACGCCGTGCCGCCCCCAACCTCGTCTCGCAGGGCATCACCACCGTCGTCGTCAACCAGGACGGCCGGTCGCCATGGCCCATCGCGACGCAGCGCGCGCTCGTCGAGAAGCACGGCACGGGCGTGAACGCGGTCCTCATGGTCGGCCACGGCACGGTGCGGCGAATGGCCATGGGCGACGATCCGCGCCGCGCGGCAACGCCAGTCGAGGTTGCGAAGATGCGCGAGCTGGTCCGCCAGGCGCTCGGGGAAGGGGCGGCGGGCATGTCCGCCGGGCTCGAGTACGAGCCTGGACGCTGGAGCACGACGGACGAGATCGTCGAGCTGGCGAAGGAACTGCCGGCGTTCGGAGGCGTGTACATCTCGCACGAGCGGAGCGAGGGCACCGATCCGTTGTGGTACGTGCCGAGCCAGGATGGACCCGGACCGCCGACGCTCCTCGACGCCGTGCGCGAAACCATCGAGATCGGCGAGCGAAGCGGCGCGCGCGTCGTCGCGTCGCATCTCAAGGCCAAGGGCGCCAATTTCTGGGGCTCCAGCGCGGCGGCCGTGGGGTTGATCGAGCGGGCCCGCGAGCGTGGCGTGGATGTCTGGGCCGATCAGTACCCGTACGTGACGAGCGGCACCGACGGGTCGACGGTGCTCATCCCGGCCTGGGCGACAGGAGGGCGGGGTTCGGAAAACGGGCGCGAGATCCTCCAGCGCATCCTCGGCGATCCGCCAACGGCGCGGCAGGTGCGGGGCGACATCGCACACGAGATCGAACGCCGCGGCGGCGCAGCGAACATTGTCGTGTTCGACTATTCGGACAAGACGCTGTACGGCAAGACGCTCGCCGAGGTTGCCGCGATGTGGAAGCTCGATCCGATCGAGACCGCCATCCGCATCCAGATGGAGGGGCTGCCCAACAGGGCCGGAGGCGCACGCATGCGCGGCTTCTCGATGGCGGAGGAGGACATGGAGATCATCGCGAAGCAGCCGTGGGTCGCGACGTCCACCGACGGAGGGATCGCCCTGCCCGAGGACGGTCCCACGACTCATGCGCGGTTCTATGGATCGTTCACGCGCAAGATTCGGCACTACGGGCTCGACCGCGGCGCCATCTCGCTCGAACATGCCATCCGATCGTCCACGTCGCTTCCGGCGCAGATCATGGGGCTGAAGGACCGCGGCCAGATCCGCGAGGGCATGGCGGCTGACATCGTGGTATTCGACGTCACGACGATCCGCGACAAGGCGACGTTCTTCGAACCGCACCAGCACTCGGAGGGCATTGTCCACGTCTTCGTCAACGGCGTGGCACGCGTCACCGAAGGCCGCATCGTCGAGGCACTGCCCGGCCGGGTGCTCACGCCTGCCCGCACTCCATGAGGCGCCCGGACTGGTGCGCTACAATTTTCGGATGACTTCACGTGTACGCGCCTCGTTCTCCGTCATCACCGTGTCCGCAGCGCTCGTCCTGGCCGCCGCCTGCGGCAGCTCGTCCGAAGCGCCCGCACCGGCCGCTGAGCCGGCACAGGCACCGGCCGCCGCGCCGGCCGCCGAAAGCCCCGCGGCGGTGCTGACCATCATCGAGCCGGGAGAAGGTTCCTCGTCCGGCCACATCGACTACTTCCGCTGGTCGGCCTTCGAAGGTGCGGACGGCTACCGGATGCGCCTGAATGCGGTGACCGACGGGCGGCTGATCTGGGAGAGTCCCGTGCTGACGACTCCCGAGGCCGAGCTCCCGAACACGATCGCGCTCGAACCAGAGAGCTACGTCTGGCAGGTGACGGCGCTGCAGGGCGGCACGACTGTCGCGCAGTCAGCGCCCGCCAGGTTCAGCGTGACGCCGTAGGACCCCGACTCACCGCGGAATCGCGGAGAAGGGCTGCCGCCAGAAGCGAGGTCTCGCAAGCCCACCGACCGGCCTATAATCCGCCCACCCGTGCCGCTCGCCCCCGGCGTTCACCTCGGCGCCTGCGACGTCCTGAGTCGACCCGGTCCCGCCTTTGCTCGCCAGGTCGTCGGCGAGCTGTGGCGGGGTCTCGCCGATGCCGGGGCGGCCCTCTCATGATCAGGCACCGACTTGGCCCGTACGAGATTGCCGGCCGCCTTGGCGAAGGCGGAATGGGCGAGGTGTATCGCGCGCGGGACGGCCGGCTCGATCGCGACGTCGCGCTCAAGGTCCTGCCGCCCGAGGTAGCGCGCGACCCCACGAGGCTCGAGCGCTTCGCCCGCGAGGCGCGGGCCATTGCGGCACTGAACCATCCGCACATCGTCACGATCTACTCCACCGAGGAAGTCGACGGCGTGCGCTTCCTCACGATGGAGCTGGTGGAGGGCCAGACGCTCGACGGCGTGATCCCCGACGGCGGTCTGCCCGTCGCCCGGTTCCTCGATCTGGCCCTGCCGCTGGCCGACGCGCTGACGGCGGCGCACCAGAAGCAGATCACCCATCGCGACCTGAAGCCCGGCAACGTGATGGTGTCGGCCGACGGGCGCGTGAAAGTGCTGGACTTCGGCCTCGCGCGCATGAGCGAGGCCGGGCACGGTCAGGCCATCGATGCGACGCGCGCCGTGCTCACCGGCGAAGGCACCATCGTCGGGACGATGCCGTACATGTCGCCGGAGCAGGTGGAGGGGCGTCCGCTCGATGCGCGCAGCGACCTCTTTTCGCTCGGCGTGATGTTCTTCGACCCACGTTGTCCTCTGGTGGCAGCGTGACGACAAGCGGCTGGGCCGGGACGCGCGGCGATCGATTGCCACGGCCGATGTCGTCTGGGTGAGCGCTGCGGCGGGATGGGAAGTGGCGGCCAAGATCGCCAAAGGCCGATTGCGGCTGCCCGAACCCTTCCGGCTCACCATTGCCGCCGACGACTTCACCGAGCTGCCGTTCACGCTCGAGCACGCCGAGGAGCTGGAGCGGCTCCCCATGCACCACCGGGATCCCTTCGACAGGATCCTGGTGGCGCAGGCCCGGGCCGAGGGCGCGACGATCGTGTCGCACGACCGGGACCTCGAGCCGTACGGCGTGTCCGTCATCTGGACCTGACGTGCCCGGGGATGTAGCCGAAAAAAGATCAGGCGTCGGATAGCCCGACCTGCTCGAGGATCGCAGTAAACCCCGCCTCGCCGCGCAGCGGATCCATCCCCGGATCGACCTTGACGAGCGAGAGCCCGCCGTCTCGCTCGACAAGCGCTCTCTGGAGCCACTGCATGGCGCGCACGTTGTCGCCGACCGCGGCGTAGAGACGCGCCCGCACGTAGGGCGCGCTGTGGACGGCGCTTGCCGGCGCCTCGGCAAGGTCGAGAAACGCGCGGCAGTATCCCTGCATCCCGGACTCGGCATAGGCGGCATCGAGCCTGGCGGCCGCCTCGCGGCTGAAGGTCTCCGGCGACCGCATGAACTCCGACGTCGGCTGGTACATGCCCATCTCGCCGCAGGCCATGAGCATGCCCGCCTGGGCGTCTGCAAACGCCGGATCGAGATCGATGGCGGAGCGATATTGCGCGACCGCTGCCTCGTAGCGCCGCGCCAGGTAGAGGACCAGTCCGAGGTCCGTATTGATCGCCAGCGACAGCGGCTCGAGCAGTTGCGCGCGCTCCACTTCCGCAATCGCATTGTCGAACCTGCCGCGGGCGGTCAGATACATGCCGTGCCAGTGCCGGGCCGTCGCGTACTGAGGATCGAGCGAAAGAGCCCTCGCAAACCCGGCGCCGGCCGAAGTCCAGTCCCAGTCATAGAGCATCTGCACGAGGGCCAGCGATGCGTGCGCCTGAGCCAGCTCATCGTCTATCGACAGGGCTTCGAGGGCCGCGGCCCTGGCCTTCGGCATCGTCTCCGTGGGAGACAGCCGGCTGCAGTGGCTCAGCACAGCGTAGCAGTCGGCGAGCCCGGCGTACGCCACCGCGTGCCTGGCATCGATCTCGATCGCGCGCTGGAAGTAGCGAATGGCTTTCTCGACCGAGCCCGCCGTGCGCCTCTCCCAGAAATGGCGGCCTTTGAGGCACAGCTGATAGGCCTCCGTTCGCTCCGGATAGCGCTTGCCGAGGAGCGCACGCGACGGTACGGACTCGGGCGGCGGCTCCGACTCGCCGGCACGCTCGCGCACCTCGGCAACGAACGAGTAGCCGCGCCTGGGAATCGTCACGATGAACCGATGCTCGCGAACCGTTTCGCCCAGCGCCTTGCGCAGGACGAAGATCGTCTGGGTCAGGTTGGACTCCTCGACGACGGCGCCGGGCCAGACCAGGCGAAGCAGTTCGTCTTTTCCCACCACGCGGCCGGCGTTGCGCACCAGCGCCATCAGGGTTTCGAACGCCTTTGAAGCGAGCGGCACGACCTCGCCATCGCGCGTCAGCAGCCGCGGAGCCGCGTGCAGGGCAAAGGGGCCGAAGTGGAAGACGCGACGGGACTGGGCACCCATGAATTGAGAAGATTTGAGAATACTTGATCCCGCGCCCAATGACACGGCGGCGGTAAGCACCTACGCTCAGCCGATATGCCGGAACCGATGGCCTGGCCCTATCCCATCGAATGGGACAAGACCGAAGAGGTCGACACCGACGTGCTGGTCATCGGGGGCGGCGCATCCGGGTGTTTTGCCGCCATGGGCGCGGCCAGCCGCGGCGCCCGCGTCGTGATGTGGGAGAAGGCGGCAACCATGACGAGCGGCGCCATGGGCTCGGGCTGCGATCACTGGGAGATGGCCGCCACCAATCCCTGTTCGCGGGTGACCCCGGAGGAGCTGGCCGATGCGATGATCCGCGGCCATCGCGGCTACAACAACGGCATCTCCCACTACATCGAGGCGCGCGAGTCCTACGATCGCCTGCTGGACCTGGAGCGCTACGGCGCGAAGATCCGCGACACAGGCGACGAGTTCAAGGGTGCGGGCTTCCGCGACGACGAGACGAAGTTCATGTTCGCGTACGACTACGTCAACCGCTTCACGCTGCGGGTCTGGGGCACGACCTTCAAGCGCGCGATGTATCGCGGCGCCAAGCGCATGAGGGCGCTCGTCGTCGATCGCACGATGGGGGCGGGCCTCCTCACCGAAGGTGGTCGCATGGGCGCCCGTGTCGTCGGGGCGGTGGGCATCAACGGCAGGACCGGGCGATTCATCGTCTGCCGCGCCAGGGCCACCGTGTTCTGCATGTCGAGGCCGACCCGCCTGTGGCTCTTTGCCCCGGGCGCGACCGGCATCTCCGAGTTCAGGCCCCCGCAGTGCACGGGCGACGGCCACGCCATGGCGTGGCGCGTCGGCGGCTCCTTCACCATGCTCGAGAAGTCGCTGCGCGGCGAATGGTCCGGCCTGCGGAGCTTCCCGCCGTACAGCACCGGCAACAACCACAACACGTGGTACGCGTGCACGATGATCGATGCCGAGGGCCGCCAGATTCCCTGGCTCGATCGTGACGGCCGCGAGCTCACGACGGTGGCCGAACGCTACCGGCCCTCGCCGGGACAGAAGTTCTTCATGAAGGGCGGCGGCGAGCCGGATTTCCCCTTCTACGAGTTCCAGGGGCCCGAGACGATGCCGGTTGAGGAGGCGGTAAAGCGCGGCTACAAGCTGCCGTTCTACGCGGACCTCACGAGCATGCCCGCGGACGAGCGGCGCGTCATCTGGGGCATGATGGTCGGCAACGAAGGCAAGACCCGCACGCCGGTCTACAAGGCGTACAACGACGCGGGCTTCGACCCTTCGCGCGATGCGCTCCAGAGCTACGGCGACGGGTGGCGCTCCGGACAATTCCTCCCGCAGGAGCGGCAGTTCTTCGGCATTCCCGGCGGCATGGTCAACGACTGGCGGCTCATGACCAATCTGGAGGGACTCTTCGCGGCCGGCGACGTGCTCTTCGCGTCCGACTGCGTCGGCCACGCGGCGGCAACCGGGCACTATGCGGGCCGCCATGCGGCGGACTATGCGGCCGCACACGGCGAGGTCCGCCTGCATCAACCGCAGGTGGACGCCGAGCGTGCCCGCCTGTACGAGCCTCTCTCACGCGATCACGGGCTCAGCTGGCAGGCGCTGGCCGAGGCGCTCACTCGCGTCATGCAGAACTACTGCGGCGCGGTCAAGAGCGACGACCTCCTGAACGAAGGGCTACGAGGACTGCAGGACCTTCGCGACGAATCGCGGCGGCTGGTTGCGCGCAACCCGCACGATCTCCTGCGCGCGCAGGAAACACTCAACGTCCTGACCAATGCGGAACTGGTGATCCACTCGTGTCTTGCACGCAAGGCAAGCTCCGTCCAGCTGCAGTTCGCGCGGCTGGACTACCCGGAGCTGGATCCGCCGGAGTGGCACAAGTTCGTCACCGTCTGGAGGGACGAGCACGGCGTTCGAAACGGCTCGCTCCCGATCGACTATTACGGAGACCTGACGGAGAACTACGAGCGGCACAACCCGCGCTACATCGCGGAGGCACGCGCATGAGCAAGGTCTTCGCCGTCCCGGATCAGGCGATCGTCGATCCCATCACGATCTATCCGGAGACGTGCACCGGCTGCAACCTGTGCCTGCACGTCTGCCCGGTGGACCTGTTCCTGCCGAACCCGACCCGCGGCGGTCCGCCGCTCGTGCTCTATCCCGGCGAGTGCTGGTACGAGGGCAGCTGTGTGGACATCTGCCCGGAGCCTGGGGCGATTGTGCTCAACCGGCCTCCCGCCACGCGCGTCAACTGGAAGCCGCGGAGCGAGTGCCGGCCTCGGGATCCGTCGTCAGGCTGACGGCCACGAACACGACGGCTGAGACGGCAAAGGCCACGAGCAACGCCAGGTCGATGTTGACGAGGCCCTGGAGGGGCCCCGGGATTCCGACCAGAAATGCCGACACGCCAATGGCGCCGCCCACCCACATGGCGGCGTAAGCGCCGGCGATCGTGCCGCGGGACCAGAGCAGGCCGCCGAGCAGCGGAACCAGCATGCTTCCCATGTAGGGATAGTTGAAGATGATGATCGTGTCGAGGATGCCGCGCGCCCTGAGGGCGACGAGCACGCCGAGGACGAGCGCGACCGCGACGGCCACGCGCGCGTAGCGCGTGGCGTCCGGCAGCGCCTCGATCTCCATGTCGGGGTGAAGCACCTTGTTGTAGAAGTCGCGCGAGAAGCATCCGGCCATCGAGATGAGGAGCGCGTTGGCCGTGGACATCGCCGCCGCGAGAAGCGCCGAGACGACAATGCCGGCGAGCAGGGGCGACATGGTGGTCTTGATGACGTGGGTGAGCACTTCGCCAGCCGCCACCTCAGGAAATGCCTGCTTGCCGACCGCGCCGACCAGCGCCGCGCAGAAGCTGATGGCGACGACGAGGATGCCGGAGAGGATGCAGCCCCACCTGGCGATCGCACCGCTCCTGGCGGATTGATAGCGGATGAACGCGTCGTAGGACACCGAAATCGAGAACAGGAACGGCGTGATGAGGAACAGGGCGCGCGTGCCCATGCCTTCGGGAACAAACGGCGTCGCCATGGCCGCCGCGGTGGCATCCCAGCCTCCGGCGCCCGCCGCCGCAATGGCGCTCAACGGGATGCCGATCGTGATGACCGCCACCTGGAACAGGTCCACCGCCACCACACCCCACATGCCGCTCATCACGTTCGACACCAGGATGACGCCGCCCAGGATCAGGACCGCGTAGGTGAAGTCGAGCCCGAAACCCGCAAGCACGCTCCCGGCCGCCATCAGCTGTGCGGCGAAGATACCGAGCAGGCTCGGGAGGTTCGAGATCGACGCCCAGAGCCTGACACCGCGACGTTCGCCGTATCGATGGGCGAAGAAATCGATCGGCACGAAGCCGCCAATCGCCCGCATCCGCCCGGCGGCGAAAATGCCCGCGAGGATCAGACCGAAACCGCATCCGAGCCCGTACCACGTCCCCGGCCAGAGTCCCGAGGTGGCGGCGACCTCGGCGCCGCCCAGCACGACGCCGGCACCAATCTGCACGGCCGCCAGGGACGCCGTGGTCAGCACCAGCCCGAGGTTGCGGCCGGCAATCAGGTAGTCGGAAATGCGCTTGATGCGGGAGGAGAGCAGCACGCCGACGATGAGCGTGCCGGCCAGGTAGAAGACGACGACCGCCGCGAGCATCGGCGGAGAATACGCGGACGACGCGCGCAAGGGAAGCGCTTTCAATCAGTCCCGGCACCTCGAAGCTGGTGAAGGCGTGCGCGTGAGACTCCGCCTGTCTCGTCCCGAGGCGGCCGCGGCAGGCGACGTCACGCCAGCGCACGGGAGCGCAGGTGCGCGAGGCAGACCACCAGGGTCAGCGCGCTGACCGACACGATGTTGATGGCCATCAGGCCGGAGTAGAGCGCACGCCCGAGCAGATCGAAGATCGTGAAGCTCATGAGGCCGAGAGCCGCGGCTGTGGCGACGCGCCAGGGCGGTGTCAGGTCGCGGAACCGATCGACCACGCAAAGGACGGCAGGCGTGGCGAGCAGGAGGACGTAGTCCCAGCCCTGTGGCGAGACGAGCGGCACCAGGAGCATCAGCAGGCCGAATTCGAGATAGAGGGGACTCGGGACGCGCCGGCGCTGCAGGATCGTCCACGCCGCGACGCCGAAGCCCGCGATCGTCGTCGCCACCGCCAGCCAGGTGGCCGCCTGGCCCTCTCCCAGCCACTTTGCCCACATCGTGGCCAGCGACACGTTCTCGGCGGCAAGCAGGGTGGATGCCGTGGTGTCGGTGACGGTGCGATACCACCCCAGGATCAGGTCCAGGTTGCCCTGCCAGCCGTAGCCTGCCGCTGGCAGCACCAGCCCGACGGCGAGCATCGCCAGCGCCGACAACACTCCCCTCGGGCCGAGTGCGATCGGCAGCCACGGCAGCACGATGATCGAGTACGGCTTGACGAACACGCTCGCGCCGAAGAGCGCGCCGGCGAGCGTCGCGTGGCCTTGCTGCCCCATTCTCAGGGCGCCCACCAGGATGACGCCAAGCAGGATGTTGGCCTGGCCGAGGTTCAGCTCGTGCGCGTAGAACTTGCCCAGGAAGAGGATGGCCACGGCCACGAGCGCGCGCGTGGACAGCCGGCGATCGGGCAGTCCTCCGACCGACCACGCCACCAGGATGGCCAGCAGCGCAATGGACAGCGCGTACCAGATGACCTTCGCGATCTCCGCGTCGACCCACCCGAACGGCACCATCGCCAGCGCGAACGCGGGCAGGTACTTGAACTGGTAGTGACCATCGTCCGCGCGGTACAGGGGTTCGGCGTGAGCCGCACGAAGGCCGGCCGTGCGGTAGACGGCGAAGTCGGCCATCTCCGTGTGGACGCGAACGACATACATCACCGACGCCAGGACGACGATGACGACGGTCCAGGCGATCGTGCGGTGGATTGTAGACACGTGCCGTCCATTGTCGCCGAGATCGACCGCCCAACTGGCACCGCCTCAGGGCGGTTGTGCGCTGCCGTCCCAACCCTCGGCTGGCAGACCCCGTCTAACCCCACAATTCACTCGAGTTGAGAGTGCCATCCGCTCGAACGACCTGACTTCGTGCCGGTATCGTGCGGATCAGCGAGCTGATGGATGCTCAACTCAAGTGAACTGAGGGGCTAACGCTTCGTGATTCTCCTGAACGATCTCCGGCTGGCCGTCCGCGGACTGAGCCGCAGTCCGCTCTTCACGATCGTGGCGGTCCTCTCGCTGGCGCTCGGCATCGGCGCCAATACCGCCATCTTCACGCTCATCGATCAGATCCTCCTGCGCAAACTGCCGGTTCGCGCCCCCGACGAGATCGTGATGCTGTACCAGCAGGGTCCCCATAGCGGCAGCAACATGGGCGCCCGGATGCACTCGTACCCGATCTATCAGGAGTACCAGAAGCGGGCGGAGCCGTTGTCGGAAGTGCTGGCCCGGAGGCTGGTCGCGGCCTCGGTGACGGTGGACAACCAGACCGAGAGGCTCGACGCCGAGCTCGTGTCGGGCAACTATTTCTCGATGCTGGGCGTCGGCCCCGCCGTGGGCCGCGTCTTCAACTCGGCCGAAGACGACCAGCTCTACGAAGGCCATCCCGTCGTCGTCCTCGGATACGACTACTGGGTGCGCCGGTTCGCGCGTGATCCGGGGGTCGTCGGCCGGAAGATTCTGGTCAACGACCATCCGATGACGATCGTCGGCGTGTCGGCCGCCGGGTTTGCCGGCATCGATCCGGCCCGGGCGCCGCAGATCCGCGTGCCCATCCTCATGAAGCCGGTCGTCGTGCCCGAGTGGGGCTGGGTCCGCATGGACGATCCGCGGACACGGTGGGTCCAGGTCTTCGCACGGCTCGCGCCGGGATACACCGTCGAATCCGCACAGCCGCCCCTGCAGGGCCTCTTCACGCAGATCCGCGCGCACGAGATGACGCTCGAGGGTGCGAAGAACTGGTCGCAGTACCTGCGCGACCAGTTCATGACGGGACGCCTCGTCGTGGAGCCGGCGGCCATGGGCTACTCGTCGCTCAGAAACGACTTCTCGACGCCGCTCATCGTGCTGATGTGCATGGTCGGGCTCGTGCTCCTCATCGCGTGCGCCAACGTGGCCAACCTGCTCATCGCGCGCGCGTTCGCGCGGCAGCGCGAGATCGCCGTGCGCCTGTCCCTCGGCGCGTCCCGCTGGCAGCTGATCCGCCAGCTGCTGGTCGAAAGCCTCGTGCTGTCGGCAGCCGGCGGCCTGCTCGGCCTGGCGTTTGCCGTCGGCCTGACGCGCGCGCTCCTCGCGTTCGTGCCGACCGGCGGCCAGCCGATTCTCGTGCAGCCGGAGCCGGACGGCCGCATCCTCGCGTTCACCTTCGTGCTGACCTTCGTCACGGGCATCGTTTTCGGGCTCCTGCCGGCGCTTCGTGGCAGCCGTCCGGACCCGTGGACGACGCTCAAGGACACGGCTGGTGCCGTGGCCGGATCGGGCGGATCGCTCGTCCTGCGCAAGGGCCTCGTCGCCGCGCAGGTCGCGCTGAGCTTCCTGCTGCTCTTCGGCGCCGGCCTGTTCGTCCGCAGCCTGGACAACCTCCAGTCGACCGACACTGGCGTGGTGCTCGACAACCTGATCACGTTCCGCCTGTCGCCCGCCCTGAGCGGCTACGACAACGTGCGGGGAGGCGCGTTCTACCAGCAGCTGCTCGATCGGCTCCGTTCGGCGCCCGGCATCAGAGCGGCGGGCCAGGCGGGTGTGTCCATTCTCGCCGGCGACGAATGGGACAGCACGATGTCGGTCGAAGGCCACCAGGCGCAGGACGGCGAGGACATGCAGGCCTTCATGAACAACCTGTCGCCGGGCTACTTCGAGACGATGGGCATTCCGCTGCTCGAGGGCCGGGATTTCACGCGCCTCGACGCGGCCGAGAAGGCGCGCGTCGCGATCGTCAATCGACGGTTCGCCGAGCACTTCTTCAAGGACAAGAGCCCGGTCGGACGGCACGTGGGCTTTGGCTCCGGTCCGGAAGCCAAGCTCGACATCGAGATCGTCGGCGTCGTCGAGAACGCGTTGTACGAAGGGCCCCGGGAGGGCGTGCGGCGGCAGGTGTTCGTCCCCAACTGGGGCCGCGGCAGTTCGACGTTCTACGTGCGGACGACCGAGGCCTCGTCGGCAGCCTTCGGCATCGTGCGCAACGAGGTCCGGCAGCTCGATGCGGCCATGCCCGTCTACGATCTGAAGACGCTCGAAGGCCAGCTCGACGAGACGCTGCTGACCGACCGGTTGATCGCGCTGCTTGCCGCGGGCTTCGGCCTGCTGGCCACGCTGCTGGCGTCGATCGGGCTGTACGGCGTGATGGCGTTCGTCGTGGCCCGCCGTCGCAAGGAGCTCGGCCTGCGGCTGGCGCTCGGCGCTGAGCCGGGTGCGGTGATCTGGATGGTGATGCGAGAGGTCATCGTGCTCGTCGGCTTCGGCCTCGTCGTGGGAATCCCGGCGGCCGCCGCGCTCGGCCGGCTCGTCGCCACCCAGCTGTACGGCATCCAGCCGCACGATCCGGCCATTGCCGCGGCGACGATTCTGCTGCTCGCGATCGTGTCGGCCATCGCGGGATTCGTCCCGGCGCGCAAGGCCAGCCGCATCGATCCGATCCTCGCGCTCCGATATGAGTAGCGGGCGCCGGTCCCTTCCGCGGCGATTCGTCTGGTTCAGCGGGGGCGGGGCCGGCGGTAGAGCACGTACTCGAACCGGCCGTGCAGCCAGGCTTCGCCGGCCACATCGTCGTGCCGGCTGTCGATCGATTCCTCGAGCACGTGCGCGCAGTCTCCGCCAAGGCGCGCGATCTCCTGGCCAAGCCGCTCCCGCACGTTCTGCATCAGATCGGCGTAGCAGGTCTCCCACAGCTTGTCCCGAAAGGCGAGCGTGCCGGGAATCCGTGCGCTCACGGCCTCGACCGTGTGCTCGCCCAGGATCTCCGCGTCGAGAGGCGGCAGCTCACGGTGCCAGTAGATGGTCTTCGGGGTCTCGTCGTCTGCCATCCCGCCCCGATTCTCTCCTACTTCACGACGGTGAACGAGCGCCGGCCCACCGGGACGCCGTCGATGAACACCTCGACGGCGTAGGAGCCTTCGGGAAAGCCGCCGGAGTTCTGGATGTGGAACTCGGTCGCTGCCGCTCCCTTGTAGGAGACCTCGCGGCTCGGCTCACTGATCAGCTGCCCGGCATAGGTCCATCGCACCCCAATCGTCCCTTTGCCCATTGCCGTGGTGAGCACCGAGACGTAGATCGTGTCGTCGGGCTTGAAGACTGTCGTGTGCTGGCCGATGCGATTGTCGGGGCTGAGGGATCGCCCGAGCTGGATGACGTCGAGCTCGAGGGGACGAGTCGAGCAGCCGGCGAGCGCGAGCAGCAGGAAGAGCCCGGCTGCGGAGGGCACGAGGAGCTTCACAGACCGATTGTAATGGGCCTCCCAACCGTCGGCATCTCAAAGCCGGTTCTTGGTCCGCACCACCTCGATGACGCGGTTGACCGCGTCCGGCTTCAGGCGCAGGTCGTTGCCGAGACGATCGAGAAACCGGCGTTCCTTCCTGTCCATCGTGCCGTCGGCCAGCACCAGGTCCGTCACGAGCGCAAAGGCCGGCGCGCGGAGCCGTGAGGGAAGGGCGCGGGCGGCTTCGGCACTCAGGGCCTCCGGCTCTTCCTCCTCCAGGCGCGTGCGCATGCGATCGATCAGCCGGCCCAGCCGATCGCCGTCGCGGCGGCGGAAGCGCCGTGTCGACCAGATGAGATTGTGGGCCCGCGCACCTTCGGCAGCCGACACGTGCCCGTTGGCGTTCATGGCCGCGATGAACAGCGTCACCAACGCTTCGTCTTCGCCGAGCGCGCGGCCAGCCGCCTTGCGCCCACCCGCCTTTGCCATGCTCGATTCCTCTCGCCCAGCCCGCCTCAGGCGTTCGGCGCGACGCCGCGGACGGTCAGCACCGGGCAGGTCGCCCGACGCAGCACCTGTTCGGTCGTCGAACCGAAGAGCGCGAGGCCGAGGCCGCCGCGTCCCTGTGCGCCCATGACAATGAGCTGGATGGACCGGTCGCGGGCAACCTTCAGAATCTCATGGTACGCCCGGCCGGCCGACACGACCGTCTCGATTTCGGCCCACGAGCGTGACTCGTCGGCCACGAGGGCCTGCAGCCGCGACTCGGCGTCCGCCTGCAGGTGGCGGCGGTACTCGGGTACGTTGAAGTGCGAGGTCTCGCGCGTCTCCTGTTCGCTCAACCACTCCACGCAGTGCAGCAGCGTGACGCCGCCGTCGGCCTGGCGCGCGAGGTCCAGCGCGAACCCGAGGGCCTGCATGGCCGATGGCGAGAAGTCCATCGGACAGAGAATGCGCTTGATCTCGATGGGGGACAGCGCATCGGAGGGCGCCCCCGGCGGTACCGCCAGTACAGGGCACGGGGCATCGTACAGGACGCTCTCGGTCACCGACCCGAGGAGCAGGCGCTCCAGTCCGCGGCGGGCCTGCGTCCCGAGCACGATGAGGTCGGCGGGCAGCGCGAGCGCCCGGTTCCTGATGACTTCGGTCGGCTCGCCTTCCTCGGCCCGCACGGAGACGTTGATGGACCCGGCAAACGGCGCCACCATGCGCTCGATGCCTGCCACGATCTCTTCGCGAGGCACGGGCTGCACGATCGTCATCGGCGACATCAGGTCTCCGGTCTGCATCGGCATCGCGTCGAATGTCGGCGCGGCGTGCAGGACGGTCAGCGTCGAGCCGTACCAGCGCGCAACGGCGGCCGCGTACGGCAGCGCATGCCCGGACGAGGCGCCGAGATCGATCGGACACAGGATGTTCTTGAACTGAACCACGTCATCACCCCCAACCTACGCCGTTCGGCGAGCATCATGACCAGCCGTCGTGTGCACTATGTCAAATCGGGTGCCCGGAGAGGAAGCACCGAAAGGCAGTTTGCGGCGCCGCATGTGCTATTATTAGTATAGTTACATACCAGTACGCACCCGCTCGACCCTCCGGGGCCGCCTCATGGCGGCCGGAAAGCAGCACCTCTCATGGAAATCGGCGTCTACACCTTTGGCGACCTCGGCACCGATTCGACGTCCGGCAGGCGGCTCGCGCCAGCCGTCCGCCTCCAGCAGCTGATGGAGGAGGTCACGCTGGCCGACCAGGTCGGTCTCGACGTCTTCGGCGTCGGCGAACATCATCGCGCGGACTACAGCATCTCGGCTCCGGCCGTCGTGCTGGCCGCGGCGGCGGCCCGAACCACGCGGATTCGCCTCACGAGCGCCGTCACGGTGCTCGGCTCCGAGGATCCCGTCCGTGTGTTCCAGCAGTTTGCGACGCTCGACCTGTTGTCGAACGGACGCGCGGAGATCATGGCCGGTCGCGGATCGTTCATCGAATCGTTCCCGCTCTTCGGCGTGGACATGGCGGAGTACGACCCGGTCTTCCGCGAGAAGCTCGATCTGCTCCTCGAGCTTCGCGACCAGTCGCGGATCACCTGGAGCGGCCGTTACCGCCCCGCCATCGATGGACGGGACATCTACCCGAGGCCCGTGCAGACGCCTCTGCCGGTGTGGCTGGCGGTCGGAGGGACGCCGCAGTCTGCCGTGCGCGCGGGCGAGCTCGGGCTGCCGATGGCGCTCGCCATCATCGGCGGCATGCCTGAGCGCTTCAAGCCCTTCGTGGAGCTCTATCGGGAGACCTCCGAGCGCGCCGGACACGGCAGGCTGCCGCTCGGCATCAACTCGCACGTGTACGTGGCTGACACGTCCCAACAGGCCGTCGACGAGTTCTTCGCTCCCTACGCGGCGATGATGAACGTCATCGGACGCGAGCGGAACTGGCCGCCGTTCGACCGCGACGCCATCGAGGCCGGACGCGCACGGCGCGGCGCGCTCCTCGTCGGCAGTCCGGCCGAAGTGGTCGACAAGATCCTCTTCGAGCACGAGCTCTTCGGCCATCAACGCTTCCTCGCCCAGATCAGCATGGGCGCCGTGCCGCACCAGGGCGTGCTGCGCGCCATCGAACTGCTCGGGACGAAGGTCGCGCCAGAAGTCCGGCGGGCGCTGGCGCCAGCGGCAACCTCGGCCTGACACCCCGAGCGCCTTGTGTTCGCGGGCGGTGAGGGGGTAAAGTTGCATCCGGAATGCAACTTAACCTCTTCACCGACTACGCGCTCCGCGTCCTCGTCCACACGGCCGCCCGGCCCGACCGCCGCGGCACGTCCGCCGAGGTCGCCGAGGCCTTCGGCATCTCGCGCCACCACGTCGTGAAGGTCGTCAACGAGCTGCAGCATCTCGGATACCTCGAGACGACGCGCGGACGCACCGGCGGGTTCACGCTCGCCCGGCGGCCGCAGGACATCCGGCTCGGCGACGTCGTCCGGCAGACGGAGGGCCACCTCCGGCTCGTCGAGTGCTTCGACCCCGTGACGAGCACGTGTCCGCTGACGCCAGCCTGCGGACTGAAGAGCGCGCTCGGCGAAGCCATCGACGCCTTCTTCGCGGTCCTCGATCGCTACTCGCTGGCCGACCTCGTCGCGAGGCCGCAGTGGGCGGACCGCCTCATCACGCTCACCCGCCGCGACACCGCGCCGCGAACGGCTGCCGGAGGCCTGCGCGCATGACCACGACCGACATCGCCACACGCGCGGACATCGTCCGCATGGTCGACACCTTCTACTCCCTCGTGCGCGAAGACGATCTGCTCGGCCCCATCTTCGACGATGTGGCACACGTCGACTGGTCGGCGCACCTGCCGAAGATGTACGACTTCTGGGAGGCGGTGCTGTTCGGCCGCGCCGTCTTCAAGGGCAATCCGCTCGCCGTCCACCTGGCACTCGCGCAGAGGACGTCAATCACCGGCCGCGAGTTCGATCGGTGGATCGCGCTCTTCCATGCCACGGTCGAAGGCCTCTTCGAGGGAGAGGTCGCCGACATGGCGCGGCTCCGCGCCAGCCGCATCGCGACGACCATGCAACACCACCTGGTCCTGTCGGGCTGCGACGTGGCACAACCGGAAGGACGACCTTGACGGTGTCGTCCGGGAAGGTCAGACTACCGGCACGATCGGCGCCATCACTGATCACCGCGTGTGGATGAAGCCGTCAGTCGACGCGCACGCCTGATGCGACAGGACCGCCAGTCTGCGAAGCAGGTGGAGGTCGTGCCGGCGCGATGTGAACCACGGGATGCTGCCGATGCCATCGCCTGACACTTCGGTCGGACGCACACGGGCGCTTGCGCTCGCCACCGTCTCCTTCGCGCTGTCCTTTGCCGCGTGGGGCCTCATCGGCGGCCTCGCTCCGATCTTCTCGGAACTCTATTCGCTCAGCGCTTCCGAGACCGCCCTGCTCGTCGCCGTCCCGGTCCTGCTCGGTTCGCTCGCACGCCTGCCGATGGGGATGCTCACGGATCGCTACGGCGGGCGCGCCATGTTCTCCGTGCTGATGGCGCTGTCGGCCGTCGCCGCATGGCTGGTGCCGCTGACAACGAGCTACGCCAGCCTGATCGCCTCCGCATTCTTCCTCGGTCTTGCCGGATCGTCCTTCGCCATCGGCGCGGCGTTCGTCTCGCGCTGGACGCCTGGAGCCCGGCAGGGCACGGCGCTCGGCGTCTACGGCATGGGCACGCTCGGCCAGTCCCTGGCCGTGTTCGGGGGCCCGCTCATCGCCGCGTGGCTCGGATGGCCGCGCGTGTTCCAGGGGATGGGGGCGCTGCTCCTCGCGTGGACCGTCGTGTACGCACTCCTGGCCAGGAATCCGCCGGGCGTGGTACGGCCGGCGGGCTTTGGCGAGATGGTCGGCCTCCTCAGGAGGGAGCCCACGGCGTGGCTGCTCGGCGCCTTCTACTTCCTGACCTTCGGCGGCTTCGTCGCCTTCTCGATCTACCTGCCGACGTTCCTGCGCTCGGAGTTTGGTTTGAGCCCGGGAGATGCGGGCTTCCGCGCGGCCGGGTTCGTCGTCCTCGCGACCTTCATGCGCCCGGTCGGCGGCTGGTTGTCGGACCGCATCGGCGGCGCCCAGGTGCTGTCGTGGGTGTTCGGCGGCACGGTCGTCTTCTCGCTGCTCCTCGAGTGGCCGTCCATCGTGCCCTTCACCGTTGGTGCACTGGGTTGTGCGGTCTTCATGGGGCTAGGCAACGGCGCCGTATTCAAGCTCGTGCCGGAGCGCTTCCCGCGGGAGACCGGCACGGTCACCGGCCTCGTCGGCGCACTCGGCGGGCTGGGCGGCTTCTTCCCGCCGCTCCTGCTCGGCATCTTCCGGGACGCGGTGGGCGTCGTGTGGCCTGGTTTCCTGCTGCTGTCGCTCACCGCGCTGGCGTTGAAGATCGCCAACGACCGCGTGTTCCGTCCGGCGGATATCGAGTGGCGGGAGAGCCTGCCCGTCGAAGCCCGACGCGCGATGGATCGCCTGCGGGCCGCCGCCTGGGCCGCACTCTGGACGCTCGGCCTGGCCGGGGCCATTGTCGTGGGCTCGAGGAACCTGGCGCACTTCGACGCGGCGCTCGTCGGCTACACGTTCGCGACGCTCTTTGCCACATTCGGCATTGCCTACCGCTACACCATGTGGATCAGCCGTCCGCCGACGCGGATGTACTGGAAGCGCGGATGGGAGGCGTTCGGCGCACGCGGACACCTCGGCCGGAACTTCGTCACGCTCGGCCGGCGCGCTGTGGTGGAGATAGCAGCCAACCGGTTCATCTTCGCGCGCACACGCCTGCGAGGCGTGGCTCACTGGCTGATCATGTGGGGCTGCGTGCTGGCGGCCGCCATCACGTTTCCGCTCGTATGGGGGTGGATCCACTTCGAGACAGTGCCGGGCGACCTCCAGATGTATCGCGCGTTCGTCTTCGGGATCCCGGCGCAGGACTTCCCGGTCGGCTCGGTCCTCGCCTTCATGCTCTTCCACGGGCTGGTGTGGTCCTCGTTCCTGGTCATCGGCGGCGTCATGATCGCGTTCCGGCGCCGGATGATCGACCACGGCGCGATGGCCACGCAGCAGTTCGGACAGGACATCCTGCCCCTGCTCCTGCTCTTCGCCATCAGCGTCACGGGCCTCATGCTGACGGCGAGCTACACGTGGATGAAGGGCTACGCGTACGACTTTCTCGCCATCCTCCACGCGGTGACCGTCATCGTCACGCTCTTGTGGCTGCCCTTCGGCAAGCTGTTCCACGTGTTCCAGCGGCCCGCGCAGCTCGGGGTCGGGTTCTACAAGGACGCGGGCGCCAGCGGGGCGCAGGCGCGATGCCTCCGCTGCGGCCAGCCGTTCCTGTCCGCGCTGATGGTCGGCGACCTCATGACCGTCGAGCGGCAGCTCGGCTTCTCGTACGAGATGTCCGACACGGCTCACTACCAGCAGGTCTGCCCGAAGTGCCGTCGCGCGCTCTTCGGGCTGTCGCAGGGCGCGCTCTGGCGCGCGCACCAGAGCTCACGCGGCTCGGCGCCGGCGCCCGGCAGCCGCCCGCAGGCGGGGTGACCAGACGTGGCGACGATACCGGCAGACGAACGGGCAATCATCGGAGCGTTCGGCCCTCACCTGTCGACGATGTCCGGTGTGCGGCTCTCCACCAGCGTCGAGCCCGAGCGGCTCGTGAAGACGCACTGCTGCTTCTGCGGACAGCAGTGCGGCATCCAGCTGAAGGTCAAGGACAACGAGGTCGTTGGCTTCGAACCGTGGGAGGACTTCCCCTTCAACCGCGGCATGCTGTGCCCGAAGGGCGTGAAGCGCTACCTGCAGGGCTCGCATCCGGACCGGCTGCTGTCGGCGCTCAGGCGCGATCCGTCGGCGCCGACGGGATTCAGCCCGATGCCGTATGCGGACGCCATTGCCCGCGTGGCGGGGGAGATCGATCGGCTCCAGAAGGCCCATGGCCCTGGCGCCGTGGGCGTGCTCGGAGGCGCCAGCCTGACGACCGAGAAGACCTACCTGCTCGGCAAGTTCGCGCGCGTGTGCCTCAAGACGCCGTTCATCGACTACA
>CAZJBN010000016.1:0-50681 GCA_964543955.1 uncultured Bifidobacteriaceae bacterium
CCATAATTATCTTGTCATCTTCACACGGTCTGTGATCTAACAGAGGTGTGAAGCGGGACATCGACGCCGAAGCGACAGTCGTTGCGAAGTACGTCGTGATGGCGCCGGTGCTCGATGAGCGCGGCCGACGGCTCTGGGCCGCGGCGGAGTCGGTGGCCATCGGCTATGGTGGGGACGCGCTGGTGTCGGCCGCGACGGGCCTGGCGCGGCAAACGATCGCGAATGGCCGGCGCGAGTTGGCCGACGGCGTGGTCGCCACGACGCGGATCCGCCGGGTCGGCGCGGGACGTCCCGGTATTGACGCGACGCAGCCGGGTCTCGCCGCCGCCCTGGAGGCGCTGGTGGAGCCGCTGACACGCGGCGACCCGACATCGCCACTCCGCTGGACGTGCAAGAGCCGCGCACGCCTCACGGCGGCGCTCGTCGCGGACGGCTGGCACGTGAGTTCGACAACGGTTGGCCGGTTGCTGCATCTGCTGGGCTACAGTCTGCAGGCGCTGCAGAAGCGCCGCGAAGGCACGTCGCATCCGGATCGCAATGCGCAGTTCGAGCACATCAACGAGACCGCGGCGGGGTTCCTCGCGGCCGGCCAGCCCGTGATCTCGGTGGACACGAAGAAGAAGGAATTGGTCGGGGATTTCCGGAATGCCGGCCGTGAATGGCAGCCGACGAAGACGCCGGAGCCCGTGCGCGTGCATGACTTCCCCGGCGACGCGGTCGGCAAGGCGATCCCGTATGGCGTGTACGACATGGCCCGCAACGAAGCGTGGGTCAGCGTGGGGCGCGACCACGATACGCCCGCGTTCGCGGTCGCGTCGATTCGGCAGTGGTGGACCATGATGGGACGCCGCGCGTACCCGCAGGCCGAGGCGCTGTACATCACGGCCGATGCGGGCGGCAGCAATGGCTATCGATCGCGGGCCTGGAAGCGCGGCCTGCAGCGACTCGCGGATGATCTCCGCCTGCGCATCCACGTGTCGCACTTCCCGCCGGGGACGAGCAAGTGGAACAAGATTGAGCACCGCCTCTTCTGTCACATCACGCAGAACTGGCGCGGCCGCCCCCTCCGCACCTTCGAAACGGTGGTCGCCCTGATCGGGCACACGCGGACGACGGCCGGCCTGCGGGTCAAGGCGAGACTCGATAAGCGCCGCTATGCCACCGGCGTCACGGTCACCAGAGCGGAAATGCGAACCCTGGCCATTCATCCCCACATCTTTCACGGGGATTGGAACTACGAGTTACGGCCGCGCGCAAGTTGCTAACTCAATTTCGATCAGAGGCCTAAGCTCTGTTCTGCCGCTCCACCTGCAGCAACCGGCGCGTCTCCTCGTGCTCGGCCGCGTCGAAGACGCGGTGAGGGTCGCCCCGCTCCACCACCACGCCGTTTGCCAGGACGACGACCCGTGTCGCGCAGGCGCGCACGAAGTCATCGTCATGCGACGTGAGGAGGAGCGTACGCCCGGATGCGGCAAGCGCGCGGAGGACGTCGACGAGATCGTTCTTTCGGGCCGGGTCGAGCGAGGCGGTGGGCTCGTCCAGAAGCAGGAGCGGCGGATCCACGGCCAGCGCTCGTGCGATGGCCACCCGCTGGGCCTCGCCGCCAGAGAGCTCGCGCGGAAGGGCGTCGGCGCGGTGCCCCACGCCAAGCTGCCCGAGCAGCTGCCACGCACGCCGCTCGGCATCGGCACGGCTCGCGCGAAGCGCGTGGACGGGGGCCAGGCAGATGTTGTCGAGTGCCGTCAGGTGCTCGAAGAGGAAGTGGAACTGAAACACCATGCCCGCCTTCGGCACGTCCACCTCTCCGGCGTCGGCTCGATCGAGACCGGCGAGCACGCGCAGGATCGTCGTCTTGCCGGAGCCCGACAGCCCCATGAGGGCCACGATCTCTCCCGCGGCCGCGTCGAGGTCCACGCCGGACAGAATCGTCCGCGGACCGCGGGCGAGCGTCAGGCCCCGGACGCGCAGCGTCGCGCTCATGCCGCCGGCACCTTCCACCGCTCCTCGAGCCGGCGCGCGAGGCGCGAGAGCGGCAACGACATGGCGAGATAGAGCGCCGCGCACAGCAGTCCGGGAAGGATCCAGCTGCCGACGTTGGTTGCGAAGATCTGCGTCTGCTTGGTAAGCTCGACGACCGTCAGCACCGACACGAGCGACGAGTCCTTGAGGAGCGCGACGAAGTCGTTGGTCATGGGCGCCAGCGCGAGCCGAAACGCCTGCGGTGCCCGAACGAGCCGCAGCGTCTGCCACCGGCTCAGGCCGAGAATGCGCGCCGCCTCGAGCTGCCCGCGCGGCACAGCCTCGAGGGCGCTGCGATAGATCTCGCTCTCGTACGCCGCGTAGTTGAGGCCGAGGCCCAGCAGCGCCGCCGCGAACGCCGGCAGGCGGATGAACTCTGCCAGCCCGTAGTAGATGACGAAGAGCTGCAGGAGGACGGGCGTGCCGCGCATCACCTCGACATACACGGTGAGCAGCCCGCGGAGCGCCGTGCCGCCGTACACCCGGCCCGTCGCGAGGGCCACTCCGAGCAATACCGCCAGCCCCATTGCCGCGCAGGACAGGACGAGCGTGACGAGTGCGGCCTTCAGCAGGGACGGCAGATATCGCCGCCACGCACCCGCTGCACCTTGAGCACCCTGGGCACCTTGAGCACCCTGGGCACCTTGTGCACCTTGAGCACCTTGAACACCTTGGGCACCTTCGGCACCCTGGGCACCCTGGGCACCCTGGGCACCCTGGGCCCTTTGGGCACTTTGAATCGTCCGTGAAAAAAGCCGCGTCTGGTCTTCGTTCCAGACGCCCCACCGGCGGAAGATTCGCTCCAGCGTCCCGTCGCGCATGGCCTCGATGAGAATCCGGTCGACCTGGTCGCGAAGCTCCGTCCGCTCGGGCGAGGTGATGGCGACGTAATGTCCCGTCGCCAGTGCCTCCGCATGCGTGTAAAGGCCCGTGTTGCGGCGCATGGCCCGGTCGGCCAGGACGTGGTCGAGCACCACCGCGTCGACACGTCCGATCAGCAAATCCGAGTACGGATGCACGTCATCGTCGTAGGAGACGGCCGTGATGCCGTGGTCGCGCTCCGCCCCGAGCAACAGGTCGTACGCGATGGTGCCGCCGAGTGTCGCCACGCGGCGATCGGCCAGGTCGCGCAGCGTGCGATAGCGATCCCGGTCGGCCTCGCGGACGGTCAGCACTTCGCGGAACTCGTAGTACGGGATGCTGACCGCAAGCGAGGCGCGCCGCCCTGGCGTGTCCTCGACGCCGCTCAGGCCGATGTCGAAGTCGCCCCGACGGGCGGACTGGTCGAGCGAGGTGAACATCACCTGCACGAATTGAGCGTCCCGGCCCAATTTGGCGGCAATGTGCTCGGCAATCTCGACGTCGAAACCCGCAATCTTCGATGGGTCGGACGGGTCGGCCTCGACAAACGGCGCGCCACCTTCGGCGTCGCCGCCCCACCGGAGTGGCGGCAATGGCTGCGCCGCCGCCAGCGTGGCCGACAGCGCCAGCAGGAGGCCAAGGCTCACGACCGCGCGCGCATCATGACGTGGCACCGTGACGACGGCATTGTAGTATCGCGTGCACGGAGGCCGGGATGCGCGATTCGATGAGACGGGTGGTTCAGACTGCGATGGTCGTCGGCGCGGCGGTTCTCGTGGACGCATGCGGGCGACCTCCTGCACCTCCGTCGCAGTCGCAGACCTCCACACCGGCGACCGCGGCAGTTCGGGAAGGCACGCGGCTCGAACGGCTCGAACCCTCGTTTGCGACAGTGGACAAGCTGTTCACCGGGCTGGCCGAGCGAACCCACGCGCCGGGCCTCGCCTGGGGCATCCTCCTCGATGGAGAGCTCGTGCACCGCGGTTCTACCGGCTTTCGCGAGGTCGCGACCCGGTCGCCTGTCGATGCCGACACGGTCTTCCGCATCGCGTCGATGACCAAGAGCTTTACCGCCCTGGCGATTCTCGACCTTCGCGACCAGGGGAAGCTCGCCCTCGACGACCCGGCCGAGAAGCACGTGCCGGAGCTCCGCACTCTCGACTACCCCACCAGCGACTCGCCGAAGATCACCGTGCGGCATCTGCTGTCCCACTCCGCCGGGTTCCCGGAGGACAACCCCTGGGGCGATCGGCAGCTCGCGCGCACCGAGGCGGAGATGCGCCAGATGCTCGAGCGCGGGTTCCCCTTCTCGACCGAGCCGGGCACCAACTACGAGTACTCCAATCTCGCCTTCGCGATCCTCGGCCGCATCGTGACCAACGTGTCAGGACAGCCCTACGCCGCCTACGTCTCCAGCCGGATCCTTCAACCGCTCGGCCTGTCGGCGACGACGCTTCAGGCAAAGGACGTCCCCTCCGAGCGACGCGCGCACGGCTACCGGTGGCAGGACGAGGAGTGGATCGAGGAGCCCCCGCTGCCCGACGGCGCGTTCGGCGCAATGGGCGGCATGCTGACGTCATCGACCGACCTTGCCCGGTACGTGTCGTTCCTGATGGACGGCTGGCCGCCGCGTGACGATCCGGATAGCGGCCCCATCCGGCGAGCGTCGGTCCGCGAAATGCAGCAGGTGTGGCGCATGCGGCCGGCCACCGTGCAGCGCACGGCCGACGGTGGCCTGGACCTCTCCGCCGGCGGATACGGCTACGGCCTTGGCATCCGGCAGACGTGCGACGTGAATCGCATCGTCTCCCACACGGGTGGCCTGCCCGGTTTCGGGTCCGTCATGACCTGGCTGCCGGACTACGGAATCGGGGTCTTCGCGATGGTCAACCTGACCTACACAAGCGGCAGTGCGGTTGCCAACGAGGCCCTGTCACTGCTCGTCAAGGAGTCGGGGCTCGAGCCCCGGCGGCCCACGCCGCATCCGGCACTCATCGAGGCACGTGACAGCGTCAACCGCCTCATCACCGAGTGGGACGATGCGCTCGCGGACAGGATTGCTGCCGACAACCTGTTCCTGGACGAATCGAAGGAGCGCCGTCGGCGGGCTCTGGACGAGCTCAGCGCGAAGCACGGCGCCTGCCGCCCGGATCCCGACTTCGACGTCGAGAACGCCCTCCGCGGACAGTGGACGCTGACGTGCGATCGCGGGGCCATGCTGGCGTCCATCACGCTCGCCCCCACGATGCCGCCGACCGTCCAGCATCTCGAGGTGCGCACGCACGAACCCGGAGCGCCGACACGCCAGCCCGTGTGCCGTCCATGAGCCTCCACACGTTCCTGCTCGAAACCGACGACGCGCCTGGCGTCCTGTCGCGCGTGGCCGGGGTCTTCGGCGCACGCGGTGCCAACATCCGGAGCGTCCAGACGCTGACGGCGACGGGCGGTCGCGCGACGATGACCATCGAAGTGGAGAGCGACGGGGACGCCTCCGCGATCGAGGCCGAACTCGGTGCGCTGCCGGTCGTCCGGCGTGTCGAGCGCGAGCCCTCGCTCGACGCCATCTACGGCAAGCGCGTCATCATCATCGGCGGCGGCGCGCAGGTCGGCCAGGTCGCGGTCGGCGCCGTCAGCGAGGCCGATCGCCACAACATCCGCGGCGAACGTATCTCGGTCGACACCATCCCGCTCGTCGGCGAGCAGGCGCTGTCGGCGGCCGTTCGTGCCGTGGCGCGCCTGCCGCGCGCCAGGGTGCTGGTGCTCGCCGGCGCGCTGATGGGCGGGGAGATCGCGGAGGCCGTCCGCGAGATCCAGCGTCAGGGGATCGTCGTCATCGCGCTCAACATGGTCGGCAGCGTCCGCGACGTGGCCGACCTGATCGTCACCGATCCCCTGCAGGCAGGCGTGATGGCGGTCATGACGGTTGCCGACACGGCGAGTTTCGACATCGCCCGGCAGCGGGGCAAGCAGTATTGACGACGCGCGGGCCGTCGACGGCGCGTGTCGTGGTGGCGTCCGTGCTGCTCTTCGCGGTGCTGTGGGCCGGCGTGACGTATCCGCAGGTCTTGCGGATGCACGACGGGCTGAACGATCCCGGCGACCCGCTGCTCAATACCTGGGCGCTCGCCTGGGTCGCGCACCAGCTGCCGTTCGCCCCGGCCCACCTCTTCGACGGCAACATCTTCCATCCGGAGCGGCGCACGCTCGCCTATTCCGAAACGCTGCTCGCGCCCGCGCTCATCGGTGCACCGCTGCTCTGGCTCGGCGTCCATCCTGTAATCGTCTACAACCTCCTGCTGATGGCGGCGTTCGTCTTGTCGGGTGTCGGCATGGCACTCCTCGTGCGGGAGCTGACCGGACACGCACTCGCCGGCGTCGTGGCGGGCGCAGTCTTCGCATTCCTGCCCTGGCGCTTCGACCACTACGCGCATTTCCAGTTGCAGCAGACGCAGTGGATGCCGCTTGCGTTCTGGGCGCTGCACCGCCTGCATCGCGATGGACGTGCGCGTGACGGGGCCATCCTCGGTGTGGCCGTTGGTGCGCAGGCCTTGTCGTCCATGTACCTCGCGCTCTTCCTCGGTGCCGTGCTTGCGGTCGTCGGTGCCGTGGTGGTCCTCGCAGAACGCCAGCTGCGTGGCCGTCAGCTTCGGGCGTTTGCGATTGCTGCAGTCGTTGCCGCCGTCATGGCCCTGCCAGCGGCGATTGCCCACCTCCGCGTGCACGAACTCGTCGGCGATCGACCGCGGGAGTCGGTGCAGGACGGCAGCGCCGAGTGGCAGGACTTCGTGACCTCGCCCACCCATTTTGCCCGTCGCACGTGGGTGCCCGCGATCGACCGTCACGAGCATCGACTGTATCCGGGGACTGTCGCGGTTCTGCTCGCGCTCGTCGCCGTGTGGCCGCCATGGTCGGCGACGCGTCTGGCGTACATGATTGGTTTGCTGCTCGCGATCGACATGGCCCGCGGCTTCAACGGCTGGATGTACGGCGTTCTCTACGACTACGTGCTGGGCTTTCGCGGACTCCGCGTCCCGGCGCGCATGGGTGTCATGGTGGGGTTTGCCGTCGCCGTGCTTGCCGGGTACGGCCTTGCCCGGATCCTGTCGCGCGTGCCAACCTGGCGTGCCCGGATGGTTGTCGCAGTCCTCGTACTGGCGGCCGTGCTCGCCGACAGTTGGGTCGCGCCACTGGCACTTGCGACTGTTCCGACGGCGCCACCGGAGATCTACGCGGACCTTCTCGCGGACAAGGGCGATCCACCGCGCCGCACGATCGCGCGGCGCCACTCGGATCCACCGCCGGCGGTCGTCGTGGAGTTTCCGATCAACCAGGAAGACACGCGGCTCATGTACTACTCGACATCTCACTGGCAGACGCTGGTGAACGGGTACAGCGGCTTCTACTCGGAGAGGTACGTGCGGCTCGATCAGGTGCTGCAGCGCTTCCCGTCGAATGAGGCGCTGCAGGCGCTGGCGCGCCTGCAGGTGCGCTACTTCGTGATTCACGGCGAGATGCTGTCGCCGGATCGGTACCGCCAGCTCGTGGAGGCGCTCGACGTCCTGTCACCACAAGTGCGGCTGGTCTCACGCCGGCCATGGCAGGGCTCCGAGATCAGCCTCTACCGCTTCTCGTATTCCGCAACGGAGTGAGGCTCAGGTCCGCTGAATCGGCCATGCTATAGTTGAGTGTTCGTCTCCCTCTGTCCCCATCGTCCAGAGGCCTAGGACGCGGCCCTTTCAAGGCTGAAACCCGGGTTCGAATCCCGGTGGGGACGCCAGCCTTCGCTGGTCAAATGGCAAGGCGCCACGTTCAGAACGTGGAGATTCTACGGGTTCGACTCCCACCTCCCCATCCCGATCGTCCGTGTTCACGTGGTAGTGGAGCCTGCCTTTGCAGAAGGCTGACTTCGTTCGACTCGAAGCACGGTCGCCACGGGCGACGGAGCGATAGCAGAGTTGCCGTCCATCGCGACGAACACGTCACACTCGCCGCCGTCACTCCGATCTGAGTACCACCACCGGGTCAACACGGCGTGCGCGACGCGCGGCGACATACGTCGTGAGGACTGCGCCGCTGCCGATCAACACGGCAGTGCCGACAAACGTCGTCGTGTCGAGCGGGCTGACTTGATACAGCAACGACGACAATGCCCTCGCGGCCGCGCTTCCGACGCTCAGGCCGACGAGTACGCCGACAGCAGTGAGCACGACGCCATGTCCGACCACCGTCCACACCAGACGACCAGGTGAGGCACCGAGCCCAGACCGAATGGCGAAATCCCGCTTGCGCTCGGCCACCAATGCCATGAAGGTGGCCAGCACGCCGATGAGCGCGACGGCGAGCGCCAACACGCCAAAGCCAACCGCTGGCAGGGCTCGAACGCGACGATTGGCAATGGATGCGGCCACCGCCTCATCGAGCGATTGCAGTTCGGGCAGGGGGACCGTCGGATCGAGCTCACGAGCGGCTCGACGGATCGCCGGGGCGAGTAGCATCGGATCGCCATCACTCCGAACGATCAGGTAGCCCTTCCCCATGGGGCGCTGCGCCCACAGGAGGTAGAGGGCGCTTCCCGCAGGGGAATCCAGTCCGTCATACTTGATGTCCCGTACGACCCCGATGACGCGAGGAAGGCCGGTCGCCCCGAGGATTGCCGGAAGACGGGCGATCGTGCGACCGATCGGATCTTGATCTGGAAAGTAGAAGCGCGCCGCAGATTCGCTCAGGATCACGACAGGCGCGTCAGGCCGGTGGTCGAGGTCCTCGAAGTCCCGACCGGCTATGAATCCCGCGCCAAGTGCCGGCAGGTAGCCTGGCGTCGCCACGCCAACCTTCATGAACCGCGTCTCATCGCGGTCGTCGCCGACCACGCGCATCGAAATGGTGATCGGTGGCGTACGTGGCGGCAGGTTCGACCCGAATCCCGCGTCCTGCACGCCCGGCAGGAGTCGAACCCGCTCGACCAGATCGCGCAGAAATGCTTCTCGTCCGCCACTGTTGAACAGAATCTCATCCGATAGCACGATCTTGGCTTCGAGCGCCCCTCCCGGCTGGAACCCGTGGTCCTCATGGAGGAGTACGGACACTGTCCGCGCCAGGAGACCGGCTCCAATCAGGAGCACACACGAGAGGGCGATCTGGGCGACCACCAGGGAGCCGCGCAGACCCCAAGCGCGGGGACGGGCGCCCGTCGACATGCGCAGGAAGGGGCTGAAGTCCATGTGAGCTGCATGCCAGGCCGGCAGAATGCCACAGAGGAGTGTGGCCAGACCGGTCAGGCAGGCAACGGCGACTGCCACGGGCAGATCGATACTCGCGCGGTGGAGGCCGGACAGCGTGCTCGAGGCATGGTGTACGAAGATCCTCAGGGCCACCTGTCCCGCCACTGTGCCGACCACTGCCGCGATCACGGCAAACACGGCGCATTCGACGGCAACGCCACGAACAAGCTGCCAACGAGACGCGCCAAGCGCCAGACGCGCCGCCATCTCGCGCTCACGTGATACGTCGCGGCCGATTAACAACGTCGCCACGTTCGAGCACGCGATCAGGAGAACGAGCACTGCCCCTACGACAACGGCGATCAAGAGCCTGCGCATGCCGGAGACGATGGACTCACCGAGAACCGTGACCGAGACCTGCTCTCGGCTCTCAGGATTCAATTCCAGCCGAACGCGGTTTGCATCATCCCGCACTTGTTCGAGGGTGACACCGGGTTTCAGGCGAGCGAGAATCTTCGAATAGCCTGAGTCTTGCGACTTCGTGCCAGGTCTCAACACAGCCGAGGGAACCCAGACCGCGATCTGGTCGTCAGGAAAGGAGAAGTCCGATGGCATGACGCCGCCTATCGAGTATCCCCTGTCGCCTATGGACAGCATTGCTCCGACTGGTTGCATGGCGTTGCTTCCAAGCAGCTCGTCGAGCACCCGCCGGCCGACAACCACATCCGTTGAGTCAAGGCGTACCTGCACCTGCCCGATCTCGGCGGTTGTTCCAAGGACGTCAAAGAACTTGTCCGTCACGACCGCTGCCGGTACAACCGTGGCCAGATCGCCCGAACGGACGGTGACCTCGCGCCTGTAATAGCCTGCTGCGGCTTCCACGGTGCGCAACCGTGGCAGCCATTCCTGGAGCACGGTCGGCGAGAACCCCAGATCCCCGCCGTCAGCGAAAAGCTGATTGAGGATGACAATTCGGGAAGGTTCGATGTACGGCAAAGGTCGAACGAGAATGCCGTAGGCCACCGCGATCGACGCGCCGTTCACACCGATGCCGAGTGCCAAAGTGGCGACGACAAGAGCGGCAAAGCCGGGGCTCTTCCGTATTCGTCGAAGCGCGTAACGCACGTCCTGCCAGCCCGACTCGATCGACAGCATTCTCACGTCGCGAATCGCCTCCTTGAGGCGAACCAGTCCCCCCAGGTCGATCGCCGCGAGTCGCCGCGCTTCGGCCGACGGCATTCCGCGTCGGAGGTTCGCCTCCATGTCCTTTTCGAGATGGAATCGCAGCTCCTCGTCGACCTCGCGCGCCACCCGACGGCGCTGAAGGAGTCCGCGAATGATTGTCGGGATACTGAAGTGCATCTGGCTCTCCTGGAGCGGCTGCTCACCGTCACGCCAGCCGCAGCACACGCCGAATCGCGACCGAGAACTGGCGCCAGTCTTCCGTCTCCGCATTGAGCCGCCTGCGCCCCGCGGCAGTCAATCGATAGAGCCTCGCCCGTCGATTGTTATCGGATAGAGCCATCTCGGAAGCAACGACACCAGCTGCCTCGAGGCGGTGCAGTGCCGGGTAGAGGGAGCCGGCGCTCACGGTGAGCGCGTCATCCGACACCTGCCGAATGCGCTGCTGAATACCCCATCCGTGGTTCGGGCCGAGCGCCAGCGTCTTCAGGATGAGCAGGTCGAGCACACCCTGCAGGTATTCTGTCTTTCCCATGATGCTCCTATCGTATGGCGATAGGAGAGTACGAGACTGACCGACGCGCCGTCAAGTGGCGAGAGCCAGGGACGCTCTGCCGGCGCGCTTCAGGAGCACGCCGTTCTTCGTGCCTACGCGAGGCGTGACGATCAGGGGTTATCCGCAGGCCTGCGTTGCTGGCGCGCCACTTCATCGCCTGCGGGGTAGCGCCCGACGGGCAGCACTCCGTATTCGTCGAGCACACGCCGCACCGTGGCGGGCCCGTCGACGACGTGAGCGTTGACTCCAAGCCTGCGAGCGGCCTCCACGTTCGCAGGCGAATCGTCAAGGAAGAGCACTTCTCCAGCCGGCAGCCGCAGATCGCCAAGCATGGTTCGAAATGCCTCCGGAGCGGGCTTGAGATGGCCCGTCTCGTAGGAGAGATAGAGCCGCTCGAGCCGTGCCGGGATTCCTGGCTTGATGAGCGCCCAATGGAAGGCGCTGACGTTGCTGAGGACCGCGACGCGGTACTGCCTGGGGATGCACGATACCAATTCGAAGGCGCCTGGATACGGCCCCTGCACCCAGGCGGCGAAACTATCCAGGAACACGGCCGGCGAGATTTGGAGGTCCAGATCAGACACAACGCCGGCCGCAAACTCCTCCGCCGAAATCCGGCCCGCCTCGTGAAGCCTGACGGACCGAGTCTCCATCCAGCGCTGATGCAACGCTCCCGGTCCCGCGCTCCCGCCAATCAGCCGTGCCAACGCAGGCATGCCGTCGAGCGCAACCAGCACGCCACCAACGTCGAACACGACGGCCGACACGACGTCGCAATGCACCACCGGTGTGCTGCGGGGCATGAACACATCAGTATAGCGTCGGCCGTGTTGCCGAACGGTCGCACCAATCGGGCCTGAGGATCGTCTAACACTGCGATGTCCTGGTGGCGCCGACGTGACACTCAGCCGGTAGATGACGACACCCCGGATCCCGGGATGCCGGTCATCCGCCTGGAACACGTCACTCGCATCTTCGAGGGAGACGCCGACGAAGAAACGCGTGCGCTGGACGATGTCACGCTGGACATCGAGCGCGGCGAGTACGTGGCCGTGTCGGGCCCGTCAGGCTGCGGCAAGTCGACGTTGCTGTCGATCCTGGGCCTTCTCGACACGCCAACGTCCGGCCGCTACTGGCTGAACGGGCGCGCCACCGACAAGCTCTCCGCCACCGAGCGCTCCCGCCTGCGCAACATCGAGGTCGGCCTCGTGTTCCAGAGCTTCAACCTGCTGGGCGACCTCACGGTCTTCGAGAACATCGCGTATCCGCTGACCCTGAGACCGATCCCAGCCGAGGAGCGAAGCGCGCGCGTCGAAGCGGCGCTCGAGCGCGTCGGGCTCACGGCTCGCGCGAAGCAGCGGCCGGGGTCCCTCTCCGGCGGCCATCAGCAACTCGTGGCCGTCGCACGTGCCATCGCCGGGCGGCCGGCCATCCTGCTGGCCGACGAGCCGACGGGCAACCTCGATTCGAAGGGCGGCGAAGCGCTGATGCACATGTTCTCGGAGCTGCACGCCGGCGGCGCGACGGTCTGCATCGTGACGCACGACGAGCGCTGGCTGGCGGAGGCGAAGCGGCACATCCACCTCTTCGACGGCCAGATGGTGGACTGACACGCACCGTCGGAATGCCACTCACTCGACCGGGCGGGAGCGACATCGTCACAGACACCGCGCCCCTCGAGGGCGTCGTCGCCCTGACGTAACACGTGGCGGCACCACCCGACGCACGCGAATCTGCGCGCGCCCGCAGAAAGGTCGAGGGACTCTTGACCGCTGCTCGTCGATGGCCCCAATCTGCTCGACGAAAATCCTCGCCCTGGCAAAGCTTGCCTGCCAGGGCGGGACGAGGAACGCAAGATGTGTGATGCCGCCTGATGCCGGCCTACTTCAAGGTGACCACGCCGGCGAGCGGCGCCTCACCGAAGTGCCCCGCGGCGGCTCCGCCGAACCGCACCTTCACGGTCGCGAACGCCAGTGCATTGCCGCCGGTCAGCTCGACTTCGACCGGCGAACCGGAGAAGCCGGCCAGGGCCCCGTTCGACGTGAGCGACGCCGTGCCGCTGATGCGGTACCCGTTGGCAATAGGCGTCACCCCAGCGCCGGTCATCCGCACGTGATGCGTGTGGGCCGCACGCGTGATGTTGTCGGAGCGAATCATGTTGAGCGAGGCGATGAAGTCGACCGTACCGGAAGCGATGGAGTAGGTCACGGTCCACTCACCGTCGATCTGCCATGGGCCCAGCGGGTCGGGGGGCGTCATCGGCCCGGTGAAGTCGTGCAGGTTGCCTTCGACCCTGATCTGCCCGGGTACCTGCGCCTGCGCCTGGGCGGCCAGGGCCCCCGTCATGACGACCACAGCGGCGATACAGCAGCAAATCCTCGTGCTCATGCAATCCTCCGTATCGGAGCCAGCGAACTCTCCGTGTGGACAGGCTGGCCGTACGGCGGCTTGAAGTCGTTAGCTCGACCTGAGAGAATCCTGAAAACTCTCTGAAACCGGGCATCCAGCGCCATGCTCCCCCGCCCATCCCGCTACGAGTTCGGCCGATTCCGCCTCGACGCGGGGCAGAAGGTTCTGTTTCTCGATGGGCGCCCGGTGCCGCTCACGCCGAAGGCCACTGAAACGCTGGTGGCCCTGGTCGAGCGCCACGGCACCCTCGTCACGAAGGACGACCTGCTCCAGATCGTCTGGCCGAACGCCTTCGTCGAAGAGAACAATCTGGCACAGAACATCTCGCTTTTGCGCCGGGTCCTTGGCGAGGGCAGCGGAGGAGCGCCCTGCATCGAGACGGTCCCCAGGCGCGGCTACCGGTTCGTCGGCGAGGTCGTGGAGAGCGTCGCCCCTTCGTCGGACACCGGCCCGGCTGCCGCAGACAGCGACACACCCAGCCGCGCCCCTGCCTCCGTGGCAACGGCGTCCGGCCGCCCCGCGAGACGGATCGCGTGGTGGGCGGTCGCGGCGGCGCTGTCGGCCCTGCTGGCCGTCACCGCCGTGTCGCGCCTGTGGGACGAAGGGCCGGCCGACGCCGCGAGCCAGAATGCCGCCCGGCCCGGCACGGTGCGCGTCGCCGTGCTCCCGTTCATCAACCTGGGCGGACCGGCCGAGGAGTCCTTCGTCGCCGGCATGACGGAGGAGATCACGGGCCGTCTCGCGAGGCTGAGCCAGATGTCCGTGCTGTCGAGCACGACCGCCCGCGCGTACGACCGCCGCGGCAAGAGCATGCGGCAGATCGCCGCCGATCTCGGTGTCGACTATGTCATCGAGGGCGCCATCCGGTGGACGCACGCCTCGAATCAGACGCGGGTGCGGATCTCGTCGAACCTGATACGGGCGGCCGACGACACGACGGTCTGGAACGAGCAATACGAGACACCCCTCGCGGATCTCTTCGACGTGCAGTCCGATCTGGCCCATCAGGTCACCGGCGGCATGCAGGTCGTCCTCGACGTCCGCGAGCGCCGTCTGGTGGATTCGTGGCCCACTGAGGACGTGGACGCCTACACCGCGTACCTTCGCGGGATGTCAGCCTACCAGCAGGGCGCGTCGGACACGGCCAACCTCGGACGGGCGCGCCTGGAGCTGGAACAGGCCGTCACGCGCGATCCACGATTTGCGCTCGCATGGAGCTGGCTGGCGCGCACCTACTCGTCGCTGTACAGGACGGCCACCGAACGGACCCCCACCGTCAGACAGGAGGCGTATCGCGCGGCGCACACCGCGATCCGCATCGATCCCACGTTGCCGGACGGCCACGTCGGACTCGCGCAGATGCTGTTCACCGACGGCAGATATGAGGAGGCGCGCCGTGAGCTGGACATCGCCGCTCTCGGCCTGCCGAACTCGCCCGAGATTCTGCAGCTCATCGCCTGGCTCGATCAGCGCCAGGGGTACTGGAGCGAGTCGAGGGCCAACTACGAGCGCGCGTTCGCGATCGATCCGGTGTCGACGGCCGACCTCATTGCCGTGCACTATCTTCACCTGCGGCAGTTCCCCGAAGCGCGTCGCTACATCGGGATCGCACGGGCGGCAAACCGCTCCGGCGTGTTGACACCCGAAGCATGGACGCTCTTCACCGAGACCGGCGACATGGCCGGCGCGCGGGTGCTGCTCGAGGCCGCCCTCGAGTCGCGGACGCCAGCCGACGCCCGGGCGAAGGGCCTGCTCGCGCGGCTGGAGTGGTTCGATGGCCGCCACGAACGAGCGCTCGAGCTGATCGACACGATGGACGAGGCAGGTGCCTGGATGGCGCCGAACTTCCGATTCCCTGCCTCGGTGCTGGCCGGCCAGGTCTACCAGAGCATGGGCCGGCCTGAAGCCGCCGCGAGGAGCTACGAGGCTGCCATGGCCGAGCTGAACGGCAGGCGGCGCCTCACGCCCGACGACTTTCAGGTCGAAGCCGCGATGGCACTGGCCTCAATCGGCCTGGGCCGACCGACCGAGGCCATCCACCACGCCGAGCGCGCCGTGGAGCTGCTGCCGGTGAGCAAGGACGCCACACAGGGTCCGCTCTACCTCTATCTGCTGGCCCAGATCCAGGCGCAAGCCGGCCTGCACGACGCGGCCTTCAAGACGCTGGACGTGATGTTCAGCCGGCCCTGCTACTACAACGAGCACTGGCTCCAGCGTGACCCGGCGTTCGCCTCGCTGCGCACCCACCCGGCCTTTCCCGCGGCGATCGCGCGGTGGTCCCTGCTGAAAGGTGACGCGCTGCTGCAGCGGATGGCCGCAATGGAGGCCGAACGCTAGCCCGGACTGGTCATGAGGCCCGGAAGAGTCCCCCTCCGGGCTTCGGCTCATCCTCCGGAACCTTCAGCGCGGACACACAGGTCGGCGCGTACCGCAACCGAGGGCGCACGGTGCTAGGATGTGCCGCATGTCCTCCCGCCGCGCCTTCCTCACGACCGCCGGCACGGCGGCCGCCAGCGTCTGGATCCCCCGGCCCGTCAAGGGCTACACCGCCGCGGAGATGAGCCGCGTCGACACGGCGGACGTCGGAATCTCCAAGTGGGACCTCGACACGCCGGCCCTGTGCGTCGACCTCGATCGCCTGGAGCGGAATATCGCCAGGATGCAGGCACGGCTTGCGGGCAACAAGATTGCCGCCCGTCCGCACGCCAAGACGCACAAGTGCGCCGCGATTGCCCGGCTGCAGCTGGCCGGCGGCGCCATCGGCATCTGCACGGCCAAGCTGGGCGAGGCCGAGGCGCTTTCCGCGGAGGGCATCGAGCCCATCTGCATGACCACCGCCAACCTGTCGGCGCGCAAGATCCGGCGCGCCATGCAACTGGCGAAGCGGAACCCCAGGTTCATCCAGGCCGTGGACGAGGAGCAGAACGCGCGCAGTCTCTCCGCCGCGGCCGCCGAGGCGGGCGTGACAGCGGATGTTGTCATCGATGTGGCCGTCGGCACGCGCAGCGGCATTCCCGCGGGCGACCAGGCCCTGCAGCTCGCCACGCTCGTGGACACGCTGCCGAACCTCACGCTCCGCGGCCTCCTCTCCTACGACGGCGGCGCGCAGCACGTCGCCGGGTTTGCCGCACGCAAGGCGCGTGCGCTGGAGGGCGTCGCCGCCAACGCCGAAACGCGCGAGCGGATGGCACGCGCCGGCCTCAGCACGGAGATCTTCAGCGGCGGCGGCACGGGCACCTACAGCGTGCAGCACCAGACGCCGGGCTTCACCGACGTGCAGGTCGGGAGCTATGTCTTCATGGACATGCAGTACCTGGCCATCGGCAGCGAAGACGGCGATGCGGTCTATCGGGACTTCGAACCGTCGCTCACGGTCGTGGCCACGATCCTCAACAACCGCTTCCCTGGACGTCTCACCACCGACGCCGGCGCCAAGGCGCTCACGCTCAACACGCCGCGCGCCGGCGTGGTCGGTGAGCCGGGCATGGACTACAACGCCGGGTCGGACGAATTCGGCGTCATCAGCTATACCGACGCTTCGCGTAGCTACAGGATGGGCGACCGCATCGAGATGATCGTGCCGCACTGCGATCCGGTCGTGAACCTGTACGACCAGATCTACGGAATCCGCGGCGAAACGGTCGAGACGGTCTGGCCGGTCACCGCGCGCGGCAAGTCGCAATAGCGCCCGCGAGCAGGCCGGCCCATACGGCCTGCTATACTCCGCGCGTGAATCGACGAGCCTTTCTCGGCACGACCGCGCTCGGCGCCGCATCGGCCGCGCTGGCGCCGCTCGCCGCACGGGCGCAGCGACCGAAAGCGGACGACACGCCCAGCGAGAGCGTCGATCCGTGGATCGAGATTCACGCGCCCAACCTGGCGCACAACGTCCGCGAGGTGTCGCGCGCCTCTGGCAAGCGTCCGATCATGGCCGTCGTCAAGAACAACGGCTATGGCCTCGGCGGCGCCACCGTGGCGCGACAGTTCGAATTGCTGCCCGAAGTCGACGGCTTTGCGGTCGTGAAGCTGGACGAAGCGGTCACGCTCCGCGACAGGGACGTCAAGAAGCCCGTGCTGCTGATGGGGCCCTTCACGACCTCGGATCTCTCGACCCTGACGGCGCGCAACATCATGCCGATGGTCTACACGCCGATCGGCGCGGATCTGGAGCGGGCGGCCGCCTCGCTGCCCCGCCCGCTCGACATCCACGTGTGCGTGGACACGGGGCTCGGCCGCGTCGGTGTCCCGTACACGGAGGCGGCGCCGCTCATCCGGGACCTCGCGGGGCGCAGGAACGTGCGTATCGCGGGCGTCATGATGACGTTCACGGAGGATCTGGCCTTCGATCAGGAGCAGCTGAAGCGCTTCACGTCCCTGACCGATGAGCTCACGGCCTCGGGTATTTCCCTCGGCAGGCGCCACGCGGCCTCCAGCTACACATTCTTCCAGCACGACAACGCCTGGCTCGACATGGTGAGGACCGGGATGATTCTCTACGGCGTGTTTCCATCGCCGGGGTTTCGCAACGGCGCGACCATCGACCTGCGACCCGCCGTCGCCCTGCGCTCGCGTGTGGCCCTGGTCAAGAAGATCGCCGCCGGCACGAGCGCAGGGTACGAGCGTGCGTACATGGCGAAGGCCGACACCTGGATCGCCACCCTGCCGGTGGGCCACGCCGACGGATGGCCGCGCGTCGCCGCCAGGGGCGCCCGCGTCAGGATCAACGGCCGCCTCTACCCCGTCATCGCGTCGGTCTCCGCCAGCCACACGATTGTCGAGATCGGCGCCGAGCAGACGGTCCGCATCGGCGACGTCGCGACGCTCTTCGACTGGACGGACGGGTCGCGGCCCGAGGACGTGGCCGCTTCGTCCGATGCGTCGGTCTACGACCTGCTGATGCACCTGTCGCCGACGCTGCCGCGCTATCTGATGACGGAGGATGGGAAGTAGGACGTGCGAGGCAGGAGGTGGCGTGTGGGTGATCACAGATCGCGGCTCGGAGCGTGCCTCATGACCTGGTTCTCGCTGGCGCTCCTCGTGGTTGGAGGTTTTGCCGGCGTGGCGGAGGCGCAGACCAGGCCGCTGGCCCTGACGGACTACTACGCACTCCAGACGCTCAACGGCACGGCAATCTCGCCCGATGGACGCACCGTCGCCTACGTCCGCACCTTCATCGTGGAGAGCGAGAACCGAAGGCACAGCGAGATCTGGGTTGTGCCATCGGATGGCAGCGAGCCTCCGCGACGATTGACGAATCCTGGCTTCAGCTCCACCGCGCCGCGCTGGAGTCCCGACGGCCGCCTCCTCGCCTTCACGTCGCGCCGGCGCGTCATGACGACGGATGGTCCTGAGGACGAGTCGGTCTGGTTCCTGCGCATGGATCGCCTCGGTGGCGAGGCGTTCCAGATTCCCGGGGTCGGCGGCCTCCCGATCTTCAGCCCGGACAACAAGTGGATTGCGTTCACGAAGGCCGTCAAGCCAGCGAGCGCCTCGATCGAGCGCGCCGCCGACATGCCGCCCTCGGAGATCCTCATCAACGAGCGCTTCAAGGGGCGCAAGTACGACTGGATGAACGTGCGTTTCGATGGCCGGGGCTATCTCGCCGATCCGCGCGACCCGGCCGCCACGCCGTCCGAAGAGCTGTTCGTTGTCGCGCGCGAGGGCGGGACGGCGCGATCGCTGACCTCGCTCGGCGTCGACGTGCGCGGCGTCTCGTGGCGTCCGGATTCCACAGCCCTGGCCTTTACCGCCGACACGCATCAGCGTGATGAGTACACCTACGACCGCGCCGATCTGTTCATCGTGAACCTGTCCGGGGAACTGACGCGTCTCACCAACGACGGGTTCGATCACGGAGAGCCCGTGTGGACGGCGTCCGGCGAGGCCCTCATCGCCCGCCGCAAGCAGAGCCTCAACCAGATCCTCGCCGTGCGCCAGGCACACGGATCGCCGACGGACCTCTACCGGTTCCCGCTGACCGGGGGATCTCCAGTCAACCTGACCGCCGCGTGGGACTTCATCCCCGGCACGCCGCGGCCGGCACCGGACGGGCACTCCGTCTACTTCACGGCAGGGCGATCCGGCACCGCGCACCTGTACCGCGTGCCGTCCGCAGGAGGCACCGTCGAACAGGTCACGCGGGGCGACCGGCGCCTCGTGGATGTGTCCATCGCATGGTCCGCCGGACAGATTGCCTACGCCGCCTCGAGCGTCACGGCACCGTCAGAAGTCTTCACGTCGCACCTCGACGGCTCGGGAGAGCGAGCGCTGACCACGGTCAACGCCGCGCTCGTCGCCGGCCTCGCGCTGAGGCCCGCCGAGCGGCTGGCGTTCACCAGCACGGACGGCGCGGCCATCGAGGGATGGTTGATGATGCCTGCCGCCGCGGAGGGGACGCGCGTGCCGCTGGTCCTGGCGATTCACGGCGGACCACACAGCGCCTATGGCACCGACTTCAACTTCCAGTTCCAGTGGATGGCCGCCAACGGCCTGGCCGTGATCTACACCAACCCCAGGGGCTCCACCGAGTACGGCGAGAAGCACTTGTGGGCCACCTGGGGCGGCTGGGGCGGGCTGGACTACGAGGACGTCATGGCCGCCGTGGACGACGTGCTCGCGCGCTACCCGATCGATCCGAAACGGCTGGGCGTGACCGGTTACTCGTACGGCGGCTTCCTGACGAACTGGGCCATCACCCGGACCACACGCTTCGCCGCGGCCGTGGTCGGCGCCGGCATCTCGAACTGGATCAGCGACTACGGCACGGCGGACATCCCGCGCACAAAGGAGACGGAGTTCTACGGCCCGCCGTGGGAACCGAGGGGCGCCGAGACGCTCCTCAAATGGTCGCCGGTGATGCGCGCGGGCACTGTCACGACCCCGACATTGTTCGTGCACGGGGAGTCGGATCTGCGGGTGCCGATCGAGCAGGGCGAGCAGATGTACACGGCGCTCAAGAAGCGCAGGGTGCCGGCGATGTTCATCCGCTACCCGGACAGCTACCACGGCGGATGGACCCCGTGGAACACCGTGCACCGCTATCACCACGAGATGGACTGGTGGAAGCGGCACCTCGCGGCGCCGCCGGCCACCAGCCAGTAGCCGCCTTACTTCTTCACGTCGTTCTTCAACTCGACGACGATCACTTCCATCGGCTCGGTGCCGCGGTTCATGTCGCCGTGCTCGGTCTCGGGCGGATCGGCGTCGAGCCAGTACGCCTTGCCCGTCTCCCACACCATCTTCTGCATGGTCTTCCCCTGCCCGTCCACCACGTCGAGCGTGCCACCCTTGATCGCCACGATCGTCCGACCGTGGTCGTGACGATGGAGCGCAAGCGGCTGGTTGGGATGAATGATGGACTTCCAGACCTTCACTTCGCTGTTCTCGAACTGCGGCTCGCGCCGCGTCACGCTGGCCTGCTGCTGGACCGCATCCACCACGGCCGTCGCGGCGCAGATGGCAGCGACCGCACACACACCCTTCCACGTTGCTCTCATCGGTGTCTCCCAATCAATCAGAAGTGAGAAGCGAGAAGCGAGAAGTCGGAAGTGAGAACTCACATCTTCAAAATCCTCGCCGCGTTCCCGCCGAGTATGCCACGGCGCACGGGCTCCGGCAGGTCCAGCGCGCGGATGGCTTCCAGCATCTTCGGGATGCTGCCGATCTGGTGGGGGTAATCGCTGCCGGCCACGATATGGTCCGCGCCGGCAAAGTCGATCGCGAGCCGAATGGCATTCGGATCGAAGTTGACGGTGTCGTAGTAGAAGTCCCTCAGGTACTCGCTCGGGCGCCGATCGATGTTTGCCCGGCAGTCCTCGAACGCCTCGTAGCCGCGATCCAGGCGCTCGGCCAGGTACGGGATGGCCCCGCCCATGTGGCACAGCACCCAGGTGATGCGCGGGTAGCGCCGCGGCACGCCGGCAAAGACCAGGTGCGCGGCCGCCAGGGTCGTGTCCATGAGGAACCCGACCAGCGGCATGAGCCAGTACTGCTCCATCGCCTCGACGCCGAGCGGGTGTGCCGGATGGATGTACACGACCGCCCCGAGTTCGTCCGCCTTCTGCCAGAGCGGCTCGTAGCGCGCGTCGGCCAGCGCGATGCCGTTGACGTTGCTGAACACCATGGCGCCGGGCAGCCCGAGCGTGCGGACCGCGCGGTCGAGCTCGGCGACCGACGCGGCCGGATCATTCAGCGGAAGCGTGGCCAGAAACGTGAACGCCTTGCGCCGCCGGCGTTCCGCGGCGTACGCGTCGTTCACCTGGCGGGCCAGTTCCACGGCGAGCGCCGGCTCCTCCATGTGCGTGCCCGGCGTCGTGAAGGTCGCCACCTGCAGGTCGACGCCGTGCTCGGCCAGCACGCGCTCGCGGTAGTCGAGGTCGCGATGCCCGGGCACGAGGATGTTGTAGTCGCCCGGATAGTGCAGGCGCGGGTTGCCCTCGTCGTCGTAGTCGATCGCGATCCGCGACCGGCCGGCCTTGACGGCGTCGAGATATTCCGGCGGGTAATAGTGGTTATGGAAGTCGATGGTCATGGTTGGGTCCGATTGAAGTCCGGGGAGGTCCGGCAGATTCCGACCGATCAACGGACATACGGCTCGTCATCAGCGCGCCTGCGGCCCATCCAGGGCGGGCCGCGGGCGAGTCCACTGGCGCCAGAGCCAGTACACGGGAAGCCCGGAGAGCACGATGCCGAGGCCGATCGCGCTCTCTCGTGGGTCGAGGCGGAGCTGATTGACGACGATCGCCACCGAGGCGATGACGAAGACGATTGGAGCCACGGGCACGAGCGGCATGGGCCACGCGGGATTGTAACCGGGCTTCCTTCGCAGCAGCAGGATGCCGACGCCGAGCAGCGCAAAGAAGATCCACTCCGTGTAGATGACCCGGCTGAAGAGCGCGCGGTAGGTGCCGGTCCAGACGAGGGCGCAGGACCAGATGGCCTGCAGCACGATGGCGCGGCCCGGCGTCTGGAACCGCGGATGCACCTGCCCCGCCCAGCGGAACAACAGGCCATCCTGCGCCATCTGGTAGTACACCCGGGGCCCGACCAGGATGATGCCGTTCAGCGCACCGAACGCGCTCACCATCACCAGCGCCGAGATGAGGCCGGCTCCGGCCGGGCCGACCAGCCGCAGAAAGGCGTCCGCCGCCACGCGCGTGGATCCGATGATCTCCGGCACCGACAGGACGCGCAGGTACACGGCATTCAGTCCGACGTAACAGAGGGTGATGACGACGATCCCGACGACGAGCGCGCGTGGAATCGTCCGCTCCGCATCCACGGTCTCTTCGGCCGTGTAGGTGACCATGTGCCACCCGCCAAACGCGAACAGGCCGGCACCGATGGCGAGCAGCATGCCGCTCAGGCCCCAATCCGATGTGGTGCCCGGCTCCGCCGGCAGCGCCTCCACGGGCATCGTCAGACCGCCAGCGATAATCACGGCGACCGCACTCACCTTGACGAGAGTGATGGCGGCCTGCACGCGGCTTCCGGCGCGCGTGCCGATGTAGTTGACCGCCGACAGGGCCAGGATCGCCGCGACCGCCACCACACGCGTCCCGGTCTCCCCGAGCGCGACGAACGTCCCCGCATAGCGGGCGAAGACCGTGGCAATGGCCGCCACGATGCCGCTGTGCATGCTCCAGAACATCGCCCAGCCCCAGAGAAACCCCAGGGCCGGCGAATAGATCTCGCGCAGGAACACATAGACACCGCCCGTGCGCGGAAAGGCCGAGGCCAGCTCCGCGCAGACAAGGGCGCCGATGAGGGTGAGGATGCCGGCGAAGAGCCACGCGAGCACGACGCCAGGGGCCGACGGCACGAAGGCGGTGATCTCCGACGCCTGGACGAAGACCGACGCGCCGAGAATCGTGCCGACGACCAGCGCCGTGGCGTGCGAGAGCCCGATGACCCGCGCGAGACGGTTCAGAGCGGATTATCCGGAAACATCATCGTCCGCCACATGTGCGCCGTCGGGCTGCCGTCGTTGCCGAGGCCTTCCCTGGGCTGCTTGAACTGGCGGCCGATGATGTCGATGAACGGCTCGATGGACACTTTCGCATTCGGGTCGAACGCATAGAGGTCGTTGACCGTGACCATCCGGGCCTCGAAGTACCACTTGTGATTGCGGGCGTAGTCGTAGGCGGCCTTGATGTGCGGCTGCGGCTCGTAGTCCTTGCCGAAGATGCGCGTGTAGAGCTCGGGATATTCGTAGCCGTGCGCGGGATCGGGATAGAAACGCAGCGCCTGGTGATAGCGGATGGCCCAGCTCACCTTCTCCTGGACGTACGGCTCGAGCATCTGCGCGCCCCACCACCCGTGGTCGACGCGGACCAGGTTGAGCACGACATCGTGAAGCAGGCAGGCGAAGATGATCTCCTCGCTCATGCCCGTCTTGAGCGCGCGCGTGGCGCTCTGGAGGACATGGTTGGCGGGCGCGAACCGCTTCTCGAAGAACTCGAGCAGTGTCGGCTTGTCGGACATCGGCGCGAGCTGGCGCATCTTGCGGTTCTCGGGCGGACCGCTCGGACCGAAGAGACTGCCGGCGCCGCGCCGGATCGTCGCATCGGGCGGCGCGGCGGCGACCTGCGCTTCCCCGTCGACGACGAGACCGGACGCGTCTTCGTCGAGCTTCTCCATCATGAAGTGCTCGAGCGCCTCGGCCCTGGCCTCGGGATCGAGCGCCTCGATGGCGGCCAGCCCGCCCACACTCGCCAGGAACGCCCGTCGATCGATATCCATCGCGTCCTCCCCTGGCGGTCCGCGCGAAGGCCGCGGGCCGCGAGACCGTGCGCATCCACCGGAGGCCGTCCTGATTGGCGGGCCCCAAAAAGCAGAACCGGGTTTCCGTGCCCGCAGCAGCGAGCCAGAAACCCGGTTCAGTCGTCGTGCAGTGCGGCGGTCAGCTCCTGTCGGTTGCTGTGGCCCCTGCGGTGCTGGTGATCCTTACGCGGCGGCCTTGGCCGGCTGCGACAGGACGCTGTCGAAGACCTGCACGGCCTTCTGCATCTCGGCCATCGTGCCGACCGAGATGCGGCAGTGCGTCTTCTCGTAGGGCGGGAAGTCGCGCGCGACGAGCACGCCCTGCTTGAGACAGGCGTCGCGGAACTCGCGCGCCGGCCGCTTGAGGTTGACGAACATGAAGTTGGTCTGCGAGTCGGTCGGCGTGTAGCCGCGATCCGCGAACCACTTCTGCGTGAAGGCCCTGGCCTCGGCGTTGCGCTTCGACTCGTCCTTGACCCACTGGTCGGGCACGTTCAGCGCCGCACGCGCGCCTTCGAGCCCGAGGACGCTGATCTGTCCCACGCCGTCCCAGGCCGCCATCCTGGCGATGGTGTCCTTGTGCCCGATCGCGTAGCCGATGCGCAGGCCCGCCATCCCGAAGCACTTGGAGAACGTCCGGGCGACGACCACGCGCGGGTTCTCGACCGCGAGCGGGATCATCGTCTCGTAGCCCGGCATCGTGGCGTACTCGAAGTACGCCTCGTCCACGAGAACCGTCGTGCTCGGCGAGGCCTTCAGCAGGGTCGCGAGATAGGTCTTCGTGTCCGATGCGTTGACGGCGGTCGCCACCGGGTTGTTCGGGTTGCAGTAGAAGACCAGCCCGGCGCCCTTGGCGGCCGAAAGCATGGCATCGAGATCCATCCGGAGGTCCTCGGTGAGTTTGACGCCGGTCAGCGGGTGTCCCATGAGGCGCGCGTAGTCCGCGCACTCCTCGTAGGCCGGGATCGGCGCGACCAGGCCCGCCGTCTTCGACGTGAAGACGTGGGTGGACGTCCGGAGGAGCTGCGTGGACCCGGCGCCGAGCAGCACGTTCTCCGGCTTGACCCCGTTCTTGCTGGCGACGATGGCCGTGACCTCGTCTGCCGTGGCAAACGGGTAGCGGCCCGCCTCGGTGAACGACCGGCGTACGCCGGCCAGCACGTCGGCGTGGCAGCCGAGGGGGTTCTCGTTGCTGGAGATGATGATGGACGGGTTCGGCCCCTGCGCGAACAGGGCTTCGGACTCGAAGAGCGAGGCCTCGCGGCCGCGCGATGAGATCCACAGCCCGGCGGCGCCGGCACCGAGGGTGTGAACGAACGAACGTCGCGAGAGCGACATGGTCGAAACCTCCTTGATCCCGGACACGGTTAGCGCCTCGCCTTGCTCGACGTCGTCGTCGTGCTGCCGAGAACCTTCTTGAACACCTCCACCGCGCGCTGCATTTCCTCCATGGTGCCCATGGAGATGCGGCAGTGGGTGGCCTCGTAAGGCGGGAAATCGCGTCCGACGAGCACGCCCTGCGCGCGGCAGGCATCCCGGAAGCCGGCGGCCGGACGCCGCAGGTTCATGAAGATGAAATTGCCCTGCGAGTCCGTACCCTCATAGCCCATGTCGGCGAACGCCTTGACGACGAGGGCCTTGACGACCGTGTTGCGTACGCGCTCGTCCGCGATGTGCTTCTGGTTCGCGAAGGCCGTCACCGCGCCGCCCAGCGTGAGCGTGCCGAGCGCGTACGGCATCTTGTAGGCCTGGATCGTCTTGATCGTCGGCGCTCCGCCGATGGCGTAACCCGCCCTCAGGCCGGCCATGCCGTAGGCCTTGGAGAACGTGCGCGTCACGAACACGTTCGGCGTCGAGAGCGCCAGGTCGACGGCTGACTGGTACGACGGGTCGGTCACGTAGTCGTGATAGGCCTCGTCGATGAGGATGACGGTGTCGGGCGAGGCCGCCCGGATCTGCGTGACCATGTCCGCCACGGCGGACTTGCCATGCACCGTTGCCGTCGGGTTGTTCGGATTGCAGAAGAACACCAGCCCGGCGCCCTTCGAGGCTTCGACCATCTTCGCCACGTCGATGCGCAGCTTGTCGTCCAGCGTCACCTCGCGAATGGCCGAACCGATCTTCTTGGCCGTGTCCCGCGGATTCTCGAACGACGGCCACGCCGTGACGAGCGGCTTGGAGGCCGAGGTGAACGCACGAACGGCATGGGTGAGCAACTCGCCCGACCCCGGTGCCAGGAGCACGTTCTCGTCCTTCGCGCCAAACGACCTGGCAATCGCCGCGATGAGCGTGCCCTCCTTCTGCGTGGCGTTGAACGGATAGCGCGCGGCCTCCGGGAACTTGCCGGCGAGGGCGTCGAGCACGTGCTGGCCCGGGCCCAGCGGGTTTTCGTTGCTGGCAATGCGAACGGGCTTCACGCCTGCGGGCATGCCCTGTTCGCCATACTCCATCAGGCCGGCTTCACGACCTCGAGCGGAAATCCACTCGGGCGTCGTGGACCCCTCAGGGGTCAACAGCTGCTGAAAGAGTCGCCGACGGGTCAGCGACATACGGTGCCTCCTTGGTCCTGCTACGAGTGCGGCCGACTCTGGCCGGATTCGATCGGATAAATCTTACACGTTTTTCATCCGTTTGCGAGATGGAACCCACTCCCGGGACGAGAGTTGGGGCCGAACGCGGTCCGCCCCGCCCCAGGGGGCCTGGCGCGCCCAGACCCGGCACGATGGCCCGCCAGCGGCGGTCCTGCCCCGACGGGGCGGATGGCCATGCAGTACGATCGGCCCGGTGCCGCCCCATATCGAACTGCCTGCGCTGGCCGTCGCGGGCCTCGTTGCAGGGACGCTGAACGTGGTCGCCGGCGGCGGGTCGTTCCTGACACTGCCACTCCTCCTCTTCCTGGGCCTGCCGGCCGCGGTGGCCAATGGCACGAACCGCGTCGGCGTCCTCGCGCAGAATCTCGGGGGTGTCTGGGGCTTTCACCGTGAAGGCGTGCTCGACTGGCGATGGGCGACGCGAATGAGTCTGCCAGCCCTCGCCGGGGCGGTGCTCGGCGCCTGGGCGGCGCTCCGGATCCCCGACTTCGCGTTCACGCGCATCCTCTCCACGGCCATGATCGCCATCACGTTGTGGTCGATCTGGTCCCACGGCTCGACGCCTCCCGTGACTCCCCGGAAGGCTCCGGCGCAGACGACGCTGGCCGCGGTGGGGTTCTTCTTCGTCGGCCTCTACGGCGGGTTCATCCAGGCCGGCGTCGGGTTCTTCGTCCTGGCCATCACCAGCCGGGCGGGCCTCGATCTCGTCCGGGGCAATGCCGTCAAGCTCTGGAGCGTCCTCCTGGTCACGGTTCTCTCGCTGGCCATCTTCGCCGGGGCGGGCACCGTCGACTGGCCCCGCGGGCTGGCACTCGGCGCCGGCAACGTGGTCGGGAGCCAGCTGGGCGTCCGGCTGGCCATCCTGCGCGGCCACGCCTGGCTTCAGCGCGTCGTCACCCTCGCGGTCATCGTGTTCGCGGTGCTGCTCTGGCTGACCGACTGACGCCGAGCGAGGTCCGCCGGCTGGGTCCGATCTCGCCCGCCGGGGCCGTCACATCGATTTGATAAGCTTGCCGCGTGGCCCTCTCCGATGTCGTCACGCGTCCCTCCGCGCGCCGATCGCGACGCCGGACTGCGGCACCGGGGACCGAGCGACCGGGACCCGCCCCGATCGACTGGGCCACGATCGACGCGCAGGATCTGAGTGCGCCGGCGCTCTTCATCAACCGCGAGCTCAGCTGGCTGGAGTTCAACCGCCGGGTGCTCTCCCAGGCGCAGGATGCCGGCCACCCCCTGCTCGAGCGTGTCAAGTTCCTGGCGATCGCGGGCACGAACCTGGACGAGTTCTTCATGGTCAGGGTGGCCACGATTCTCAAGAAGTTCCGCGCCGGGATCGAAGAAACGTCGGTCGATGGCCTGAGCACGGAGCAGGAGCTGGCGACGATCCGCGCGCGGGCCCTCGCGCAGATGGACGAGCAGACCGCCTGCTGGGCCAACGACCTTCGTCCGCTGCTCACGGCCGAGGGCATTCACTTCCTCGAGCCCGGCGACTACTCGCCCGCGATCGATGCCTGGCTCGCGACCTACTTCAAGGCACAGATCTTCCCGGTCCTGACGCCGCTCGCGTTCGACCCGGGCCACCCCTTTCCGTACATCTCCAACCTGAGCATGAACCTCGCCGTGCGCGTGAGGCACGGCGGCCGGACGAAGTTCGCACGCGTCAAGGTGCCGGGCATGCTGCCGCGGTTCATCCCCCTGCCCGATCACCTGTCACCCCACGCGGGCGTGACGCACGTCTTCCTCGAAGACGTGATCCGGCGCAACATCCAGGAGCTCTTCCCCGGCACGCATGTCGAAGGGGCGCATCTCTTCCGGATCATCCGCGACACCGACATGGTGATTCAGGAGGACGAAGCGGACGACCTGCTCGAGACCGTCGACCGCGGACTGAAGCAGCTTCGCTACGGCGCGCTCTCGCTCCTGCAGGTCGAGTCCGACATGCCGCGGCGCGTCTTGAGCATCCTCATCGAGAACTTCGAGGTCGAAGAGGACGTCGTGACGCGGACCTCGGAGCGGATGGGCTTCGGCGACTGGCACGCGCTCACGAAGCTCCATCGGCCCGCGCTCAAGGATCCGGTCTTCACGCCGCACACGCTCTGGGGCCCTGACGATGCCGACCGCGTCTTCGAGCAGATCGCGGATCAGGACTTCATGCTCCATCACCCGTTCGACTCGTTCACGTCGGTCGAGACCTTCCTTCGCGCCGCCGTCGCCGATCCGGGTGTCATCGCCATCAAGATCACGCTCTACCGCATCGGCGCCAACTCCCCGCTGATCGACCTGCTGATCGAAGCGGCCGAGGACGGCAAGCAGGTGGCCGTGCTCGTGGAGCTCAAGGCGCGCTTCGACGAGCGCAACAACATCGCCTGGGCGACGCGCCTCGAATCGGCCGGCATCCATGTCGTCTACGGCCTGGTGAACCTCAAGGTCCACTGCAAGCTGTGCCTGGTCGTGCGCAAGGAGCCGGACGGCATCCGCCGCTATGCGCACGTCGCCACCGGCAACTACAACCGCGTGACATCGCAGGTCTACACCGACATCGGCCTCTTCACTGCGGACGAAGCGCTGCTCGACGATGTGACCGAGGTGTTCAACGCGCTGACCGGCTACTCGAGCAAACGGTCGTACCGCGGGCTCCTCGTGGCGCCGGTGGGCCTTCGCCAGGGCTTTCGCGCGATGATCGAGCGCGAGATGGCGCACGCCGCCGCGGGGCGGCCCGCGGGCATCATCGTCAAGAACAACGCCGTCGCCGACCCGGCGATGATCCGGGTGCTCTACAGGGCGTCGCAGGCCGGCGTGCCCATCGAGCTCGTCGTGCGCGGCGTCTGCTGCCTGCGGCCGGGCATCCCCGGCATCAGCGACCGCGTCCGGGTCCGCTCCATCGTCGGGCGCTTTCTCGAGCACTCGCGCATCTACTACTTCGAGAACGGCGGCGAGCCCGAGATGTACATCGGCAGCGCCGACCTCATGGAGCGCAATCTCGACCGGCGCGTCGAGGTGCTCTGCCCCGTGGCCGACCCCGAGATTTGCGCCCACATGCGCGATGTGGTGCTCGGCGCGCTCCTGGCCGACACGGCCCGCGCCTGGGAGCTCAGGACCGACGGCACCTACGCGCGCGCGACGCCGCCCGCCGGCGTCGACCCGGTCAATTCGCAGCAGCTGCTCCTCGCGCACTACACGTCGAGCGAACGACCGTAGCCACGACCCCCGCCTGGCCCGGAGGGAGGACCACGCACCCGGTTCGCCCGCGGCCGCAGGTCGCGCCGGCGTGACGACGGAGCCGGCTCGCGAATCGCGGCCTGTCTACTGCCAGCGGAACAGCTTCAGCGCCAGGCCGAACGACACGAGCCCCCACCCCAGGAGCAGGCCGACCTCGCCGGACACCTCCGCAAGCGACAGGCCCTCGTTCATCACGCCGCGGAGCGCATCGATGAGTGCCGTGAGCGGCAGCACCTGGATGAACGGCTGCATCGCCTCGGGGAAGTTGGAGGACGAGAAGAACACGCCGGAGAGGACCCACATGGGCATCATCACCAGGTTCATGAGTCCCGACACGGCTTCGATCGTCCGCACGCGGCTCGCGATGAGGAGGCCCAGTCCGCCAAAGCCGAGCGCGCCGACGAGCGCCAGCACGGCGAGCGTGGGGAGGCCGCCGCGGACGCCCACATCGAACACCGCCCATGCGAAACCGACAATCACCGTGGTCTCGAGGCCCAGGAACAGCAGGCGGCTGAACACGTGCGACGCCAGGTACTGCGCGCGCGACATCGGCGTGGCGACCAGGCGCTTCAGCAGCTTCTTCGTGCGCGACTGCACGATCGAGAAGCCGACGCCCCAGAGGCCCGTGCTCATGATGTTCATGCCGAGGAGTCCCGGTACCAGCCAGTCGATGTAGCGGGATCCGACCGCGTCGATCGGCCGCTCGACCGGGACGAAGGCATCCGATCGGCCGGCGGCCTGCTGCAGCGCGCGATCGACGGCCAGCCGCGCCACCTGGCTCTCCGCGCGGGCCTCATCGAACCGGTAGGTCGGCGGGTCTCCCGGCACGACGACGACGGGCGCGCGGCCGTCACGCACGGCGCGCTCCACGTCGGCGGGTGACACCATCCGGACCGTGAACCCGCCCGCGGCGTCGAGGGCCTTTCGCGCGTCGTCGCTCCCGGCCTGCTCGACGATGCCGACGATCACCGGCTCTGTTCCGCGCGATCGGAACGCGATGCCGAGCGCGCAGGTCATGATCACGGGGAACGCGAAGACCCAGAACACGGCCTCGGGCTCCCGCAGGAACTCGCGAAAGCGCGAGAGGGTCAGCTCCACCAGGGGATGAGACGCCCCGCCGCGGTCAGGCATCGCGCAGGTGCCTTCCCGTGAGCGACACGAAGACGTCCTCGAGCGTCGCGCTGTGCGTGTTGAGGAGGCTGAGCGAGGCGGTGCCGCCGCCGAGCGCGTCGAGCAGTGCCGGCACCGTGCGGTGCAGTTCGCTCGTGGCGAGCGACACGTGGCCGTCCTCCCGGCGCACGTCCAGCACGCCCGGCAGCGCGCGCAGCCGCGTGTCGTCCGGCGGATCGCCGCCGGCCACGGCGAACTCCACGACGTGCTCCGCGCCGATGGAGGCGACGAGCTCGCGCGGCGTGCCAAGTGCGATCACCCGGCCGTGGTCCACGATGCCCACGCGGTCGCAGAGCGCATGTGCCTCATCCATGTAGTGGGTCGTCAGGAGAATCGTGCCGCCCGCAGCCTTGAAGCGTTCGAGCACGACCCACAACTGGCGGCGCGACTGCGGGTCGAGTCCGGTCGTCGGTTCGTCGAGGAAGAGCACGTCGGGGCGCCCCGCCAGCGCGCAGGCCACCGAGAGGCGCTGCTTCTGCCCGCCGGAGAGCTTCCCCACCCATGCGCGCCGCTTCGGCCCGAGCTCGACGACGTCGAGCAGGTCGTGGACGTCCGGGCCGGAGGGATAGAACGATCGGAAGAGCCTCACCGTCTCCTCGACGGTGAGCTTGTCGGCCAGCTGCGTCTCCTGCAGCTGGATGCCGAGCCGCGGCCGGAGCGACGCCCGGTCGCGCGCCCACGTCAGGCCCAGCACCTCCACGTCGCCCTCGTCCTGATCGAGCAGTCCCTCTAGGATCTCGATGGTCGTGGTCTTGCCGGCGCCGTTCGGACCGAGCAGACCGAAGCATTCGCCGCGCGCAACCTCCAGATCCAGGCCATTGACGGCAGTGACGTCCGGGGGATAGCGCTTGACCAGGCCGCGGCACCGGAGCGCGGCCCCCGCTGAAGAGGACACGGACTCCATTCTAGCTGGCGCACAGCCATCGCCGGCGCGGCCCTGGTATACACTCGGAGTGTTGTGTCGGCCATAGTGCTGATTGGCCCTGCCGAGCTGCTGCCGTCGCTCAGCCAGCGCGTGCGCCCGCCGGAAAAAGGAGCCAGCTTCCACCGCTTCACCAGCGACCAGTCGTCGGAGGCCCTGGACTTCATCCGGCGGCACCGCCCGCCGATCGTCGCGCTCGAGCAGGAGTTCTCGTCCTCGCCGCCGGGCATCGTCTTCCTGCGACGGATGCGAAAGGACCCGGCGCTCGCCGAGTGCGACGTGCGCATCGTCGCGCTGGAGCCCACGACGTCACGCAAGAAGAGCGGCAGCGCCCTCGCGGTGGCCAAGACGTCCGACACGCCGGCAGTCACCGTCAAGATGGAGACGAGCGGCACGCGGCGCGTCGCGCGGATCCGCATGACGGAGAACCTGAGCGTGACCGTGGACGGCAACCCGGCCGTGCTCGTGGATCTCTCGCCGCACGGCGCGCAGGTGCTCTCGAGCGTGGTGCTCAAGCCCAATCAGCGCGTGCGGCTCGCCTTCGCCGAGAAGGACAGCAGCGTGCGCTGTGCGGGCGCGGTGCAGTGGGCCTCGTTCGAGATGCCGGTGGGCCAGCCGCCGCGCTACAGGGCCGGCGTGCGCTTCTCGAGCGGCGATCCCGATGCCCTGACCGGCTTTGCCGAGCGGCACCGGGCCAATGGCAACGGATCAGACTGAGCCGGCCGGCACGGCCGGGAACCATCGTCCCGCAATGCTGTCCGAGCGGACAATCGTCTCGTGGCGATCGGTGCCGGTCGAGATGAGCGCCACCGGCACGCCGCTCACCTCTTCGAGCCGCGCGATGTAGCGCTGCGCTTCGGGCGGCAACTGCTCGAAGCTCGTCGCGCCCCGGGTCGGCTCGGTCCAGCCGGGCCAGCTCTCGTAGACGGGCGTGCACGGGCCGACGGTGTTGAGGTCCGCCGGGAACTCGTGGACCGTGCGTCCGCCCACCGAGTAGCCGGTGCAGATGTCGATGACGGGCATGCCGTCGAGCACGTCGAGCTTGGTGAGGGCCAGCGCATCGATGCCGTTGATCCGGACCGCATAGCGCACGGCCACCGCGTCGAACCAGCCGCACCGCCTCGGCCGCCCGGTCGACGCGCCGTACTCCTGCCCGCTCTCGCGCAGCCGCTCGCCAATCTCGTCGAAGAGCTCGGTGGGCAGCGGACCTTCCCCGACGCGCGTCGTGTACGCCTTGGCGACGCCGAGCACGCCGTTGACGGCGCGCGGCGGAATGCCCAGGCCAGTGCAGGCACCGCCGACCGAGGCGTTCGACGAGGTGACGAAGGGATACGTCCCGTGGTCGATGTCGAGCATCGTCCCCTGCGCGCCCTCGATGAGAATGCGCGTGCCGGCGCGCATCCATTCGGCGAGCGCCAGGGACACGTCGGCCATCCACGGCCGCATCCGCTCGCCCTGGGCCAGCAGGTCCTCGTAGACGCGCCGCCACTCGAGCGTCGAGTCCTTGATGATCTGGTTGCGCGCGTGCACGTTCTCGCGCACCTCGTCGGCCAGGGCCTTGGTGTCGACGAGGTCGCACATGCGGATGCCGCGGCGGCCGATCTTGTCCTCGTAGGCGGGCCCGATGCCGCGCGACGTCGTGCCGATCCGGCGCTCGCCGCGGCGGGCCTCGCTGAGCACGTCGAGCTCGCGATGGTACGGCAGGATGAGGTGCGCCTTGTCGCTGATGAGCAGGCGATCGCCGACCTCGACGCCGAGCCCGGCGAGCATGTCGAGCTCGGCGAAGAGCGCGTTCGGATCGACGACCACGCCATTGCCGATGACGCACGCGACCCCGTCGTGCAGAATGCCCGATGGCACGAGGTGCAGGACGAACTTCCGCCCGCGCACATAGACGGTGTGGCCCGCGTTGTGGCCACCCTGATAGCGCGCGACGACGCCGAAGTACGGCGTGAGCAGGTCGACGATCTTGCCTTTCCCTTCATCGCCCCACTGCGCGCCGAGCACCGCAATGTTCATGTCCATTACTGTATCCTAGAGACGGCGTCGCGAGCCTCGATGGGCCGCGACGAAGTCCGACGTGATGCCGACTTTCGTCGGCGAGGATCCGGATACGTCATCCTCGCGATTGTCAACTGATTTCATTTTGCATTTTCAGTTTGACAAGCCGCGTCACGCTGCTTAGTTTCTTATCTTCGTTGTGTCGCCCGCCCCTACTGACGCTCGTTGCAGATGACCATCGCCGCCCGCTTCGACCGCGCCCTCCGCGGCATGTCTACGACGTGCCAGAGACGGGTCGCACCTGTCACCGCGTGCGGTGAGACTCGCCGGACTGTCCTCATGCTCGTGCCCGGCGCCGATGCGGGCACGCTCCGTTCCACGGAGACCGCGGGGCGATGATGGCACCGCACACCGGGCTCGAGCGACGGGTGCTGGCCGCCCTCGAGGCGACGCCCGCACGGATCCCCGTCGTGCTGGGCAGTTGCGGGAGCGGCCGCACGACGCTGCTTCACGCGCTGGCCGATCGCCTGGGCCGCGATCGATGCCAGTACATCGACGTCGAACGGTCGGCCAGCACGCCCGAGCGCTTCTACCGCGCCGTCGCCGCGACGACGCCGTTCGTCACGGCCGCGGGCGACACGACCTCGGCGCGCGACGCCTTCGATCGCACCCTCGCGCTGCTCACCACGACCATGGCGCCGGGCGGCCCCGCGACGTTCCTCCTCGACGAGGCGCTCGAGCTCCGCACGTTCGAGAGCTTCCCGGGCCTCCGCCACGTGCTGCGCGAGCTGCTGCAGGCGCTCGCCGCGAGCGGCAATCGTTTCGTCCTGACGAGCCGCTACGTCGCGCGGGCGCATCGCCTGCTCCGCGACGCGGGTCCGCGGTTCGAAGTGATTCACCTGCCGGCACTCGCCCCGGCGGAAGTGACGGCCATGCTCCCGCCGATGGGCGACGTGCCGGGCGACGATCGCGAGTTCCTCGGCCGCGCCATCCAGGCGCTCACCGATGGCCGCGCGGCCTACGTGCGCGCGGTCGGCGAGGCGACGGCGGCCATGGGCGCGCGTGGCGGCGATCCCATCAGCGCCCTGACCGCGCTCCTCACAGCGGACGGCACGCTGACGTCCTGGTGCGGCTACCGCTACGAGCTCCGCCTCCACCGGGCACGCGGCTACGGCGCGCTGAAGGCGATCCTCGAGATTCTCGCCGACGACGAACCGCTCACCCTCACCGAGATCGCGGTGCGGCTGCAGCGGACGCCGGGCTCGACGAAGGACTATCTGTCCTGGCTCGAAGACGTGGACCTCGTGGTCTCGCGACAGAAGCGCTACAGCTTCGCGGACCCGCTCCTCCGGCTCTGGGTGCGCCTGCACTGCCGCGCGGTGCCGCCGTCGGTCGACGAGGTCGCCCGCGAAGTGCAGGCCTACGCCGCGGCGCGCCTGCCGGAGGCGCAGCCCGCAGCCGTGGGCCGGACCGCCGCCAGTGGCGACCGCCGCGCGGTCGGCATCATCGAGATCGACTAGCCGGGATCGCGCGCGTCGAGCGTATCGAGGGCCAGGCGCGCCGCTTCCTGCTCGGCGTCCTTCTTCGTCCGCCCCGTCCCCTGCGCGAGCAGCCGATCCTCGGAGACGACCTCCACCTGGAAGACCTTGCGGTGTTCGGGCCCGGCCTCGCCGATCACCCGGTAGATCGGCAGGCCGTGCCCGAGCGCCTGCAGCCGCTCCTGCAGCCGGGACTTGTGATCCCGGCCGAAGTAGCCCGGCTGACGGACCTCGTCGAGGCGCGGCGCGAACTCGCGGACCAGGAACTGCCGCGCGACCTCGAGGCCCCCGTCGAGATAGAGCGCGGCGATGAGCGCCTCGCAGGTGTCGGCCAGCAGTGCGTGCTTGCGGCGCCCGCCTGTCTTCTCCTCGCCGCGGCCGAGAATCATGTGCTCGCCGAGGCCGAGGCCCTCCGCCATCTCGGCGAGCGACGCCGTGGAGACCAGACCCGCCTTGAGCTTGGATTTCTGCCCCTCGGTATAGGTCGGAAACGCCCGGAACAGCATGTCCGCGACCACGAGGCCGAGCACGGCATCGCCGAGAAACTCGAGCGATTCGTTGTCCACGACGCCGCCGCTCGGGTCCTCGTGCGCCTTCGACTTGTGGGTCAGCGCGTGCTCGAGGAGACCCCGATCGCGGAAGCGGTAGCCCAGGCGGTGTTCGAAGGCCGCGAACTGCTGGGAGAGCGGCACCACGGTGCCGCTCCCCACCTGCTCGCGGTGGGCCTCGATGATCCGGAGCGCGGTGTCGGCCTCCTCGGTCCGCACCGACACGCGCGTCTCCCCGAGCGTGCTCACCGTGAAGGGGAACATGCCCGGCGGCGCCCCGGCCGTCCGCACCGAGTCGACGCCGTGGCTCTCGAGCAGGCCCTGGACGATGTTCGCCTCGATCTCCGAGCGCGTCCGGAAGACGACCGTCAGCACGCACCCACCCGCATCAGGATCATCGTCATGTCGTCGTGCTGGTCGGCCGCGCCCGAGAAGGCGCGGAGCTCGGCGAGGATGTAGGAGCGCAGCTGGTCGAACGGCAGGTGGGCGTACTGCTCGATGACACGGGCGAGCCGCGCCTCGCCGTAGCAGTCGAACGCTTCGTTCATCGTCTCGCTGATGCCGTCGGTGAAGAGCACCAGCAGGTCGTCGCCGCCGAGCGCGATCGTCCGCTCCTGCAGCATCGACGCGAACAGCTGGCCGTCGTCGATGTTGAGGCCGACGACGAGGCCGTCCGGCGCGAGGACCTCCGCCCGGCGCAGCCCCGCCGGATCGGAGCCGGGAACGCGGATGAGCGGGCAGTGCCCGGCGCGGGCGAACCGCATCTCGCGCCGTTCGAGATCGATCACGCCGTAGGTCATCGTGATGAAGCTCTTCGCATCGAGATTCTGCGCCACGACCCGGTTGACGGCAATCAGGAACTCCCGCGGCTCGTGGTGCAGCCGCGCGAGCGACTGCACGATCACCTTGAGCTGCGCCATGTAGAGTCCCGCGGCCAGGCCCTTGCCGGCGACGTCGGCGATCAGCACGCCGAGCATCCGGTCGGTGATCGGCAGGAAGTCATAGTAGTCTCCGGCGACCTCGCGCGCCGGTTCGCAGAAGGCCGACAGGGTGAGCCCCGCGATGTCGCGCGGCGCCGGCGGCAGCAGCTTCTGCTGGATCTCGCGTGCCGCGTTCATCTCCTGCTCCATCCGGCCCTTCTCGGCCACCTCGCCAAGCAGCGTCGTGACCTCGCCCGTCATTGCATTGAACGACTCGGCGAGCTCCCCCAGCTGGTCGCGCTTGCGCACGGGAATCGTGTACGCGAAGTCGCGATTGCGCAGGTGCTGCGTGCCGGTGAAGAGATCGTGGACGGCGCCGGTGATCTGGCGGGCCAGCACCAGGCCGATGACGACCGCGACGAACTGGATGACGAGGAAGAGCGCGCCCACGATGGCGAGGACACCGAGCAGCATCTGCCCGAAGTTCATCACGCTGGCCGCCGCCGGCGCGGGCGAGAGCCGATCGTAGATGGCCCACGCGTCGATGCGCATGGCCAGCGTCGCGCTGGCCGCTTCGCCCGAGGGCCAATCCGTGTAGTCGAGGAACGCGACCCAAGTGGGCGTGGTCAGCGAGACCGTCGGCGTCGCGCCGAGCGGGTCGACCGTCAGCGGCTCGATGGCGCGCCCCGACGGCGGCGGAAGTTTCGCACCCGTGCCGAACGGCAGGGCCGTCACTTCGCCCAGGCTGATGCCCGTCTCTTCCGTGATCCGCCCTTCGACGGTGCGACCGAGCGGCATGTCGATGACGACCGCCCACGCCGGCTCTGGAACGTCCGGCATGGCGACCGCCCGCATGACCATGCGCGTGTGTGAAAACGGATCGTCCGCGGTCGGCGGCACGTTGTACGCGACCAATCCCGAGAAGCCCTCGCAGTCGATCCAGGGCGGCAGGCCGGGCGGCGCATCGAGGTGCTTCCACGGCCCCGCCGCGAGCGGCAGCGACGCCGGGAGCGTGCGCGGCAGCTTGACGACGGCCGCCGCGTTCGCCGGACATGTCATCCCGCGCACGGGCACGATGCTGAGCGACACGAACGGGTAGCGGGTCTCGATGCTCGCCTGCCGGCGCTCGAGCGCCTCGACCAGAATCGCGGACGTGGACGTGGGCTGCAGTTCCACGACCGTCGTCCGCGCCAGGAACTGTGCCTGGTCGGTCAGGGCCCGGATGCGCGACTTGACCAGGTACGAGCTGACGTTGAAGAACAGCAGGAGCCCGGCGAGCAGGAAGAAGGTGATGACGAGCAGGACGGGCACGACGCCGACGAACACGTACGAGAGGATCAGCTTGCGGCGCACCCGCCACAGCAGCCGGCGCTTGGCCCAGAAGAAGAGCCGGGTCAGGCCGTACGCGCAGACGAACAGCAGCGCCAGGCTGCCGACCATGTCCAGCGCTTCGAAGAAGGCGGGCAGCGTGCCGCCGGCGGCCTCGATGGTCCAGGTGACGATCTTGATGACGACGCCGATGATCAGCGCGCGGCCCGGAAAGGTGCCGACCAGCCAGCGGCGCCACGTGAACCAGCGCGACGGCGTGGCGCCGACCAGGTGAGCGAGCGGGCGAACGGGATCGGCCATGTGGCGCTGGGATGGCGTCGCGGCGCGGGCGATCGGCGACCTGGCCCGCTCGTCGCGCGGCGTTTGCGCGAAAAAATGATATCAGAGTATCGTTACCCTTTTGGACGCGCACACATGAAGCTCACAGACGACGCCCGATTCAGCACGATCTGCATCCACGCCGGCCAGGAGCCCGATCCGTCGACCGGTGCGATCATCACGCCCATCTACCAGACCTCGACGTACGTGCAGGAAGGGCTCGGGCAACACAAGGGCTTCGAATACGGGCGCACGCAGAACCCGACGCGCATGGCGCTCGAGCGCAACCTCGCGGCGATCGAAGCGGGGACCGCGGGCGTCGCGTTCGCGTCCGGCATGGCCGCCATCGACGCCATCCTGACCCGGCTCGAGAGCGGCGATCACGTGCTGGTCAGCGACAACACCTACGGAGGCACGTTTCGGCTGTTCGAGCGCGTGCGCCGCAAGTTCGGTCTCGACTTCACCTACGTCGACACCTCGGACCTGTCGCTCATCGAGCCCGCGCTCACGCCGAAGACGAAGTACCTGTTCATCGAGACGCCGACCAACCCGATGCTCAACATCACGGACCTGGCGGCGGCCAGCGCCATCGCGCACCGCCACGGCGTGCGCGTCGTCGTGGACAACACGTTCGCCAGCCCGTACATCCAGCAGCCGCTGACCCTCGGCGCCGACATCGTCACCCACAGCACGACCAAGTTCCTCAACGGCCACAGCGACAGCGTCGGCGGCATCGTCGTCGTGAAGCACGACGATGACGTGGAGTGGATGCGGTTCGTGCAGAACGCGGCGGGCGCAATCCTCGGACCGATGGACTCCTGGCTCGTGCTGCGCGGCACCAAGACGCTGACGGTGCGGATGGAGCGGACCAACGCCAACGCCCAGGCGATCGCGGAGTACCTCTCGGCGCACCCGAAGGTGAAGCGAACGATCTACCCGGGGCTCCCCTCCCACCCGCACCACGAACTGGCCGCGCGGCAGATGCGCGGCTTCGGCGGGCTCATCTCGTTCGATCTCGGATCGATGGAGGCGGCGAGCCACCTGCTGGGCGCCGTGCGGCTCATGGCGCTGGCCGAGAGCCTGGGCGGCGTGGAGACGCTCATCTCCCACCCCGCGGTCATGACGCATGCCTCGGTACCGCCCGAGCGGCGTCAGACGCTCGGCATCACCGATGGGCTCGTGCGGGTGTCGGTCGGGATCGAGGACGTGGACGACCTGACGGCCGATCTCGATCAGGCTATTGCCGGTATTCCTTGAACGGCAGCTGGCAGTCGTGCTTCCGGAGGAAGTTGAGGAAGCGCTTGTACTCCCGCGGCTCCATGTTGAAGAGCCGCGCCACGATCTTGTAATTGCCGCGCGCCTCCTCGAGTCCCTTGTGCACCAGGTCCCGGACGTTGGTGCGCGTGATCTCGCGATTCATGTAGAGCGGATAGACCGCCGTCCAGAACGACTCGCGCTCTTCGACGAGCCGCTTGAAGAGATCGTCGGCGACCGTCCGCCGGCGCTCGCGCTTCGGCCGGATGCCGTTGGTCGGCGTGCGCAGCTCGAGCGGCAGGTCTTCGAGGCGAATCGCGTCGCCGCGCGCGGTCACGACGAGCCGCTCGATGACGTTCTCGAGCTGCCGGACGTTGCCGGGCCATGAGTACTCACAGAGCGCCTCGAGCGCGCCCGGCGCGACCTCGCAGGCGTGCGCCGGGTGCCCATTGCCCTGCTCGCCCTCGTCGCGCGCGCGCGTGAACGCCGCCAGGAAGTGATCGACGAGGATCGGGATGTCCTCGCGCCGCTCCCTGAGCGGCGGCACGACGAGGTGGATGACGTTCAGCCGGTAGAAGAGATCCTCGCGGAACTGCCCGACCGCAATGAGCTCGCGGAGGTTGCGATTCGTCGCGGCCAGCACGCGCACGTTGGCGGCCATCGCCACGCGTTCGGCGCCGACCTTCTGGATCTCGCCCGTCTCGAGGAAGCGCAGCAGGAGGCCCTGCATGCGCGGCGTCATCTCGCCGATCTCGTCCAGGAAGATGGTGCCGTTGCGCGCCATCTCCAGCTTGCCGGGCTTGTCGCGGTACGCGCCCGTGAAGCTGCCCTTGACGTGGCCGAAGAGCTCGGACTCGAGGAGCGTCTCGGGAATGCCCGCGCAGTTGACCGGGACGAACGGCGCACCCGCACGGAGCGAGGCCGCGCCGATCGCGCGCGCGACGATCTCCTTGCCAACCCCGCTCTCTCCGGTGATCAACACCTTCGCATCGGAGCGCGCGACGCGAATCACTTCGAGCTGCAACTCGCGGATGACCGGGCTCGTGCCGATCAGTTGAACGTGGCCATTCGATCTCATGTCAGCAGGTGGTCCGCCTGGCGGCGACCTTCGTTCGCCGGTCCGCCCTCTCGATGCCCGCGGTGCAAAGACGCCACCCGTTCGCGGCCCCGCGTGGGCCGAAACAGATAACCCCTGTGTTTTGAACACGTAGCGGTGTGCAAGCGGTTCGAGACCTCGTCGCCGTGCGCCCGACAAATTCGCGGAAGAGGTTGTGGCGCAGGGACTAAAGTCGTCAGAGGGAAAGACTTCCCCCCGTCCGTCAAAGATGGCGCTGGTCGTGCCGGCGCCAGGGCCGGGCCGTGTAAATATTCGGCTTGGCCGATTCACATATCCGTTTGTCGGCAGACAAAATTGCACGAGATTTGACAGAACTTACAGTGACATCTCGTCATTTGCGGTCATGTATATGACACGAACGAACTATTTAGCAAAAAAGAGTTGACGAGGGGGGCGAGCCAGGCGGTAAGATGTCGCCGTTACGTTGACATTTGGTTTTCTGAAATTGAGGCATTCCCATCAGGCCCGTTCGATCGGTGCCTAGAAAAGGACTCTCCGGTGCTAGCCACCCCCAGGCTCGACGCAAAGCTCATTGGACGAAGTGATGCCATCAAGGCCATCGAGGCCGACATCGAGTGTGCGGCGCGCTCGGGCGCCAAGGTACTGATCACCGGTGAGACCGGTGTCGGTAAGGAGGTCGTCGCCCGCCTGATCCATCAGCGCAGTGCGCGGGCCGCGAGTCCGCTCGTCACCGTCAACTGCGCGGGCCTTCCCGATTCGCTCCTCGAGTCCGAGCTCTTCGGACACGTGCGCGGGAGTTTCACGGGCGCGTATCGCGACAAGCCCGGGCTGCTGGAGATGGCACCGAACGGGACCGTCTTCCTCGACGAGGTCGGCGAGATGAGCGCGCGCATGCAGGTCGTGCTGCTCCGCTTCCTCGAGACCGGCGAGATTCAGCGCATTGGCGCCGACCGCTCGCACACGCGCGTCAACGTGCGCCTGATCACGGCGACCAATCGCGACTTGCCGAAGGAGATTGCCAACGGCGTGTTTCGCGAGGATCTCTACTTCCGCCTCAACGTGATCCGGATGACGATTCCCCCGCTGCGCGAGCGCGTGGAGGACGTGCCGATGCTCATCGACTACTACCTCGATCACTACTGCGCGCAGCACGGCGTCGAGCGCCCGCAGGTGTCCACGGCCGCCATGGAGAGCCTGATGGCCTATCGCTGGCCGGGCAACATCCGCGAGCTCAGAAACGTGGTCGAGCGCATCGCGCTCAAGTCGATCGGTCCGCTCGTGCGTCCCACCGACCTGCCCGGCGAGGTCTCGCGCCCGGCGGCGGTGCGGGTGGCCACCGCGCCCGGCGTCACGCCGGCGGCGCCCTCCGCGCAGGCCACGCAAGTCGATCAGATGCTGACGAACATGCTGCAGAACGGCGAGCCGTTCTGGTCGGCCGTCTACCCGGCGTTCATGTCGCGCGACCTCACGCGCGACGACCTGCGACGAATCATCGAGGTCGGGCTCGAGCGGACCAACGGCAGCTATCGCCTGCTCGTGCAGCTCTACAACATGCCCAACGAGGACTACAAGCGCTTCCTGGGCTTCCTGCGCAAGCACAACTGCCACCTGCCGTTCCAGCGGTTCCGGACGATCCCGTCGCGCGCGCACGTCTCGCACGTGAATCATCTGGCGAGGGGCGGGATGGTTGCCGTAGGATAGAAGAACGGGCCAGCGTCCTCGAGTGGCGACGGCTTGCTTCCCCGGGGCGCCGATGACACAGAACCGCCAGGACAGCAGCAACGGCGCCGACCCGCGGGCCGCGGTTGCGGGTCCCGTGATGATCGTCGACGACGATGTGAGCTGTCTGACCGCGATCGAGCAGATCGTCGCGGTCTGGGGCCACGAGACGGTCAGCTTCACCTCCTTCGAGGAAGCACGGGCCTACCTCGCCACGGCTCGGCCGGCCGTCGCCATCGTCGACGTGCGGCTCGGCAACTACAACGGCCTGCAGCTCGTGCACCTGACGCAGCAGAAGAGCCCCGACACGCGGCTCTTCGTCGTCTCGGGGTTCGATGACCCGGTCCTGCGGGCCGAGGCCACTCGTCTGGGCGCGGTCTATCTGACCAAGCCGCTCGACCTGGCCCGGCTCCGCGACCACCTCTCCGCCGCCTTCACCTGAGTGAGTGGGTGTTCAACCCGATAGTCTGCGGTTGGACACGAGCAATTCTCCTGGACTCGTTATAAAAGTCGGCCTGCAGGGGGTCTTCGGCGCCCTGCGCGCGTGACGGCACTGTCCAGGTTCCCGCAGGGTGGCGCCGTTGCACGGTCGTTTCGGCGTCGATCACGCACGAAAACCCCGCTTACATCCACGACAGACCGGACGACCGGCCGTGCACGCCCCGGCCGGAATGGTCGGGGCACAGAAGTTGCTCCCCTCGTCATCGACGCCGATGACCATTCGTTTCACTTCATCCCTGACCCCTGAGGACGAGAATGCGATTGCGCCTGTCCTGATCGCAGCGCTGTCCAACATTCTCTCGCTGCTGCCAATCGCTTACGCGATTCGCATCGACACCGCCGACTCGAAGGTGTACTCGCATACCGGTCCGGTCAGCACACCCGTCGAGCCCGCGCCGATCCGGTCGACGTCACGGGAGGCATCCGCCCTGCTGCCCTGAGTCGGCCCCCGACTGGGTCCCCCGGCCTCGTGTTCCCGACTGCTTCTCCCCAGGCAGTCGCGGGCACTGGGGCCGCGGGCCCAGCCACCGCGTTTCCTCAGACCCGCCTGGGCGTGCTCCCCCCGTCCAGGCGGTCGCCTATCCCCGTCCTTCACGCGTCGCTCACCGCTACAAGCAAGCTGGACATGCGTGATCCGAGGAGGGGACCCAGGGTGCTCAGCCCGGGATGCGGGTGGATTCCGCGAGCCATCGTCCATACGCCGCGCCGGCGCTCACGTCGGTGACCACGAGGATCTCGGGCACGTCGTAAGGGTGTAGTTCCGTCAGGCGCCGGGTCACCGCCTCGATCCGTTCCCTCGTCGTCTTGACGATCAACTGCCGCTCGTCGGCCGTCTCGACCGCGCCATCCCACCGATAGATGGACGTCATCGGCGGGAGCACGTTCACACAGGCCGCGAGGTGCTCGGCGACCAGGGCCTTGGCCAGCGGGACGGGATCGCGGTCGGCTGGAAACGTCGTGAGGAGGACGGCGAAGTCCGTCATGGGGCTGCCTTCCTGGTGGAGTGACATGGAAGAGTATACCCGTAGAACCGTTAACGTATTAATACGCTTGAATGTATATAAGTAGTCATGTATAAATTTGTGCGCAGCAACCCATCCTTAAACCTTGCCGCATGACCACGTTCAAGCCTAGACTGCTAACCGCAGTGGCGGTAAAGCGGACCGACAGCGATACGGCAAAGGATACGGTCAAGACGACCGTGGAGCTTCCGGGCGATCTCTGGCGGGCGGCCAAGATCCGGGCCATGGATGAACGGTCCGATCTGCGGACAGTGCTCATCCGCGCGCTCGAAGTCTACCTGGGAGTCGACGGTCGGGGCGTCTCCACGCGGACGGGGTCCGACGATCGATGACGGCCGACCTCGAGCCGCGTGACGCTCGCGATCGTCAGTCTCCGGTGCCGGCGCCGCGGCTCTTCGTCTCTGGACGCGCGCGCGGGCTCGCGCGCTTCGTCTTCATTTTCATCACGGCCGTCCTGCTCGTCGACACGGTCTTCGGCGAGAAGGGCCTGGTGGCCCTCGTCAAGGCGCGACGGCAGCTGGCCTCGATCGAGCGCGCGCTCGATCAGGCCCGGAACGAGAACCAGGCCCTTCGGGCCGAGGCGCGCCGCCTGCGCGAGGACCCGTCGGCCATCGAAGCGCTGGCGCGCGGCGAGCTCGGCCTCATCAGGCCCGGCGAAAAGCTCTTCATCATCAAGGACATCACCCGGAAGAAGTAGCGCGCGTTTGCTACCATCTGTACTTCACGCACTCATCGAGGAGGTCCAGATGGCACGTCAGGCGACAGCGGAATGGAAGGGTGATCTGAAGGGCGGCGCGGGCCGCGTCAAGCTCGGCAGCGGCGCGTACGAAGGCGACTACTCCTTCGCCACGCGGTTCGAGGACAAGCCGGGCGCGAATCCGGAGGAACTGCTCGGCGCCGCGCACGCGGGCTGCTTTTCCATGGCGCTGGCCAACTCGCTCGCCACGGCCGGCTTCACGCCGACGAGCGTGCACACCACGGCCGATGTCCATCTCGGCAAGGACGACAAGGGCTTCCTGATCACGAAGATCGATCTCACCGTCAACGCCACGGTGCCGGGCCTGGACGACAAGACGTTCCAGGAGCACGCGGAGAAGACGAAGACGGGCTGCATCATCTCGCGTGCGCTCGCTGCCACGCCGATGACGCTCAAGGCCACGCTCAACACGTAGGAGAAGTCGGTGAAGCCTGGCCTCGAGCCTGGCTTCGCCGCGGCCGAGGCCTGGTGTCAGTGCCCGCTCTTGCGCCGCAAACCGATTCGTGGGGCGCGCGGCTGGCCACCGTTGCGGCGTACCGCACGCTGCGCGAGCCGCCCGCCACACACCATCTACGACCCGGTCGCCCAGGAGCAGACGGGCGCAATCCCCAACGCCAGTCCTGCTACGTGTGCCTGATGAACGTGCCCTGCCGGATTTCCGAGAACGCCTGGCGCAGTTCCTCGTCGGTGTTCATCACCACTGGTCCGTACCAGGCGACCGGCTCCTCGATCGGCCGACCGGACACGAGCAGAAAGCGCATGCCTTCGTCGCCAGCCTGCGCGGTGACCTCGTCTCCCTCATCGAACAACACGAGCGAGCGATTGCCGACGGCCGTCAACACGGGTTCCTCACCGTGTCCCACGAGCTCGGTCGCGACGGGGCGCGGCCCTGACGCGTCGCGAAACGTCCCCGACCCGGCAAACACGTACGCAAACGCATGGCGGCCCAGTTCGACCGGCAACGTCTTGCGCCTGCCCGGCGGGACCGAGACATCCAGATACCGCGGGTCGGCGGCAATGCCGTCGACCGGTCCCTTCTGGCCCCAGAACGAACCGATGATGACCCGCACGCGCGTGCCATCGTCATCAGTCACCGTCGGGATGTCGGCGGCCTTGATGTCCTGGTACCGCGGATTCGTCATCTTGAGCGCGCGCGGAAGATTGGCCCACAGCTGAAATCCGTGCATGCGGCCCTCGGCATCGCCCTTCGGCATCTCCTGGTGGATGATGCCGCTCCCCGCGGTCATCCACTGAACGTCCCCCGCTCCAAGCGTGCCCTCGTTCCCGAGGCTGTCGCCGTGATCCACGGTTCCAGCCAGCACATAGGTGATCGTCTCGATGCCTCGATGCGGATGCCACGGGAAGCCGGCCAGATAGTCCTCCGGGTTGTCGTTCCTGAAGTCGTCCAGGAGCAGGAACGGATCGAAGTCCCGGGTTTTGCCGAAGCCAAAGGCGCGGCGCAAGTGGACGCCCGCGCCCTCCACCGCAGCCTGGGATTCCGAGATGCGTTTGACGGGTCTGATCGACATGTAAGCCTCGTTTCGTTAGACGCCGCCGACAGTCGGCCCAGGTGACCCCTCTTCTCACTTCTCACCCTTGCCCCGATCCGGCATCACGAACACGCGCCGGGCGCGTGCCGACGACAGCGTCTCCGGGTGGTAGTAGCGATCCAGGACCGACGGCCTCCAGAGGAGCAGGTCCGGATGGCATGCTGCGAACACGTCCCAGGTCGTATCGCGTCCCGTCTGTTCCAGACGCTCGTTGATCAGGAGCACGTAGGCGATGGTGATCGTCTCGTGGTACAGGTCGGGCGCACCTTGCGCGACCGCAAACGTCCTGAGCGCGGCGCTGAAGCGGCCCAGCGCTTCGGGCAGCGGATGAACCCGGAGGTAGTTCCACGCCACGCGCACGTGCTGCGCATGGTGAAAGCCTTCGGCCGGCGCCTGTCCGGCCTCGAACGCACGTATCAGGTCTTCGTCGAGCATGGTGAATGGCCCTCCCGCACCAGTCGGTACAAAGCAAAAGGGGTGGCGGCCCGAAGGCCGTCACCCCTGTGCAGCTGACCCCTTCAGGATATCACGGCGAGGCAGTGGGCGCGAAGACGGCCTCGGCGTCCGGCGCGATCGGGCCGCCGAACGCCTGGAGGAGGATCGGGAGCAACTCGTGCATCCGTCCCAGGCGTGGCCGTGCCGGTGCGAGACCAGGCCTGAAGCCATGCGCCAACAGGTCGTCGAGGATGGCCGGGCGGCTGGCGATGATGTGCACGGGCACATCCCACGGTGCACCCTCGCCGGTCACGAGCGCGGGCGGCTGATGATCGCCGATCACGATCACGATGAGATCGCGTCCCTCGTTGGCGCGGAGGTAGCCAGCCAGCGAACGATGCGTGTACGCGATCGACTCGGCGTAGGCCGGTCCCATGTCGAGCCAGTCCACCGGTTCATCGAACGATCGCTGGAGGTCGCGCTCGTCGAACGGCTCATCGGTGAGCACGCGCGGCCAATCCGGCTGATAGGGCGGCGTCGGCCGGAAGGGCGTGTGCGTGCTGATCGTCGGGAAGAACACGAATCGGGATTGTCCCGATCGCGGCGGTTCGATCTCGTCGAGGCGCGCCAGCGTGAACTGATCCGGTGTGGCAAACCAGCCGAAGGCCGGGCCACGGTAGCCCAGCCGATCGCCGCCGTAGATCTCGTCGAAGCCATAGAACGCGCCCTCGGGCCAGCGCTTCGTCAGGCCCGGCATGAGTGCCAGCGTCCGATAGCCGGCGCGTGAGAACGTCGTGACCAGCGTGTCGCGATTGGCGGTCATCAGGAGCGCGTTGGTGTCCGGTTCCCGGACCTCGATGCCCGACATGAGCGTGATGTGCGCGAGCCACGACGAGCCGCCGAACGTCGGCGACTCGACGAACGCGGAGACCACGCGGCGGTCGGTCTGCTCGATGGCAGCCGCCAGATCCTCGCGGCTGCCGGCAATCGCACGGGCGAACTCGGGCCTGTCGAACGTGATCGCCCCGTAGGACTCCAGGAAGACGAGCAGCACGTCGGCGCGGCCCACGCGCTCGAGATCCGACGTCATCGGCGGGCTCGGCGGCAGTGTCGTCGCGCCGGACACGGCACGAGCGGCGAGCCAGGCCTGGCGCCCGTAGCTCTCGATCACCGGTCGGCCGAAGCCCGCGGGATCCGGGTGCGCCGCCCGCAGCGCACCGAAGACAACGAGCGCCAGCGACGCGGCGGCAAGACCGACGGCACGTACACCTGGCGTCGCCATCGTCGAACTGACCCGGCCGATCGCCCACCGGAGGATGGTGTAGCCAACCACCACCACGACCACCACGCCGAGGCCGACGCTCGCGACCATCCAGGCCGGCGCGACGCGGGCGAGCAGCGCAAAGACGTCGGGGACATAGCGGAGGTCCCAGTAGAGATTGAGCTCGCGCCCGAACAGCGCGGCCGCGGTGACATCCACGTAGTGCCCGGCGACCAGCAACGCCCAGATCGCCGAGAGCCCTCCGAGCAGCCACGTCGGCACCCGGCCGCGTGCGTGCGCCACCGCGAGCACGATCAGCAGCAAGGCCAGCTCGATCGACACCTCGTTCCGCCACGTCACGGTGGGCGTCGGCCAGGTATTGCCGAACGTCAGCGAGAAATTGAGGACGATGAGCGCCACGACGATCGAGAGGACGCGCATCCAGGATCTCCACGAGGGCACGGGAATCACAGTATCTCACCTGCCCCGGGCCGCGCACATGGAGTACGCTAGCAGCAGGTTGTCCCTGTTCGATTGGTTCGTTGCCCGCGCACGCCTGCTGGCCGGTGGCCCGATGGTCCGCCAGGTGGCGTCAGCTCACCTTCCCACCGACCACGGGGCCTTCCGCATCTCCGTGTACGAACAGGCCGACGGCCAGACGCACGTGGCGCTCGTTCTCGGCGAGATCGGCGATGGGGCCGAGGTCCTCGTGCGGATTCACTCGTCATGCCTGACGGGTGATGTGTTCCACTCCGCACGCTGCGATTGCGGTGCCCAGCTCCACACGGCCATGGCGCGGGTGGCAGTCGAGGGACGTGGCGTCATCGTCTACCTCAACCAGGAAGGCCGCGGCATTGGCCTGGCCAACAAGATTCGCGCGTATGCCCTGCAAGAGCAGGGCTACGACACGGTCGAAGCCAACGAGCGCCTCGGCTTTGGCGCGGATCTGCGCGAGTACGGGCCGGCCGTCCACATCCTCTCGGACCTCGGCATCCGATCGATGCGTCTCTTGACCAACAACCCGCGCAAGCGCGCCGGCGTGGAGAGCCTCGGCCTGCTGGTGAGCGAGCTCATTCCCATCGAGGTGCCGCCCTCCGAGACCTCGCGGCGCTACCTTGCGACCAAGAAGGCCAAGCTAGGCCACCTGCTGTCGTCGGTCTGATCGGTACAACCACGCGATGTCGATCACGAACGACCCGCTCAGCGCGCCGAGCGCGACGGCTGCCGCCACCGCCTGCCCAATGGGCGGCACGGCGGGACTCATCGCCAGCACGAGACCGCCGATCTGCACGACGCAGATCGCCTGCCGGCGGCTGCTCGGCGGCAGCGGACGCCGCATCCAGGGCAGGGCCCACCCGGCCGCGACGAACAGATAGCGCCACAATCCCGCGAGCAGCACCCACGCTCCGGCGCGGTCGTGCTGCCACACGAGAACAGCGAGTGCGAGGATGACGAGCGCGTCGACCTCCATGTCGAAGCGCGCGCCAAACCGGCTGGCCATTCCGGATCTCCGCGCCAGCCACCCGTCGGCGCCATCGAGAGACGTGGCAAGGAGCGCCAGCACGACGATCGCCACCGCCAGATCCGGCCGCGGCGTCTCGCCCACCGATGCGACGACAAGTACGACGAGCATGGCGCGGAACGTGGTCAGGCGGTTGGCCGGCCCCAGGCGGGCGAAGGGGTGATGGCGTTCCAGACCCGCGAGCGCGACCGCGGCAATGACGACGGTCGAGAACACGGCTTTCGCGACGTACCACTCGCCGAGGGCGAGCCGCTCACGCGCGAGGAGGGCCAGGCCGGCCACGGCCGTCACGGCGATCAGCCACGTCACGATTCCCTCGGCACGAAGCTCACGCACGTCGTCGGGATTGTAACGTGCGCCCCGCGCGCACCAGAATGTGGGAGATGACCGCCGACGAAGCCCGGGCCTTCTGGGTCGCCGAACCCGGGCGCGGGGAGATTCGCCCCGAACCGCTCGGGCAGCCGGGCAACGACGAGGTGCTCATCCGCGCGGAGTGGAGCGGCATCAGCCGCGGAACGGAGTCCCTCGTCTTTGCCGGCCGCGTCCCTCCGAGCGAGCGCGATCGGATGCGCGCGCCGTTCCAGCAGGGGGACTTCCCTGCTCCAGTGAAGTACGGCTACGCAAGCGTCGGCCGCGTCGAGGCCGGTCCGCACGATCTCGTCGGCCGCACGGTCTTCGCACTCCATCCGCACCAGACGCGATACATCGTGCCTGCCGCATCGGTGCACGTCCTGCCAGATGGCATTCCACCGGGCCGCTGCGTGCTGGCCGCAAACCTGGAAACCGCCGTCAACGGCATCTGGGATGCGCGCGTGCAGCCGGGCGATCGGGTCGCCATTGTGGGCGCGGGAGCCGTTGGCTGTCTGTGCGCGTGGCTTGCCGCGCAAGTCCCCGGGTGCTCGGTGGAGCTCGTCGACGTCAATCCGACCCGCGCGGAGGTGGCGCGGGCGCTCGGCGCGCGATTCGCCACGCCGGATCGCGTCACCCGCGACGCCGACGTCGTCCTGCATGCCAGCG
>CAZJBN010000017.1:0-11717 GCA_964543955.1 uncultured Bifidobacteriaceae bacterium
GCCGACGTCGTGCCGCTCGTCGGCGAGAACCGCGTGATTGCCAAGCTCGGGCTGCAGATGCTGTCGAAGGGCCCGCACAAGGTCGGACTGCGTGCGCTGCTCGATGCGAGCAGCCTGACAGGAAAGACGATCGACAGCTATCACATCTCGTTCATGCTCGCGCCGCGCATCAACGCCGCGGGCCGCATGAGCACGCCGGACATCGCGGCACGCCTCCTCCTGGCCTCCGACGAGGGCATGGCCGACGAGGCACGCGCGCTCGCCGAACAGCTGGAGACGGAGAACACGCGCCGGCGCGCCGAGGAACAGGACATCGTCTCGAAGGCGCGCGCGATCGTCGAGACGGACCCCGAGATCGGATCACGGAGCGTGCTGGTCGTCGCCGGCGAAGGCTGGCATCGCGGCGTGATCGGGATCGTCGCTTCGAAGCTCGTCGATCACTTCTACCGGCCCGCCATCGTGCTGTCCATCGAGGACGACGTCGCGCACGGCTCGTGCCGCAGCATTCCCGGCTTCGACATGCTGGGCGCGCTCGAGTCCTGCGCGGCGATGCTGGGGCGGTTTGGCGGGCACCGGCAGGCCGCGGGGCTGCAGCTGGAAGCGGCGCGCATCCGCGAGTTCAGGCGCGCCGTGAACGAGCATGCCGACGAGCGGCTCGAGCCCGACGACCTGCGGCCGCGGCTCTGGCTCGACGCGCCGCTGTCGTTCGGCGCCATCACGGACCGGGTCGTCGCCGAGCTCGGCTCGCTGGCGCCGTTCGGCGCCGGCAACCCCCGCCCGAGGTTCCACACCGGGCCGGTCGCCATCGTCGACGGTCCGCGCAAGCTGAAGGACAGGCATCTGAAGATGTCGTTCAGGCAGGAAGGCCGCGTGCTGCGCGGCATCCAGTGGAACGCGGCCGGCCGCGAGGACGAGCTCGCCGCGCGGAAGGACGCTGTCGAGCTCGCCTACACGCTCGAAGAGAACGAGTTCAGAGGCGAGACCTATCTCGAACTCCGGGTGGACGACTTCCGCCATCCACCGAACAGGCCCTCAGCTCAACAGATGGATGCCCACCCATGCCCTTCATCGACCGACGGCGCTTCCTGACCGCCACCGGAACGGGACTCGCCGCCGCGGGCCTGCGTCCCCTCACGCTCGGCGCGCAGGCGCCCGCCATTGCCACCGGCGCGCCGGACGTCGTCGTCATCGGCGCGGGCGCGTTCGGGGCCTGGACCGCGCTGGTCCTCCGCGAGCAGTGCGCCCGCGTCACGCTGCTCGACGTCTACGGTCCGGGCAACTCGCGCGCGACCTCCGGCGACGAGACGCGCCAGATCCGCATCGGGTACGGCGACCGCGAGGCCTATTCCCGCTGGGCCGCCGAGGCCATGACGAGGTGGCAGGCACGCGAGCAGGAGTTCGGACGCCGTCTCATGTACCGGGCCGGACGCGTGCAGCTCGGCGCGACGTGGACGGCCGGCTACGAGGCCACGACGAAGATCTTCACGAGCCTGGGTGTGCCGTTCGAGCGTCTCGGGCCCGACGAGGTGCGCAAGAGATGGCCTCAGATCGATCCCGTGGGCATGGAGGTGGGCCTCTACGAACCCGGCGCCTCCATCCTGCGCGCCCGGGAGTCCATCATGGCCGTGGGGGAGGCCTTCGAGCGCAAGGGCGGCACGCTGACGATCGCGCGCGGGCGGCCCGGCCGCACCGCCGGCCGGACACTCGCGGACCTGGAGATCGAGTCCGGCGGCCGCATCGCGGGAGGCACGTTCGTGTTCGCCTGCGGCCCATGGCTTCCGACCCTGTTCCCGGCCATCGTCGGCCCGAAGATCCAGGTTCCGCGGCGGGAGGTGTTCCTCTTCGGCCCTCCCCCCGGCGACACGCGCTTCACGTGGCCCAACCTGCCGGTGTTCTCCGAGGCCAGCTACTACGGCTTCCCGGACTTCGACCGGCGCGGGCTCAAGGTCTGCCCCGTGGGCGATGTCATGGAGATGAACCCTGACAGCGACGAGCGCATCGTGACGCCGCACTACGTGCGCCGCGCGCACGAGTACGTCGCCCGGCGCTTCCCGGCGATGCGCGGCCAGCCGATCATCGAGACCCGCGTCTGTCAGCTCGAGAACACCGCGGACGAGCACTTTCTCATCGACCGCCACCCGGACTTCGACAATGTCTGGATTGCCGGCGGCGGGTCCGGCCACGGGTTCAAGCACGGTCCGGTGCTGGGCGAGTACATCGCGCACCTCGCGCTGGGACGAGCAGGGGACGGGGACTACGCGGCATTGTTCTCGCTCGCGCGTCCACGGTAGCCGGCAGAGCTGGGTGGTTTCTCCACCCCCGGCCCAGCGCGCTGGTACAATCCGTGTATGTGGCGGAAACGCCTGCGGCTGGGCATCGCGATCTTCGGCCTGATCATGGTCGGGGTGGTGCTGTACGCCTTGCGGCCCCGTGAGGTCCGGACGGGCGCGTCGCCCATTCCGGGCCTCGATCCGGACGCCAAGGTCGAAACGCGCGGCGGCGAAGCGATCCAGCTGAGCGGCTCCCGGCAGAACCTGCGCGTCGAGTTCGACGGCCAGGCCACGTACGGCGACGGTCGGACGAAGCTGACCGGCGTGAAGCTGACGGTCGACAACCGCGCAGGTCGCACGTTCGTGGTGACGGGGAACGAGGCAATGGTCGGCGCCGACAACGCGACCTACGACATGACCGGCGACGTCAGGCTCGAAGCGAGTGACGGACTCACCGCGACCGCCGGCTCGGCCAGTTATGTCAACGCGGAGGGGATCGTTCGTGTGCCCGGCCCCGTGCAGTTCGCGCGCGGCCGCATGGCAGGCGCCGGCATCGGCTTCACCTACGACGAGCAGCGCGACACGGTGTGGCTGCTCGATCAGGCGGTCGTGCGCTTTTCCGGGGGCGAGGACGAAGGCCCGATGGACGTGGCGGCCGGGACGGCCGGCTTTGCCCGTGGTGAGCGCTACATGCGCTTCGAGCGCGGCGTCCACATGAACCGCAACGGGCAGATCATCCAGGCCGACGAGGCCACGGTCTTCCTGTTTCCCGACCGTGACGAGCCGGATCGGATCGAGCTACGCGGCAATGCCAGCGTGACGGGAGGAACAAGCCTCGGGGCCCTTCGGGCCATGCGCGCGCGCGACATCAACCTCGACTACGCCGACGATGGACGGACGCTGCAGCAGGCGACGCTGGCCGGACAGTCCACGATCCAGATGGCCAACCAGGACGGCTCGGACGGGCAGCGCCTTTCGGGCGAGTTCACGGACATCGTGCTGGCGCCCGACGGCGCCATCACGAACCTCCTCAGCCGCGAGAACGTCTCGGTCGCGCTGCCAGCCGCGGGCGGGGCGCCGCCACGTACGATTCGCGCCGCCGAGCTCGCTGGCACCGGACAGTCCGGGCAGGGACTGACGGGCATGATCTTCAAGGATGGCGTCGTGTTCACGGAGAGCGCCGCTCAGGATCGGCCGGCGCGGACGGCGCGCGCGCAGGCGCTCACCACGCGCCTCGCCGGCGGGTCCGGCGCCCTCCAGGAAGCCCGCTTCACCGGCAGCTTCCGTTTCGAGGAGGGCCGGCTTCGCGCCGAGAGCGTGCAGGCCGTGTATCAGATCGACGCCGGGACGCTGGCCCTCACGGGCCGTGACGGCACGACCATGCCCAACCTCAGCGACGCCACGCTGCGCATCGACGCCGAGTCGATCGACCTGACGCTTTCGCCGCGCAAGATGTCGGCGCGCGGCACGGTCAAGAGCACGCTGCAGCCGACCGCGACGAAGGCCGGCCAGACTGGCCGCACGCGGCGCCCGGGACTGCTGGGTGACGCCGAGCCGGTGATGATCGTCTCGGACTCGATGACATACGACGAAGCCGCGCAGCGCGGCGTCTACACGGGGCAGGCCCGGCTGCTGCAGGGCAACACGCAGATCTTCTCCGACACGATCACGCTGGACGAATCGAAAGGCGACTTGAGCGCGGCAGGCAAGGTGCGCACGACGCTCGCGCTCGCCGGCGGGAAGCCGGATGCCACGCCGGGCTCCGGCGATCCGACGATCGTCGTGGCCTCCACCTTCTCCTATTCCGACGACACGCGCCGCGCCGTCTACGACACGGTGGCCCCCGACGGCCTCGCGCGCATGGTCGGCGAGCAGGGTGATCTGCGCGCAAATCACATCGAGCTCGGCCTCGCCACGGGCGAGAACGCGCTCGACCAGCTCAAGGCCACCGGCCAGGTCACCGCGATTATCGGCGTGCGCACGGCGAAAGGCGCCGAGCTCACGTACCGTCCGTCGGACGAACGCTACGTGATCGTGGGCGCGCCGGTGACCTACGAGGACGAGTGCAACTCGTCGGCCGGCAAGACTTTGACCTTCTACCGGTCGTCCGATAGAGTGACGATCGACGGCAACGAAGAGGTCCGCACCGAGACGCGCGGGGGCAAGTGCCCCGGCACGCCCCCCCACTGATGTCGATTCTTCGCACCGAGGCCCTCACGAAGTCGTACAGCGGTCGCACGGTCGTCAACGGGGTCAGCCTCGAGGTCAGCTCCGGCGAGGTCGTCGGGCTGCTCGGACCGAACGGTGCGGGCAAGACCACGACGTTCTACATGACGGTCGGCCTGACGGCGCCGGACTCCGGACACGTCACCTTCGACGGCACGGACATCACCGACGATCCGATGTACGTGCGCGCGCGCAAGGGGATCGGCTACCTCCCCCAGGAGCCCTCGATTTTCCGCGGGCTGACCGTCGAACAGAACGTCCTCGCCATCCTCGAGACGCTGCCGCTCTCCCACGCCGAGCGCAAGCAGCGGGCGCGCGAGCTGCTGGCCGAGCTCGGCCTCACCTCGCTCGCCGGCGCGGCCGCCTACACCCTGTCGGGGGGCGAGCGGCGCCGCGCCGAGATCACGCGCGCGCTCGTGATGTCGCCGCGCTTCATCCTGCTCGACGAGCCCTTTGCCGGCATCGATCCGATTGCCGTCACCGACATCCAGACGATCATCTTCCACCTGAAGGAGCGCGGCATCGGCGTCCTCATCACGGATCACAACGTCCGCGAGACGCTCCGCATCACCGACCGCGCCTACATCGTGACCGACGGGCGCATCTTCCGCAGTGGGACACCCGATGCGCTGGCCGCCGACGAGGAGGTCCGGCGGATTTATCTCGGGACCGATTTCAGGCTGGACTAGAATCGGGGAGTCCGGCATGGCAATCACGCAGAGACTTCAAACCAAGCTGGCGCAGAAGCTGATTCTGACGCCCTCGCTGCAGCAGGCCATCAAGCTGCTGCCGATGTCGACCCTCGAGCTCGCGGACCTGCTGAACCAGGAGGTCGTCGAGAACCCCCTGCTCGAGGAGATTCCGACCGAGGACCTGCAGGCCGCCGAAGCCCAGCCCGCCACCGAGAAGGAACCCGAGAAGCCGCAGCCGACGGAGAAGTCCGACAGCTGGGACGATGCGGACTACGAGTACTTCTTCGGGGAGTACCTCGAAGACAGCTACCGCCCGCGCGCGCCGCAGGAAGTGCGCGAGCTGCCGCCGATCGAGAACACGCTCTCGAGCGCCTCGTCGCTGACCGACCACCTGGAATGGCAGCTGTCGCTGCAGACCAACGACGACCAGATTCGCGAGATGGGCGAAGCCATCATCGGCAACCTCAACGACGATGGGTACCTGGTCGCATCGGTGGACGAGATTGCGGGGATGGGGCCGTGGCCGGTGGAACAGGTCGAGGACGTCCTGCGCATGCTGCAGGGCTTCGACCCGATCGGCGTTGCGGCGCGGGATCTGCAGGAGTGCCTGACGCTCCAGGTCCGCCACCTCCAGCTCGAAGGCACGCCCGCCGAGAAGATCGTCACCGAGCACCTGCGGCTGCTGCAGAACCATCAGATCCCGGAGCTCGCACGCAAGCTGAACGTCACGCTGGAAGAGCTCAAGCACCACATCGAGATCATCCAGCAGCTCGATCCGAAACCGGGCAGCCGCTACAATCCGCAGCCGTCCCAGTACGTGATCCCCGACGTGTACGTCGTCAAGGTCGAGGAGGAGTACGTCGCCGTGCTCAACGAGGACGGCCTCCCGCAGCTCCGGATCAGCCCCACCTACCGGCGGCTGCTCGACAAGGGCGCGACCGAGCCCGGCGACGAGACCCGCGCGTACGTGAAGGACAAGTTCCGCTCCGCGCTCTGGCTCATCAAGTCGGTGGAGCAGCGGCAGAAGACGATCCACAAGGTCGCGACGAGCATCATCAACTTCCAGCGCGACTTCATGGACCACGGCATCGAGCACCTGCGTCCGCTCGTGCTTCGCGACGTGGCCAACGACATCGGCATGCACGAGTCGACCGTGAGCCGCGTCGTGACCAACAAGTACATGCACACCCCGCAGGGCGTGCACGAGATGAAGTTCTTCTTCCACAGCGGCATCAGCAGCTCGTACGGCGAGTCGGTCTCGTCGGTGACGATCAAGAACCGCATCCGGAAGATCATCGAGGCCGAAGATCCCAGAAAACCTCTCAGCGACTCCAAGATCGTCAGCATCCTCCAGCGCGAGGGCCTGATCCTCGCGCGGCGCACCATTGCCAAGTACCGCGAGGAGCTGAAGATTCCCACGTCGAACCAGCGCAAGGTGCTCTTCTGACATCATGCAGATCGAGATCAAGGGTCGCCGGATGGTTCCATCCAGCTACCTTCGCAACCTCATCACGTCCAAGATGGCTCGCGTCTTCCGGCACCTGAGCGATGCCGGTCTCTCGGCCACGGCCGTCGTGTGGCGGGAGAAGCTCGAGAAGGTCGTGGAGGTGACCGTACACGCGCGCGGCGAGCACTTCCTCCACGCATCGGGCACGGGCGGCACCTGGCAGGCCGCGGCCACCATGGCGGTGGAGAAGCTGGACCACCAGGCGTCGCGGCTCAAGGGCAAATGGAAGGGGCGCCGCCGGCGGTAGACGCCGGCGCACCTGACATGGCCTCCGTCCCCGCCGTCACCGTGGGCGGCCTGCTCGCCATCCGGCCCGACACGGCCGGCCTCTCGCTGGAACTGATGGCCGGGTCGCGCGGCATCGATCGGCCGATCACGATGCCGTACATCCAGAAGACCGGCCTCGCGCTCGCCGGCTTCCACGAGTACCTGCAGGCGGGCCGTATCCTCATCTACGGCGACAGCGAAATCCGCTTCATCGAGCGCCTGCCGCCAGAGGCGCGGCGGGAGGTCCTGTCCAAGACGCTCGCCAGCAACGTGCCCTGCATTCTCGTCACCGGCGGCGCGAAGATCGTGCCCGAGCTCGTGAGCGAGGCGGAGGAGGCGGGCATGCCCCTCCTGTCGACGTCGGTGCCGACCGCGGCGGCCATCGGCAAGCTGACGGCGCTGCTCGAAGATCGCCTGGCCGTCCGGGAGATCATCCACGGCGTGCTCCTCGACGTGCTCGGCCTCGGTGTCCTGCTGATGGGTGAGAGCAGCATCGGCAAGAGCGAGTGCGCGCTGGACCTCGTCGTCCGGGGCCACCGGCTCGTCGCCGACGACACGGTCGAGGTCAGGAAGCGCGCCGAATCCATCGTCATCGGCAGCTGTCCGGAGATCACGCGGCACCACATGGAAGTGCGCGGTCTCGGCCTCATCAACATCCGGGATCTCTTCGGCGTGGCGGCGACGCGCAGCTCGAAGCGCGTGGAGCTCGTCATTCAGCTCGAGCGCTGGGACGAGGCGCACGAGTACGACCGCCTCGGACTCGACGACCTGCACTACGACCTGCTCGGCCTGCGCGTGCCGCTCGTCCGGATGCCCGTCGCGCCCGGCCGCAACCTCGCCACGCTCATCGAGGTCGCGGCGCGCAACCAGCTGCTCCGCGCGCGCGGCATCCATGCGGCCCGCGAGCTCGTGTCCCGCCTCGATCGCGCGCTCGCGCCCCTGCCCGACGACGAGCCGGAAGACGACGGTGATCCCGGAGGGTTGCCGTGACGAAGAAGGCGGCGGCCGCCCGTCGACGCTCGACACGCAGCGCCGCGCGCGTCCGCTCGTCCCGGTTCATCGTCGTGACGGGCCTCTCGGGCGCGGGCAAGTCGCAGGCCATCCGCGCACTCGAAGACCTCGGGTACTACTGCGTCGACAACCTGCCGGTGGCGCTCCTGCCGGTGATGGCCGACCTCGCGCGCCCCGGCACCGAACATGAGCGCCTCGCCGTCGTGATGGACGTGCGCGAGCAGCGCTTCGCGTCGGACTTCCCGCGCGAGTACAAGTCCATCGGCGCGGCAGGGCCGTCGCGGCCCACGCTCATCTTCCTCGACGCCGGCGACGACGAGCTGGTGCGCCGGTTCTCGGAGACGCGGCGGCCGCATCCGCTGGCGCCCGATCGTCCCGTGACCGAGGGCATTGCGGAGGAGCGCGCCGCGCTGCGGCCGATTCGCGCGCTCGCCGACAAGGTCCTCGACACGACCACGCTCAACGTCCACGAGTTCCGACAGGCCCTCCTCGACATCGTCGCGGGCCGGCGGCAGGCGTCGCGGCTGGTCCTGACGTTCCTGAGCTTCGGGTTCCGCTACGGCACGCCGACCGAAGCCGATCTGATGTTCGACGTGCGGTTCCTGAAGAACCCGCACTGGGTGCCGCTGCTCAGGCCGCAGACGGGGAAGGATCGCGCCGTGGCGGCCTACATGCGACGCCAGCCCCTCACGCGGGCGTTCGTGGCACGGCTCACGTCGTTCCTGCGCTTTCTGGTGCCACACTACGTGGAGGAAGGGAAGTCGTACCTGACGGTCGCGATCGGCTGCACAGGCGGGCGCCACCGGTCGGTCTACCTGGCCGAGGCGCTCAAGCGCGAGATGGCCGATGTCAAAGGTGTCACGACGCGGGTCCGCCATCGCGACATGACGAGGGAGACATGATTGGATTCGTCGTCGTCACTCATGGGCAGCTGGCCACGGAACTTCTCAACGCCGCGGAGACAATAGTCGGCGACCTGCCGCACTTCGCGGCGGTCTCGATTGGCTGGCACGAGGACGTCCAGGACGCGCGGAACGACATCCAGGCCGCGATTACACGCGTGCGCGAGCGGACGCAGGGCGTGCTCATCGCCACGGACATGTTCGGCGGCACGCCGTGCAACCTGGCCATGACGTTCCTGGCGAAAGACCAGGTCGAGGTGATTACCGGCGTGAACCTGCCCATGCTGATCAAGGCGGCCAGCCTGAAGGACACGCCGGCGCTCATCGAGGTGGCGCGTGAGCTGAGCGATCATGGGCGAAGCGCCATCTGGGTGGCCACCGACCTGCTGGAAGGCACCTCGCCCGGCCCGGCCGCCTCACCGGCTGACGTATGACGTCGAGGGAAGCCGTGGTGCCGAATCCCCTGGGGCTGCACGCACGCGCCGCGGCAAAGTTCGTGCATGCCGCCACGAAGTTCGAGTCGCGCGTTCGCGTCAGGCGCGACGGCCGGACCGTGGACGGCAAGAGCATCATGGGCGTCCTGCTGCTGGCAGCCGGACGCGGGGTCGTAATCGAGATTTCGGCGGACGGTCCCGACGAGGCGGAGGCAGTCGACGCCCTGGCCGCGCTCGTGCTGTCCGGCTTTGGAGAACCCGCGTGGAACGCCTGACAGGTATTGGTGTATCGCCCGGCGTCGCCGTCGGGCGGGCCGTCGTCCTGACGCAGCCGTCGGAGGTGGTCCGGTTCCCGATCCCGCCCGATCGCGTCGAGCGCGAGGTGGCCGCGATCGACCGGGCGCGGGACCTGTCGCGGCAGCAGCTGCAGGACATCCGGAATCGCCTGCCCGAAGGCCCGGCACGCGACATGGCGCCCCTCTTCGACGCGCAGCTGCTGATGCTCGACGATCCGCTGCTCGTCGAGCGCGCGCGGGAGATCGTCAGGAACGATCGTGTCAACGCCGGCTGGGCCGTGCATCGCGCCTACGCGGAGGTCAGGCGCCTGTTCATGGAAATGGAGGACCCGTACCTCCGCGAGCGCGAAACCGATGTCGCGGACGTGGCGGGACGGCTCCGGATGAACCTCCGCCACGGCACGGTCGGACCGCGCGATCTGCTCGCCGAGCTCGACGGACCGTCCGTGCTGATCGCCGACGAGTTGACGGCGTCGCTCGCCGCGCAGCTGGACTGGACGCGCGTCCTCGGCTTCGCGACCGACGCGGGCAGCCGGACGTATCACACGGCCATCCTCGCGCGATCGCTCAACGTGCCCGCCATCGTCGGCCTCCACGATCTGTCGGCCAGCATGGCCGCCGGCACGCCGGTCATCCTCGATGGGACGACGGGTGAAGTGATCGTCGACCCGTCCCCGGAACAGATTGCCGACGCCCAGCGACGCGCGACACGGCCGCGCCGCCGCGCCGGCGCCCCGACGCCGCACGCGCCAACGACCACCGCGGACGGCACGCGCATCCGGCTCGACGCGAATCTCGAGCTCGTTGAGGACGTGCCGTTTCTCGACGAAGTCGGCGCCGAAGGGATCGGACTCTACCGCTCCGAGTTTCTGCTCTCGGGCCGGCCCGTGGAGTCGGTGTCCGAAGAGACGCAGTACGCCGCGTACCGTGCGCTCGTCGAACAGGTGACGCCGAGGCCGGTGACGATCCGCACGTTCGACCTCGACGAGGACGACTTGACGCCGCCCGCCGATCGCCGGCACGGGCGGACACGCCGGCGCGGCCTGCGCGGCCTGCGGCTTGGGCTCGCGCACACCGAGGTCCTCTGGACACAGCTGCGCGCGCTCGTCCGCGCATCGGCCCATGGTCCGGTGCGCATCATGTTCCCGTTCGTCACGGCGGTCGAAGAAGTACGTCAGGCCCGCGCGATGGTGGAGCAGGTCTGCACCGATCTCCACGCGCCGCGTGTGCCCATCGGCGCGCTCATCGAGGTGCCAGCGGCCGCGCTCGCAGCGGATCTGCTGGCTCCGGAAGTGGACTTCCTGACGATCGGCACCAACGACCTCATCCAGTACACGCTGGCCGTGGACCGCACCGACGACCGCGTGTCCGACCTGTACGAGCCGCTTCATCCGGCCGTGCTGCGCCTGGTAAGGCTCGTCAGCCGGGCCGCGCGCCGAAGCCGTCTTCCGGTGGCGCTCTGCGGCGAGATGGCGTCGGACCCGGCACTGGTCGGCCTGTTGATCGGCCTCGGCCTGCGCGAGTTCAGCATGACCCCTGGCGCGATCCCACTCGTCCGGCAGGTCGTGCGGGACGTGCACGTCGACGAGGCGCGACGGCTGGCGCGCCGCGCGCTCGGCCTGGCCACGGCCGCCGAAGTGGAGCAGTTCCTCTTCGACGCGCTGGCGACGGTGAGAAGCCAGAAATAGGACCTGAACGTCGAAGTCCGGGCAGCGAGAAGCAGAAGGAGCGCGGTGTGTCAGACCTGCATCGAGTCGAGAAACCCTGGGGGCACGAGCTGTGGTGGGCGCGGACGGACCGGTACGTCGGCAAGCTCATTCACGTCAAGAAGGGCCACGCCCTGAGCCTGCAGTATCACAACAGGAAGGACGAGACGATCTTCGTCCACTCGGGCCGCATCCTCTTCGAGATGAAGGTCGGCGACGAGCTGACGCAGCGCGAGATGGGCCCGGGCGAAGCCGTCCACGTCACGCCGCCAACCGTACACCGCATGACGGCGCTCGAAGACACGGACATCTTCGAGGTCTCCACGCCGGAAACCGACGACGTGGTGCGGCTCGAAGATCGATACGGCCGGAACTGACAGCGTTGTCCAGGCAACCCTGAAGGGTT